>NZ_CABKRX010000001.1 GCF_902374955.1 Bacillus massilioanorexius
TAACATAAGAAAAAGACGACCTTTCAAAATGAAGAATCGCCCCCTAATAGTTTAAGTCTATGTATTCATAAACTATATCTTCTTATGCAACAATAGCAGTTATCCAAAAACAAAGCGCTGTAAGTATAGCCATAGGTGTCATCACCCACTTTTCCTTTCTACTATTAGAAAAGCCATTCATAATCGCATTGAGTGTGAGGTATGACGCAAATAAAAAACAAATTCCTCTTGTAGTGCCAATTGAGAATAAATTAGGAATTACCTTGGCAGTCTGCAATATTATTATGATGGCAAATAGCTGAATAAATACAGAAAAGCCACAAGCAACTCTCATTCTTATAGGCATTACGTTGTACTTACCACCCATAGCGAATTCTCCATAGGGGAAACCTAAAGCAAGTAAAGTATATAAGATCGCAACTAATAAAAATGAGACACTTCCAATTAACGCTATTATCATCTAACTATCCCCCTACAAAGTAATATGGTATCTCTATCTACATTTAATTATCTTCTCTCTTTATTCTTATTGCACCTAGTATTCGTTCATTACAAATAAATCCGTCTTGCACTAAACT
>NZ_CABKRX010000002.1 GCF_902374955.1 Bacillus massilioanorexius
ATGTCTCTTTGTTTACTTTATCAGCCTTTCCAACCTCTAAAGAAGTTTTGGAAGCTGGTGTAGAGACCCTATCTATGAAGATTAACGAACTATGTAAGAGCCGATCTGAGAAATGGGCCCGTGATCAAGCAGCTAAGCTAATGAAAGCAGCTCATCAAAATCCATTTCAGCAGACCTTATACCATAGTCACCTGATTAGTTTAGAGATGCTTATTAACATTCTTCTTGAATACAAAAAGCATCTATCCAAACTGGAAGAAGAGATAGATGCCTTAGCGAAAAATATAGAAGAATATAAGATTATCCAATCCATTCCTGGTATCGGTGAAAAAATCGCGGCAACGATTGTCTCTGAAATTGGAGAAATAGATCGGTTTAATCACCCTAAGAAGTTGGTTGCCTTTGCAGGAATTGACCCTAGCGTATTTGAATCTGGTACCTTTAAAGGCACTAAAAATCATATCACGAAAAGGGGTTCCAGCAGACTTAGACATGCCCTATTCACAGCCGTCCGTTGTGCCATTCGAGATGCACGTAAAACCCGAACGACAGAAGAACTCATCCCTCGAAATAAGAGATTACGTG
>NZ_CABKRX010000003.1 GCF_902374955.1 Bacillus massilioanorexius
AAAGGGAAAATCGGCAAGATTGCACCTAACATATTAGATAGAAACTTTAAAGCTGAAAAACCAAATGAAAAATGGGTTACGGATATAACAGAGTTTAAATTATTTGGGGAAAAGCTGTATTTATCGCCCATATTAGACTTATTTAATGGAGAAATTATTACGTATACTCTCGGTTCAAATCCAACTTACTCACTCGTTTCAGATATGTTAAATCAAGCTTTTGAACGTTTAAATGAAGATGATTCACTCCTGCTTCATTCCGATCAAGGCTGGCATTACCAAATGAAAAAATATCGTCATTGTCTTAGTGAACGTGGTATTACACAGAGTATGTCTCGTAAAGGAAACTGTTACGATAACGCAGTGATAGAAAGCTTTTTTAGTATTTTGAAATCAGAATTTCTTTATTTAAAAGAATTTAAGAATGTGGAACATTTTAAACAAGAGTTAGCAAACTATATGACTTATTATAATCACAAACGAATAAAGCGAAAATTAAAAGGCATGAGTCCTGTACAATACAGAACTCATGCCCAAAAAGTTGCTTAATAAAATAACCGTGTCTAAATTTAAGGGGTCACTTCA
>NZ_CABKRX010000004.1 GCF_902374955.1 Bacillus massilioanorexius
GGATTAAGCATCTTAAAATGGCAGAACGTCCAACAGTCCTATTATATCGAAAAAGAAGATATGTTTGTTCATGTGGCAAACGTTTCAGCGAAGATAATCCTTTTGTTGAAAGATATCAACACCATTCTAAAGAATGGAATCAACAAGTTCAGATTCGTACGGTTAAAGCTAAGACATTCACCGAAATTGCTGCTCAATATCATACGTCTGTTAGTACGATTATTCGAAGATTTGATCGTATGGTACCTAAAAATCTACAAGGAACATTAGCCTTACCGAAGGTGATTGCGATTGATGAATTTAAAGGCGATTCTGGTAAAGAAAAGTATCAATTAATTATTGCGGATGCATTGACCCGTGAACCGATTGATATCCTTCCAAACAGACGAAAAGAAACGATAAAAGATTACTTGAGAAAGCACGGAGCGAATGTGCAAGTAGTTGTGATGGATATGAGTCAAGCATTTAAAGCAGCTGTCACACAGGCAATGGACTGCCCAGTTATTGTTGCCGATAGTTTTCATTTTGTAAGGTACATGAATTGGGCCTTAGATAAGGTACGTGTGAGGGAACAAAATAAATGGCATGCATATGATCGAAAGAAATGTAAAAAGACTCGTTATGTTTTTCATAAGGCTTCGAAGAAGCTAACAAAGGAAGATCAATGGTATTTAGATAGATATTTTGAGTTTTCTCCTGAGTTAAAAGCAGCCTATGAATTGAAAGAATACTTTTATA
>NZ_CABKRX010000005.1 GCF_902374955.1 Bacillus massilioanorexius
AGGTTAGTTCAATAAGACGCATTTGGAATAATATGGTATAATGTATAAGGGTGATATTGATGAAAAGATGGTCATACATAATACCATTGTTAATTGCAATCACATTTATATTTTTTATAAATGGGTATAGGTTTACGTCGTTAAGTGCTGCCAAAAGTAATACATCCCTTGCAAAAGATGCAGAGTTGATGGAGCAATATGATACAGGTTCATCCGTTATTTTTTTATTTAAGAGTGATGGAGAAGAGATATACCAAACGGTACTATCTGAAAAATCAGGTGTGTTTTTCCGTAGCAGTGTAACAACCAATATTCCGTATAGTTCTGATAAAATCCAAACAGTTGGAGGCATGAGCGTTACCACTAAAAATGGTGCATCCACCTTATTGAGTGTAATATCATACGATGAAGAAGTTGCATATATAGAAACTGGTGTCGAGCCTGATGTAGAAAGAAAGAACGTAAACACTGGAGAACGTATTTCTTTCTTGTTTCCATTTAGTGAACAATTAAACTTTCTTTACCCAACCGCATTTAATAAAGAAGGAAAAAAGCTTTATTATTATGGATACCCAGAAGATACAAATGTTTTAGAAGATTTTAAGTGGCATAAAATTGATGGACAATAATAACTATTTTTTTCATTAATGGGTGCATTACTTCAATTTAAGAGCTGTGGTTGAACAGCTCTCTTTGTTATTCCACAAACGGGGCAGCATTCCTGTAATGAATGAAAATGAA
>NZ_CABKRX010000006.1 GCF_902374955.1 Bacillus massilioanorexius
AAAAGAAAAATCCGAAGGATTAAACAATTGAAAATGTCCATTCAAATGGTAGCTTTTTGAGTTGCGCTAGCTCGTATAGGGCGATTTAATACGTTGTGGTAAGTATGAGTGAAGTTAATGCTACAAATAAAACATTCAGCTTATTTTATTAAACTCATTGTCCTTATGTCTTAATATTTAGATAATAAGTTTTGTTTTTTATCGTCTTTAGTAATTTCATGCTATGAATGTAAGTCACCTCTGTAAAATAAATTATCCTAATCATCTATATATTTTATATGAAGATGATGCATTATTTTAATAAAGTATTTTTCGTTTATCTCCCAAAAATCAAAGGGTAGCTGTTTTATGAAGTTAACTTTCAGAAATATCTCTGATCTTTTCTGCATTGTTAGCTAAACTACAAAATGTTTGAAAGTAATATGTGTATGCATCAAAACTTTTTTGAAATGCTATAGATTATTATTGAATACGAAGGTTAATAAATGGCGATTGTGAGTAAATAGAGGTCCTAATTACCAAAAACCTGAAATTTCAGTTTAGAAAAATAATTACATCTATTTAAAGATGTGTTGACATGTATATATTAAAATAGTAATATAAAAACTCCTGATGCTAAGTGATAATTTGATCAGTGGCTAAAAAAGTTAACTTGATTGAGATTGCAATTACTTTTAAAATGTTTCATATAAAAACATAAAAATATTTTAAAATAGTTATTGACGAAATCAAATTGCATCTGTATAATTAGTACTTGTCGTAAGGAAATGTT
>NZ_CABKRX010000007.1 GCF_902374955.1 Bacillus massilioanorexius
ATCGTATTATAAGGTTGACCAATGTTATTGGTTGACCTTTTTATTTAGGTTCTAGAATACTAATGGTAGCTGGGGTAGAACGTAAGCACCCGTGGGATTCAATCCCGACAACTAAACCGTTCGCCCCCTACTTATAGAAACATGATTGAAGCTGGTTGGGACTTAGATCTCGTATAACAAGCGAAGCTATGACACTATAAGGAGCCATTTAGGGGTTACCAGCTAATTTATTATTGAGGAGGAGATATCATGAATCCAGTCATTGGTCTGGATGTCGCAAAAGGAGAAAGTCAGGTTCAAGCATTCTTGGAGAAAAAGAAACCCTACAAAAAGAGCTTTAAAGTTGCACATACACTGGATGGATTACAGGAATTACACACCTTTATCAAAGAAGTAGAAGAGCTATCAGGCTTACAACCACCCATTGTTTTGGAGTCTACGGGGCATTATCATCTGCCTGTCGTTCAGTATTTTGAGAAAAGAGGATACTTATTAATCATTGTGAATCCACTCATTTCATACAAAGCGAAAAGTTCGAGTTTACGTAAAGTCAAAACAGACATAATCGATGCCCGCCACCTCTGCGAGCTGTATTACAAAGAGGATTTAGAGCCATATAAAAAGCGCGGTATTCAGCTTTTAAACCTGCGTAATCTGACGAGACAGCACGAGAATTTGACAGGTATGTTTGTACAGACTAAGTTACAGTTTCAATCCGTGCTGGATCAAGTATTTCCAGAGTATGTAGGTGTGTTTGGGGAATTGTATTCAG
>NZ_CABKRX010000008.1 GCF_902374955.1 Bacillus massilioanorexius
GCAATAAAGCATCCTGTAATTACGATTTCACGACTCATCCAAGAATGTCCAAATCCTAAGATTGCATTAAAAGCATGACTCGGTTTTCCTAAATGGACAAATGAAGCACCTAATCCAATGATTGATAAAGCAGTAATCACAATTAATGGTATTTTGACAGCGCTATTAGAATCCACATCACTTTTTTCAACTTTTCTATGCAAGAACCATAGTACTACCATTCCTCCTATGGCTGCCTGCATACATACAGTAAATATTAATAATGGCCATTCATGCATCTTAATCCCTCCTTAACGATTATTTAGCAGCATCTTTATGCGGATTAATAACTAAATTTGGTTTGGTATGTTTCGAGCTAGGCAATCCTTTAATATCAGCAGTATCCCCATATTTTGCACGTAATTCATCAATTGGTCCGAAATCAATCGCACGCATAATACAAGCTGCAACGCATGCTGGTTTTTCACCTGCTTCTCTTAAATCAAGACATGTATCACATTTCGTCATCATGCCAAGCTCCTCATTATATTGTGGTGCACCATATGGGCAGTTCCACGTACAATATTTACAGCCTACGCATTTATCATGGTCAACTACCACTACACCATCTTCTTTACGTTTATGCATGGCACCAGTAGGACATCCTTTGACACATCCTGGTTCATCACAATGGTTACAAGAAATGGATATATTAAATGCCGTAACGTTGTTTATCCAGGCACCATCTTTGTCTTGGGTAAAATGTCCAGCTTCATTTACATATACTCGTCGGAAATTTACTCCGACAGGGTTATCATTTTT
>NZ_CABKRX010000009.1 GCF_902374955.1 Bacillus massilioanorexius
GTTATACCAGCCTTCGATATATTGAAAGATTGCTAGTTTTGCTTCTTCAAACGTTACATACTTTGTTTGGTAAACTTCTTCTTTCTTTAAAGAAGCGTGAAAAGATTCAATGCAAGCATTATCATAAGGACAGCCTTTTCGACTAAAAGAGGGCTTTATATTACGTTTTACGAGTAAAGCTTGAAATTCTTGGCTTGTATATTGCGATCCCAAGTCCGTATGCAAAATGAGTTCTTTTGATGGTCTTTGAATAGAGAAAGCGTTTTCTAATGCCTCTACTACAATATCTGTTGTCATTTTTCGTGAAAATGAATATCCAATCACTTTTTTAGAATGCAAATCTAATACGGAAGCTAAGTAACACCAACCTTCACGTAAAACGTGAATATACGTAATATCAGCGACCCACTTTTCATTAATTGTCGTGGTGCCAAAATCTTGTTCTAATAGGTTTTCTCTTTCTTCGATTTTATCTTTATTATGCGTATAGGGACGATATTTGGTTTGAATGGTTGAGAAAATCCCTGCTTGACGCATCAATCGCTGAACACGTTTTATACTTGGTTCAAACCCTTTCGTTAGTAAAGTTTGATGTATTTTAGGTGCACCATATCGTCCTTTGCTTTCCGTATGAATTTGTCTAATTTGATTGGTTAATTCTTTATTTTCAAGTGATCGCTTCGATTCTACTTTGTGATGAGATTGATAGAATGAACTTCTAGCAATGCCTAACACTTCACAAAGTGTTTTAACAGGATGGACTTCCTTTTGAACATCAATGAACTTAATTAAATCTGTATCGCTTATTTTTTCGCAAATAT
>NZ_CABKRX010000010.1 GCF_902374955.1 Bacillus massilioanorexius
CCGATACCTTTGATGGCAAGCATTTGTTGAACGCCAGGTATTTGGTCAATTAATTGATCTATTTTAGTATCTAATTCTTCGAATTTAGACTGAATTAATTCATATTTATCAATCAATGTTTGTAACTCTAATTTCGCCATATCAGCACCTTGTCGAATACCAATAGACATACTGGCTGCTTGTTTTATCGCCTGAATCTTTTTAAGACCGACACTACGTGTAACTACCTTTCTTAGATGCGTTAATAGTTCTTGATCAGAGAACTCTACGAGTTCATGTGGCAGTACATTTAGTTTTAATAATTGTAGAGCTGCCTTACCTTCCCAGTTTTTAAAAACCGTAAGGAACTCAGGAAAATAACGATCAATCCAGTTATGCATTTGACCTTGCACAATTTGTTGATCAACAGTTAAAAGATCACGTACTTTTTTAGCCACTCGGAGTTCCGCATAAACCCCTTGTGGAATAACAGGTTCTGCGAACCTCCCATCCTTGACCAATTGTGCAATGACTTTCGCATCTTTCACATCATTTTTAGTCGGAGAGTTATCATCTAACTCCTTACTTTTCTTTACATGTAATGGATTAACTGCCACAAACTTAATCTCATATTTTTTCAAAACATGAGCTAAATTAAGCCAGTAATGACCTGTTGGCTCCATACCAACAATCACATGATTCATCTCTTGAATTCGCATAAGCTTGGTGATCCAATCAATAAAATGTCGGAATCCCTCTTTCGTATTTTCAAAGTAACAAGGCGAACCAAACTCTAAACCTCTAAAGTCTTGAGCTCTAGCTACATGTTTGAATTTTGCGATATCGATACCTACAATCAATGTGTCAGAAGTGATTTGAGCGATTTTCTTATTTTGGTTATAATTCATGATAGGCCTCCTGTTTTGA
>NZ_CABKRX010000011.1 GCF_902374955.1 Bacillus massilioanorexius
TTTCGCTTCCTTTTGAATAATTACCACTGCTTGGTTTAATGGTTCTATAACGAAATCTAATGTTGGTCTTTTGGATATGCCAAAAGAAATAATTTCACCGTTATATATATCTAGAATAGAGCTTAAGTAAAGCTTTTCGTCTCCAGCACATTTGAATTCAGTTACATCTGTGACGAGCTTCTGTAATCGTATAGGTGTATAAAACCTGCGATTTAAACGATTTTTAGCTATTTTACCCACCTTACCTTTGTATGAGTTATAGCGAGATTTACGTGTGAATTTGATACACTTCAAATTTAACTCTTTCATGATTCGTTGCACTTTTTTATGATTAATCACGTAACCTTGCGTTCTTAATGCTAAATAAATATGACGGTATCCATATTTTCCTTCATTTTTTTGGAAAAGGTTCACTTGATAGTGATACGTCGCCTCTGGAATCCCAACCACTTCACATTTTTTAATTTGAATCCTTCTTCTTTGAGTTCGAATGCCAGTGCTGCTTGTGCTTTGCGAGGAAGGCATTCGGATTCTCCTGAAAAGCGCTCAACTTTTTTAAATAGGCAATCTCTAAGCGAAGAAGTTCATTTTCACGTTCTAATTGTTCTTCACGGGATAATTCATTTTCTGGTTTGATAGACTTCTCTTTTCGATTTTTAGACATAGGAGGCCTTCCCTTCACTTTTTCTTTCAGGCCTTCTACACCTTCTTTCAAAAATTTTCTGTACCAATTCGCAATCAAGGTTGGATTATTCATGTTAAATTCAATCGCTGTATCTTGGTAAGAAGCACCTGTTTGTTTCATAAAGTGTAATACATCGAGTTTGAATTGAATAGAAAAAACTTGTTTCGACTGCTTCTTACTTAATCCGTCTTTTCCCAATGCTTTAAAAGCATGTACCCAACGCTCGATTTGTGCCTTATTTGGTATGCCATGTTTTTTTGCTAACAATGCATATCCTAGCGAA
>NZ_CABKRX010000012.1 GCF_902374955.1 Bacillus massilioanorexius
CCTGTTATACCAACCTTCAATATATTGAAAGAGTGCTAGTTTTGCTTCTTCAAACGTTACATACTTTGTTTGGTATACTTCTTCTTTCTTTAAAGAAGCGTGAAAAGATTCAATACAAGCATTGTCATAAGGGCAGCCTTTTCGACTAAAAGAGGGCTTGATATTGCGTTTTACGAGTAAAGTTTGAAATTCTTGACTTGTATATTGCGATCCCAAGTCAGTGTGTAAAATAAGTTCATTTGATGGTTTTTGAGCAGAGTAAGCGTTTTCTAAGGCTTCCACTACAATATCTGTTGTCATTTTTCTTGAAAATGAATAGCCAACCACTTTTTTAGAATGCAAATCTAAAACGGAAGCCAAGTAACACCAACCTTCACGCAAAACGTGAATATACGTAATATCAGCAACCCATTTTTCATTAATCGTTGTTGTGCTAAAATCTTGTTTTAATAGGTTTTCTCTTTCTTCAATCTCGTCTTTCTTATACGTATAGGGGCGATATTTGGTTAGAATGGTTGAGAAAATCCTTGCTCGGCGCATTAATCGCTGAACACGATTTATACTTAGTTCAAACCCTTTCTTTAGTAAAGCTTGGTGGATATTTTAGGTGCTCCATAGGTTCCTTTGCTTTCTAGATGAATTTGTTTTATTTGATTGGTTAATTCTTTATTTTCAAGTGAGCGTTTCGATTCTACTTTGTGATGAGATTGATAGAATGAACTTCTAGGAATACCCAAAACTTCACAAAGTGTTTTAACAGGGTGGACTTCTTTTTGAACATCAATGAACTCGATTAATTCTGTATCGCTTATTTTCTCGCAAATATGGCCATAGCCTTTTTTAAGATTTCATTCTCTTCTTTTAGACGAAGCATCTCTTTTTGCATTTGTTTCAGATCATTTGGTGTAACTTCCTTTTCATCAACTGTCGCAATTGGAGAATATTTTTTGATCCATTTATAAATAGTAACCTCAGATACGCCATATTCGCTACTTAGTTCTTTCACTGTTCGTCCAGAACGATACAATTCGACCACCATTGATTTAAATTCATTATTAAAATTCGGTTTCATTACGGACACTCCTTCT
>NZ_CABKRX010000013.1 GCF_902374955.1 Bacillus massilioanorexius
TTTGAAGTGACCCCATAAAGTTAGACACGGTTATTTCATTAGGCAACTTGTTGGGCATGAGTTCGGTATTGAACCGGACTCATGCCTTTTAATTTTGCCTTGATACGATTGTGATTATAATAATCGATATATTGTTCAAGCTCACGCTTGAAGTGTTCCATGCTTTCGAATTCTTGTAAGTAGAGTAGTTCTGATTTCAATAGTCCGAAGAAATTCTCCATGACTGCATTATCGAGACAATTCCCTTTTCGAGACATACTTTGCGTAATACCATGTTCTTTCAATGCCTGAGCGTATGGATTCATTTGATAGTGCCAGCCCTGATCAGAATGAAGAATTGGGAATTCTCCTTCGGATAAACGAGTGAAAGCTTGTTTTAACATTTTTGAAACGAGTGGATAGACTGGGCGTTTCTCCATATTGTAGGCAATGATTTCGCCATTAAATAAGTCAAGTACAGGTGAAAGATATAGTTTTTCTCCAAATAAATGAAATTCTGTGATGTCCGTTACCCATTTCTCATTAGGTCTTGTCGCCGTGAAATCCCGTTTTAAAATATTTGATGCTATTTTTCCAACGTTACCTTTATATGAGCGATACTTTTTCATACGGACAAGAGATTTTAATCCAAGTTCTTTCATGAGACTTTGAATGGTCTTGTGATTGATTTGATAACCACGATTTCGTAATTCTAACGTGATTCTACGATAGCCATATCTCCCTTTATGTTCATGAAAAATAGAAGAAATAATAGGTTTTATTTCGGCATACTTGTCTGCACGATTCGCGTTTTTGATCCAATAATAATACGTACTGCGTTTGATGTTGGCGAGTTTAATCAGTTTTAGTACAGTGAATTCTTCCCTTAGTTCATACACTACTTGCGCTTTGTCTTTCATTGTAATGCTTCCTTTTCCTGAACTAAGGCGTTTAACTTTTTTAAATAGGCATTCTCCATCCGTAAATATTCCAATTCTGCTTGTAAATCTTCTATAGAATTCGTAGCTGTTATCTGTTTTTTTGATGGTTCTCGATGGTCTTTCTTCATAGACGGACGCCCCTTTTTCTTCGAACCAAGGGCCGTTTCACCTTTTGTAAGTAAAATATTTTGCCATTGCCAGAGAATTGCATCGGAAGATAGATTAAATCTCGCAGCCGTGTCAAAAATGGACGTCCCATGTTCATTCATATATTTTAGTACGTCTAGTTTATATTGAGTGGTGTACTTT
>NZ_CABKRX010000014.1 GCF_902374955.1 Bacillus massilioanorexius
TGGTATGTCAACACTAAACTGGACAAAAATTATAAGGTCTGTTGCTTGAATTCCACAGGTGTTAAATAGCCCAGTGTTCCGTGAATTCGAATATTGTTGAACCAATGAACATAATCATCAAGTTCAAGAGCGAGCTGTTCAAGTGAAGAGAAGTGCGCTCCGTTAGCGAATTCTGTTTTAAATACCTTAAATGTCGCTTCAGCCACGGCATTATCATAAGGGCATCCTTTCATGCTCAGTGATCGCTGGATACCAAATGCTTCAAGAGCCTCTGAAATTAGTTTATTATCAAACTCTTTTCCTCGGTCTGTATGAAACATTTTGACATTATTTAAATTCGCCTGGATGCTCGCAATCGCTTGATACACAAGCTCTGCCGTTTTGTTTACGCCTGTACTATGACCGATGATTTCACGATTGAAAAGGTCGACAAATAGGCATACATAGTGCCATTTTTTTCCGACACGGACGTATGTTAAATCGCTTACAATAACCGCTAATTGTTCATCCTGCTTGAATTGACGCTGTAGTTCATTTTTTACTGGCGCTTCGTTACAACTGGATTTATGTGGCTTAAATTGAGCCACCGTATAGTTTGACACCAGCCCTAGTTCATTCATTAGGCGCCCTATACGACGACGGGAAACTTGTTTTGGTTGAGGTAATTTGGCCAACTCTTTCTTGATTTTACGTGTGCCATAATTATTACGGCTCTCTTTAAAAATACGAGCAATTTCCTTTGAAATCTCTGTATCTTCGGCTTTTTTCACACGTTTGCTAGATAGATTGGCATGATAATAATACGTACTCGTTGGTAGATTAAGGACGTTACACATTGCTGATACTGAATATTTGTGAGCGTTATTTCGAATCACATCTATTTTCGTCCCATGATCAGCGCCGCTTGCTTTAAAATATCGTTCTCCATCAATAATCTTTGATTTTCTTTACGTAATCGAGCCAGTTCATTTTCTTCTTCTGTTCGATTATCTTTGGCTGCGAAAGAGCCTGTTTCTTTATGATTTTTAATCCAACGATCTAACGCAGAAGGTGTAATATCATATTCTCTGGCAATATCTGTACGAGATTTACCATTTTCATAAAGCTTCACTAATTGCAGTTTAAATTCGGGTGTAAAAGTTCGACGTTGACGTGTCATAGTAGCACGCTCCCTTTAGTTAATAGTCTAAGTTTACAAGCCCTTATTTTATCTGTCCAACTTAGTGTAGCCTATCCA
>NZ_CABKRX010000015.1 GCF_902374955.1 Bacillus massilioanorexius
GGTAGTGACCCCTTAAAGTTAGAGTTTTAAATTACGCAGCTGATTGGTTGGTTTGAGTTCGGTATTGTACGGGACTTAAACCAGCCAATTTTTGCTTAATGCGTATGTTGTTATAGTAATAGATATACACTTCAATCTTTCTTTTCAGCTCATCATATGATACCAATTCTTCTCCATAATACATTTCTTGTTTGAGGATGCCAAAGAAATTTTCCATTGACGCATTATCTGCGCAGGTGGCTTTTCTCGACATACTCTGAAATATTCTATTGTTCTTTAATGTTTGGATCCATTTATTATGCTGATAATGCCATCCTTGATCAGAATGAATCGTTGTTCGGTATTTAGCTTCATTTTTAATGATTTCTACTGCTTGATTCAGTGGCTCTAAAACGAAATCTAATGTAGGTCTATTTGAAATCCCAAAAGAGATAATTTCACCGTTATATAAGTCTAGAATGGGGCTTAAATAAAGCTTTTCATCTCCTGCACATTTGAATTCCGTCACATCTGTCGCGAGCTTTTGAAGACGAATCGACGTATGGAACCTGCGATTTAGGCGATTTTTAGCTACTTTACCCACGTGACCTTTATAGGAGTTATAGCGAGATTTACGCGTGAATTTGACACACTTCAAGCCTAATTCCCTAATAATTCGCTGCACTTTTTTATGATTAATCACATAACCTTGCGTTCTTAATGCTAAATAAATACGGCGGTATCCGTATTTCCCTTCATGCTTTTGAAAAAGTTCAGAAATGATTTCTTTCCATTCCTTATCTGGATCTTCCTTTTTTAACTGCTTCACTTGATAATGATACGTTGCCTCTGGAATCCCCACTATTTCTAGTATATTTCTTAATTTGAATCCTTCTTTTTTGAGTTCGAATGCCACTGCTGCTTGTGCTTTGCGAGGAAGGCATTCGGATTCTCCTGAAAAGCGTTCAACTTTTTTAAATAGGCAATTTCTAAGCGAAGAAGCTCATTTTCATGTTCCAATTGTTCTTCACGGGATAATTCATTTTCTGGTTTTACTGATTTTGCTTTCCGATTTTTAGACATAGGAGGCCGTCCCTTCACTTTTTTTGTCAGGCCTTCTACACCTTCTTTCGAAAATTTTCTGTACCAATCCGCAATCAGGCTTGGATTATTCATGTTAAATTCAATTGTTGTGTCTTGGAAAGAAGCACCTGTTTTTTTCATAAAGTGTAATACATTCAGCTTGAATTGAACAGAATAAACTTCTTTCGTGTTTTTTCTACGTATACCTTTTTCACCAAATTCTTTATATGCACGTACCCATCGTTTGATTGGAGAGTCGCTTGGCATATTAAAACTTTTAGCTAATAGTGGATATCCCAGAGAACCTTCTAAGTAAGCCTTCACGACTCTCAATTTAAATTCATCGCTATATTTTGCCATAAAAAAACACCCCAAAAGTTAGTTTTTCACTCTAACTTTTGGGGTGCAGCACC
>NZ_CABKRX010000016.1 GCF_902374955.1 Bacillus massilioanorexius
AGACAATTAATAGACTAATGATTTTTAGTCTATTATATTGGCCCGTTGGTCAAGCGGTTAAGACACCGCCCTTTCACGGCGGTAACACGGGTTCGAATCCCGTACGGGTCACCATATATGGAGGATTAGCTCAGCTGGGAGAGCACCTGCCTTACAAGCAGGGGGTCGGCGGTTCGATCCCGTCATCCTCCACCATTTATATTTATAGTATTACGGAGGTATACCCAAGTTCGGCTGAAGGGATCGGTCTTGAAAACCGACAGGGGCTTAACGGCTCGCGGGGGTTCGAATCCCTCTACCTCCTCCATCCATTAGGTCCCGTGGTGTAGCGGTTAACATGCCTGCCTGTCACGCAGGAGATCGCGGGTTCGATTCCCGTCGGGACCGCCATTTAAATAATTTAGTATGGCTCAGTAGCTCAGTCGGTAGAGCAAAGGACTGAAAATCCTTGTGTCGGCGGTTCGATTCCGTCCTGAGCCACCATTACAAAATACTCCTGATTATATTTGAAATTCATGGAGGGGTAGCGAAGTGGCTAAACGCGGCGGACTGTAAATCCGCTCCTTCGGGTTCGGCAGTTCGAATCTGCCCCCCTCCACCATTTAAATTTAGGGGTATAGTTTAAAGGTAGAATAGAGGTCTCCAAAACCTTTGGTGTGGGTTCAATTCCTACTACCCCTGCCAACAATGGCGATTGTGGCGAAGTGGTTAACGCATCGGATTGTGGTTCCGACATTCGTGGGTTCGATTCCCATCAGTCGCCCCATTATTTTTTATCATTGGGCTATAGCCAAGCGGTAAGGCAACGGATTTTGATTCCGTCATGCGAAGGTTCGAATCCTTCTAGCCCAGTCATTATGGCAGCATAGCCAAGTGGTAAGGCCAAGGTCTGCAAAACCTTTATCACCGGTTCAAATCCGGTTGCTGCCTTTCTTATTTTATAATTTGCGGGTGTAGTTTAGTGGTAAAACCTCAGCCTTCCAAGCTGATGATGAGAGTTCGATTCTCTTCACCCGCTCCATAAAAATTGGGCCTATAGCTCAGCTGGTTAGAGCGCACGCCTGATAAGCGTGAGGTCGGTGGTTCGAGTCCACTTAGGCCCACCATTAAAGCATTATTATTCCGCAGTAGCTCAGTGGTAGAGCACTCGGCTGTTAACCGAGCGGTCGTAGGTTCGAATCCTACCTGCGGAGCCATAAAAAGAATTATATAAGAGGATTATGAACCTCTTTTTTTATTTCTTTAAAATGTATAGTAATCTAGTGAATTTTATTAGATTAATATATGCAGTTATCAAAGTGGTACAAGTGGTACATTTGAATCACTTATTTTATTAAGAGGCACCTAATGTAAGATATATTAACTTAATAAATTAATATAATAGGGTTGACGGATAATAAACGAAATGATATTATATAAAAGTTGCTTCTGATGCAACAAAATAAAAATCAAAAAAGTTATTGACATTAAATAACTCGATTGATATAATAATAAAGTCGTTCTAAACGGCTAGAATGTTCTTTGAAAACTAAACAAGACAACACGTCAACGTTAATTCTAAATGAAGTTTCAACTTGG
>NZ_CABKRX010000017.1 GCF_902374955.1 Bacillus massilioanorexius
TAAATTAGCCTTCAAGAATCCAAAAAATGGTTCCACATCTATTTTTCGTTGACGATAAATGGAACTCGTTTTTTCTTCTGAAAGCTTCTCTTTGATATATTCTTTTTGTTGTTCCCATTTTTCATTCACCATGAGTTTTCGATTGTTTCCTTCTTTTGCTTTCGTACACGCCGAACGAAATGGGCAAGCTGAACAATCTTCACACTCGTACACCTTAAATTCTCGCGTAAAGTCGTACTTATCTTTACGAATAGAATGATATGTAAATACGAGATGTTTTTGATTTGGACACGTGTATCGATCCGTTTTCTCTTCATAATACCAGTTTGCTGAATGGAATTCGTTTTGTTTATATTTTTTCTTTTGTTCTTTCATGTACATGTTATATGTAATCAAAGCTTCTCGGTTACGATTGGAAAGGATATCATTATAATTCTGTTCACTACCATAACCTGCATCGGCGACAATATACTTGGGTAACTCAAAATAATTTTCCTCAATTTCATCTAAGAAAGGGATTAACGTACGTGTGTCTGTTGGATTTGAAAATAGACTGTAGGCTAGTGCGTATTGTCCTTCTGTTGCGACTTGTAGATTATAGCCGGCTTTTAATTGACCATTTTTCATATAATCATCTTTCATTCGCATAAATGTCGCATCGAGATCTGTCTTTGAATAACTATTTCGCGTGCCCAAGATGTCAAAGTCCCTTTGATATTTCTGTTTTCTGACGATGTAATCTAGTAATTGTTTCCGCACCTGCTTAGGGAATTTCCGTTCACTTCTTAACGTTTTTCGTTCTTCTACATCTGATGATTCTTCAATTTTTTTATCGTATTCAGAAATGACATCCTCTACGTTTTGAACGATTTCATTAAGTTCTTCAATGGTTAATTGTTCTTCACTTTCTCGTTCGATATGAGGCATGATTTCTTTTTCCAATAGCTCATTGTAAAGTTGGTTCGACTTTTCGATTAATCCGTTATGATATTTCTCGATGGATTTCTTCCACACGAACGTAAATTTGTTCGCATTGGCTTCAATCTTTGTGCCATCAATAAAAATGGCTTCCTGGTCAATTATTTTTTCTTGTACTAACAGGGTACGAAATTGAACAAAACATTCGCGGAGTAGTTCTTTTACTTCTGGTTGCACACGGAATCGATTAATCGTACGGTAACTTGGTTCATTGCCTTGGGCCAGCCACATCATACGAATACTGTCCTTTAAAAGGGCTTCGATTTTACGACCTGAAAAAGCAGATTGCGAATAAGCGCATAAAATAATTTTCAACATCATGCGTGGATGATAGGAAGGACACCCTGTATTTCGTAGAAAGGGTTCGAATGTTTCTTGTGGGATACTTTCAACTAAATGGTGTACGTGAAAAGCGATATCGTTATTTTGTAATTTCACTTCTAAATCTAGAGGTAAAATTAATTGATTCATGTTATAATCTTTAAACATAAGGATCCACCTTTCTATTGAAATTTTGGTATGTGGTGTACTTTAATTTTATCAGAAGTGGTCCTTATTTTATTGTAAAAACAATCAAAGCCAGTGAAATTTTACTCATCGTAAAACTTCACTGGCTTTTTCATTTCAGAGGAGGTTTTGTCCCA
>NZ_CABKRX010000018.1 GCF_902374955.1 Bacillus massilioanorexius
TGATATGCGCCCGTAGCTCAATTGGATAGAGCGTCTGACTACGGATCAGAAGGTTATGGGTTCGACTCCTTTCGGGCGCGCCATTATAGATGAACGGGGAGTAGCTCAGCTTGGTAGAGCACTTGGTTTGGGACCAAGGGGTCGCAGGTTCGAATCCTGTCTTCCCGACCATTCCATACAGTAACTAAAAATGGGGCCTTAGCTCAGCTGGGAGAGCGCCTGCCTTGCACGCAGGAGGTCAGCGGTTCGATCCCGCTAGGCTCCACCAATTATAACGGAGGTATACCCAAGTTCGGCTGAAGGGATCGGTCTTGAAAACCGACAGGGGCTTAACGGCTCGCGGGGGTTCGAATCCCTCTACCTCCTTCATTTTTTTGAAATTATTATGATCAATTTTTATCATAGGGTCCGGTAGTTCAGCTGGTTAGAATGCCTGCCTGTCACGCAGGAGGTCGCGGGTTCGAGTCCCGTCCGGACCGCCATAAAAACTACTATTCATATAGATTGTGTGGCTTAGTAGCTCAGTAGGTAAGCAAAAGACTGAAAATCCTTGTGTCGGCGGTTCGATTCCGTCCTGAGCCACCATTAGTTTGTCTCCCTATAATTAGTTGGAGGGGTAGCGAAGTGGCTAAACGCGGCGGACTGTAAATCCGCTCCTTCGGGTTCGGCAGTTCGAATCTGCCCCCCTCCACCATTTATATTTCAATAATCTTATAATGGCGATTGTGGCGAAGTGGTTAACGCATCGGATTGTGGTTCCGACATTCGTGGGTTCGATTCCCATCAGTCGCCCCATCCAAATTCTATTATTGGGCTATAGCCAAGCGGTAAGGCAACGGATTTTGATTCCGTCATGCGAAGGTTCGAATCCTTCTAGCCCAGTCATTTTGGCAGCATAGCCAAGTGGTAAGGCCAAGGTCTGCAAAACCTTTATTCACCGGTTCAAATCCGGTTGCTGCCTTTAAAATTCCTTATGCGGGTGTAGTTTAGTGGTAAAACCTCAGCCTTCCAAGCTGATGATGAGGGTTCGATTCCCTTCACCCGCTCCAACAACATAACGGGCCTATAGCTCAGCTGGTTAGAGCGCACGCCTGATAAGCGTGAGGTCGGTGGTTCGAGTCCACTTAGGCCCACCATCATACGTTTTATTCCGCAGTAGCTCAGTGGTAGAGCATTCGGCTGTTAACCGAACGGTCGTAGGTTCGAATCCTACCTGCGGAGCTTTTTTGAGATTAATTCTATAACATGAAGAATATCATATACATACTATAATATAGTGCGCCTTTAGCTCAGCTGGATAGAGCAACGGCCTTCTAAGCCGTGTGTCAGAGGTTCGAATCCTCTAAGGCGCGTATCCTAACTAACCTTTCTAGGTTAGTTTTTTTAGTTGGAGAATTAAATAAATGTTTGTACCATGGTATTTAGTAGCAACGACTTGTTCTCGAGCCTGCTGTGCTTCTTTCATAATCATCATTTGGTAAATAGCCTATCTAATTTTTCATTCAATTCTTTGACGGTATTATCTTTTTCTTTATATGTCTTTCCCATTAAGTGAATTATGTTGTTTAAGAGGTCTTTCTTTTTTTCAATTGTTTCTTTTAGTTTGTTCAAGGTGTTAGCCATATGTAACATTTCGTCGATTTTATCAAGGAAGTAAAGACTCCACATCACTGATTGGAGCAATTATTAGGAAGAAACCAACCTTTCTACGAAGAAACGTTGGTTTCTTCTTTTTTATCTAAAATGACTAGTTTTGGAGCACATTATAAACGATTTCACTTTAGTTACTAAGGAGTCATGGGATAAGCTATTCTATAAATCTATGGATTAAAAAAGTTGTTTTGTATGTTAATTGATTAATAGTGTTTTTAATAATTCCAAAAATTCATCTAATGTGTCAGGTAGTTGCTCGGGAAGATAATTAGTATCCATAAGACAGGTCTCCTTCTTATAATATCTTTATTTATAGTTACATTATTACCAGAATCAAAAAATTTATACTTAATAATGTACTATTTATGAAAAATATTTTTAATGCAGATTAATAGAAAGTGTTATCAGGTGAATGGATTGATATCCATTGGCTCTGTTCGTAAACATTGTTGCTAACGGCTTAATAAAAAAGAGACAGCTTT
>NZ_CABKRX010000019.1 GCF_902374955.1 Bacillus massilioanorexius
TTGTTTTTGTATTGGCTGTTTTCTAAAAGCAGATTGGAGCGCAATGCGTGATTCTATAGGAAGCTATGTGCAAGGATCTCATCACTTACCCCGTGTAAAGTGAGCAACTTTTTTAGGTAAACAGGCTTTATCTTAATCCAAATTTATAAAATGGAAACCATGTTTTTTAGGAATTTTTAAGAAAAATATATTAACCTATAATAAGAGGGGGGATAATATGAAGATTTTAATTATAGAAGATGATCGATATCTTTCTGATACAATCGTTGAAACCATTAAAGATCACTTCGAAACTGTACAATCTTTTGATGGAGAAGAAGGTTTATATTTCGCACAACAAAATATATATGATGCCATTATTTTAGATATTATGCTACCCAATATGGATGGATATGAGGTTTTAAAAGAGTTACGTAAAAATCATATTACAACGCCCGTTATTTTTTTAACAGCAAAAGACGGAATTGATGACAAAATTTTAGGTTTTAAGGTAGGGGCCGATGATTATTTGGTAAAGCCATTTCATAGAGAGGAATTATTACTCCGATTGGAAGCGATAGTACGCCGATCTGTAGGTGGATTTAATGAAAATACGCTAACTTTCAAGGATTTAACACTACATTTGAAAAATAGAACAGCAACAATTGGAGAAGAATCGATAAAGTTGAATGGAAAGCAGTTTAGTCTATTAGAGTACTTAATCAATAATAAAAATACTATTCTGACGAAGGAACAAATTTTTGATCGTATTTGGGGCTTTGAATCAGATACTTCGAATACAGTAGTTGAAGTTTACGCCAGTCATTTAAGGAAAAACCTGAAAAAGTTTCACTATGATCAATATATAAAAACGTTTCGTGGCTTAGGATATATGCTGTCAGAAAATGGTGCCGAAGATGAATAAGAATGGCATTTTAAAAAAGCAGCAATTCTCGTTTATGTTCTTAAATTTTATTGCTTTTACAGTTATTTTTGCAATTTTTGGTATCATCATTTTTACGATTGTTCAAAACACGTTGTATTCACAGGTTGATAAAGAATTACTTTCCTTTAAGGAACGCATTGGAGAAAAGCGTGACATGAATGGGCAGCCACCACCTTTAAAGGGGGATTACCCAAGAAATTTAAGGATTATCCAATTGAAATGGAATAAAGATCTGGAAATCATGAATCAAGATCAGATAGGTTTACTGTATTATGAGAATTACTTTAAAGATGTGAAGCCAGATGTGAATAACTTGAATCAAATTAATAAAATAGTGATAAACGAGAATCATTTTAGATCTATTACCGTAAAAAATGAGGATAATAATGGTGAAATGTATACACAACTTATTATTAATGTTGATGCAGAACAAACAATCCTTAATAATTTTGAAAAAATATTGATTGTTTGTATTGTGGTAGCGATTCTTTTGTCTATTTCAGCCAGTTATTTGCTATCGAAAAAAACGATGAATCCTATTATTACTTCATGGAAAAGACAATTAGATTTCGTAGAAAATGCGTCACATGAATTGCGAACACCATTGACCATTATTCAAAATAAATTGGAGCTGTTACTTACCGCGCCGAATGCAAAAATCATGGATAAGTTCGAAAATATTGCGCTCAGTTTATCCGAAACTCGCAGATTATCTAAACTTACAGCTGATTTGTTAACATTAGCAAGAGCAGATTCTTCTGAAACACAATTGGTGAAGAAAAAGTTTGATTTAGATTCCTTCATTGAGGAAATTTGTTTACCATATAGTGAAATAGCAGAATTACAGGAAAAGACTGTATCACTTGATTTGCAATCAAAAGCTAGTATTGTAGCGGATAAAAGTAGAATACATCAATTATTAGTGATATTAATAGATAATGCTTTGAAATACACATCTGAAAATGACAAAATTACGATTAGGACTGTATCTGAAGAAAATAAAGTAATAATCTTAGTTTGTGACACGGGTATCGGTATTAGTGACGAAAATAAAAAGCGTATATTTGATCGCTTTTATAGAGAGGATAAAGCAAGAACTCGTGAAAAGGGCGGTGTTGGTCTTGGATTATCCATAGCTCAGTGGATTGTCTCAAGTCATAATGGTAGCATTAAAGTTGAAAATAACGGTGGAAAAGGAACTATTTTTAAAATAAAACTTCCTAAAATGTAAACAAAATAAATGATTTAATCACTATATAAATTATATAGAGAGGC
>NZ_CABKRX010000021.1 GCF_902374955.1 Bacillus massilioanorexius
TTTTTGGATAAGTCCTCGATCTATTAGTATTCGTCAACTCCATGTGTCGCCACACTTCCATCTCGAACCTATCAACCTGATCATCTTTCAGGGATCTTACTAGCTTGACGCTATGGGAAATCTCATCTTGAGGGGGGCTTCATGCTTAGATGCTTTCAGCACTTATCCCGTCCGCACATAGCTACCCAGCGATGCCTTTGGCAAGACAACTGGTACACCAGAGGTGCGTCCATCCCGGTCCTCTCGTACTAAGGACAGCTCCTCTCAAATTTCCTACGCCCACGACGGATAGGGACCGAACTGTCTCACGACGTTCTGAACCCAGCTCGCGTACCGCTTTAATGGGCGAACAGCCCAACCCTTGGGACCGACTACAGCCCCAGGATGCGATGAGCCGACATCGAGGTGCCAAACCTCCCCGTCGATGTGGACTCTTGGGGGAGATAAGCCTGTTATCCCCGGGGTAGCTTTTATCCGTTGAGCGATGGCCCTTCCATGCGGAACCACCGGATCACTAAGCCCGACTTTCGTCCCTGCTCGACTTGTAGGTCTCGCAGTCAAGCTCCCTTGTGCCTTTACACTCTACGAATGATTTCCAACCATTCTGAGGGAACCTTTGGGCGCCTCCGTTACATTTTAGGAGGCGACCGCCCCAGTCAAACTGCCCACCTGACACTGTCTCCCACCCCGATCAGGGGTGCGGGTTAGAATTTCAATACAACCAGGGTAGTATCCCACCGACGCCTCCACCGAAGCTAGCGCTCCGGCTTCAAAGGCTCCTACCTATCCTGTACAAGCTGTACCAAAATTCAATATCAGGCTGCAGTAAAGCTCCACGGGGTCTTTCCGTCCTGTCGCGGGTAACCTGCATCTTCACAGGTACTATAATTTCACCGAGTCTCTCGTTGAGACAGTGCCCAGATCGTTACGCCTTTCGTGCGGGTCGGAACTTACCCGACAAGGAATTTCGCTACCTTAGGACCGTTATAGTTACGGCCGCCGTTTACTGGGGCTTCGGTTCAAAGCTTCGCTTGCGCTAACCTCTCCCCTTAACCTTCCAGCACCGGGCAGGCGTCAGCCCCTATACTTCGCCTTGCGGCTTCGCAGAGACCTGTGTTTTTGCTAAACAGTCGCCTGGGCCTATTCACTGCGGCTCTCTCGGGCTTTAACACCCTACCAGAGCACCCCTTCTCCCGAAGTTACGGGGTCATTTTGCCGAGTTCCTTAACGAGAGTTCTCTCGCACACCTTAGGATTCTCTCCTCGCCTACCTGTGTCGGTTTGCGGTACGGGCACCATTTATCTCGCTAGAAGCTTTTCTTGGCAGTGTGGAATCAAGAACTTCGGTACTAAATTTCCCTCGCTATCACAGCTCCGCCTTCACGACAATGGGATTTGCCTCATTGTCAGCCTAACTGCTTAGACGCACATATCCAACAGTGCGCTTACTCTATCCTACTGCGTCCCTCCATTGCTCAAACGATAAAGAGGTGGTACAGGAATATCAACCTGTTATCCATCGCCTACGCTTTTCAGCCTCGGCTTAGGTCCCGACTAACCCTGGGCGGACGAGCCTTCCCCAGGAAACCTTAGGCATTCGGTGGAAGGGATTCTCACCCTTCTTTCGCTACTCATACCGGCATTCTCACTTCTAAGCGCTCCACCAGTCCTTCCGGTCTGACTTCGACGCACTTAGAACGCTCTCCTACCACGCATACCTACGGTATGCATCCACAGCTTCGGTGATACGTTTAGCCCCGGTACATTTTCGGCGCAGAGTCACTCGACCAGTGAGCTATTACGCACTCTTTAAATGGTGGCTGCTTCTAAGCCAACATCCTGGTTGTCTAAGCAACTCCACATCCTTTTCCACTTAACGTATACTTTGGGACCTTAGCTGGTGGTCTGGGCTGTTTCCCTCTTGACTACGGATCTTATCACTCGCAGTCTGACTCCCGATGATAAGTCATTGGCATTCGGAGTTTGACTGAATTCGGTAACCCGATGAGGGCCCCTAGTCCAATCAGTGCTCTACCTCCAAGACTCTTACAATCGAGGCTAGCCCTAAAGCTATTTCGGAGAGAACCAGCTATCTCCAGGTTCGATTGGAATTTCTCCGCTACCCACACCTCATCCCCGCACTTTTCAACGTGCGTGGGTTCGGGCCTCCATTCAGTGTTACCTGAACTTCACCCTGGACATGGGTAGATCACCTGGTTTCGGGTCTACGACCACATACTCATTCGCCCTATTCAGACTCGCTTTCGCTGCGGCTCCGTCTCTTCAACTTAACCTTGCATGTAATCGTAACTCGCCGGTTCATTCTACAAAAGGCACGCTATCACTCATTAATGAGCTCTAACTACTTGTAGGCACACGGTTTCAGGGTCTATTTCACTCCCCTTCCGGGGTGCTTTTCACCTTTCCCTCACGGTACTGGTTCACTATCGGTCACTAGGTAGTATTTAGCCTTGGGAGATGGTCCTCCCTGCTTCCGACGGAATTTCACGTGTTCCGCCGTACTCAGGATCCACTCAAGAGGGAACGAAGTTTCGACTACAGGGTTTTTACCTTCTTCGACGGATCTTTCCAGATCACTTCATCTACCCCGTTCCTTTGTAACTCCATATAGAGTGTCCTACAACCCCAAGAGGCAAGCCTCTTGGTTTGGGCTATCTTCCGTTTCGCTCGCCGCTACTCAGGAAATCGCGTTTGCTTTCTCTTCCTCCGGGTACTTAGATGTTTCAGTTCCCCGGGTGTGCCTTCCATACCCTATGTATTCAGGTAAGGATACTGCTCCATTACGAACAGTGGGTTTCCCCATTCGGAAATCTCCGGATCAAAGCTTACTTACAGCTCCCCGAAGCATATCGGTGTTAGTCCCGTCCTTCATCGGCTCCTAGTGCCAAGGCATCCACCGTGCGCCCTTTCTAACTTAACCTTACGGTTATACATCATATTTGACGCAAAATTTACTTTGCCTTCTTACTTGTTATCTAGTTTTCAAAG
>NZ_CABKRX010000022.1 GCF_902374955.1 Bacillus massilioanorexius
AACATTCTAGCTGTTTAGAACAGCTTTCTTATTATATCAATTGAGTCATTCAATGTCAATAGCTTTTTTGATCTTTATTTTGTTTTGTTGCATCAGAAGCAACTCTATTAATATATCATTTTATCTTTTCACTGTCAACAATTTATTTAATGTATTTTCATAAACACTATATTAATATTGTTTTTCAGCGACGTATATTAATATAACATTTAATTATATATATTACAATACTTTTTTAACAAAAAACGCCCTGAATATAGGACGTTTTTAGAAACATCTTTTTTATAGCTTAGTTCGTATATCCCATAGTTCTGGAAACAAACGATGTTCTAACACTTTCTGTAAATACGTAACGCCAGATGAGCCGCCAGTTCCAAGCTTATACCCTATAATTCGTTCCACGGTTTTCAAATGGCGGAAACGCCACTGTTGGACACGATCTTCTATATCTACAAGCTTCTCTCCTAATTGATACAAATCCCAATATCGGTCTACATGTTTGTATACCATTAACCAAGCCGCTTCTACTGTCTGCTCTGCTTTATATGGCTTTGTATAATCTCGATTCAATAAATCATTCTTTACTTCCAATCCTGCTTTAGCTAATGCTTGAATGGATACATCATATAAGCCTGGTGAATGAAAAGCTTGAGATAAACGTTCATGCAGCACTTGATTTTTCTCATAAATAGTTAAAATATGAGGCGTTTTATAACCCAGTGTGAACTCAATCAAGCGATGCTGATAAGATTGGAAACCAGAGGCACGTCCCAATGAATCGCGGAACTCCATATATTCAGAAGGCGTTAACGTGGAAAGAACGTCCCATGCTTGAATGATTTGCGATTGTATACAGGAGACACGTGCCAACATTTTATATGCTTTTGCCATTTCATTTTGTTGAATAGAAGCGATAGCCGCTTGTAATTCATGCAGGATTAATTTCATCCATAGTTCATTAACCTGATGAATAATAATAAAAAGTACCTCATCATGATGATCGGATAGACAGCTTTGGCTGGAAAGCAATGGATCAAGCTTCAAATATTCTCCATATGTCATATCCTCACGAAAATCAGTATGGATTCCTTTTTCTAAAGCAAATTTTTCTTGCTCACTCATTCTAGCTCATCTCCTCCCATTATAAATCACAATGGTCTAATAACAGCACGGACCGGGCTCCCATCAGCTTCTTTAAGGGATAAAGGCAAAGCAATCAACTCATACTCACCAGGTTCTATATGCTGAAGCATAAGGTTTTCAAGAATATGGACGCCATGTTTGTTCAATAGATGATGTGCTGCAAGCTCTTTACTATTAAGTGGATCTACAGAAGGTACATCCATTCCCAATAAGATAATCCCTTTCTTCTTAAGAAGAGACGGCAAACTTTCATCTATATAAGGAATCTCTTCAGGGAACACTTCAACATCCAAAGAAGCATCAGTCTTCAATAATAATCTAGATACCCCTTCTAAATCATACCCTTGTAAATGTTCCGCACCTATATACTTCAATCCTGCCACATCAATAACCCTTGCAGCTCCTATATAAATGTCAATATTTAGTTCGAGCACCCTCTTTCCATCATCATCAAAATGAAAAGGTGCGTCAATATGTGTTCCTGTATGTGTGCTCATTGTAATGCTCCCTACATTTGAAGAACCACTCTCTTCTTTAGAATAAGAGACCTTATATTCAAAAGCTGTATCACCCGGCCATACTGCAATACGATTGCTCAACGGCTGTGATATGTCAATCCATGTCATTTTAACATCCTCCTTATGCAATAATTTCCCGCTTATTCTCAAATTGCAAATATTCCTCTTCTACCATAATCCTTTTTAACACTTGTATAGTTTCCCATATCTCCTGATAAGAAGTATAAAAAGCTGCTGGAGCGAGCCGAATCCCACTTGGCGCTCGAAAATCAAGAATGATCCCATTCGACTTTAATGCTTTGCAAATGCGTGTCGCCTCTTTATGTTCTAGATAGATATGTCCGCCCCGCCTATGATCTTCCTTAGGGTTTGCAACAATAAATCCATAGTCATCCAATTCATGTTCTATAAGATTCATCATATATCTAGTTAATTGTAAAGACTTTTCCCTAAGCGACGATAGACCAGCTTCTTTAAAAAGTTCAAGCGAACCGATAATCGGGGCCATGCTTAGGATATGAGGGGAACCGATTTGATAAGCACTCACATTGCTGGCCGTATGCAATACATGTTCCAAATCAAATTGTTTCTCTTTTTGCGAACTAAACCACCCTGCAAGACCTGGCCGAAGCGGAAAATGCTTTTTATTCACGTATAAACCAGCCACACTTCCAGGACCGCCGTTCACATATTTATAGTTACACCACACAGCAAAGTCCACCTCCCATTCACTCAAGTGATGTTCAATGGAGCCGATAGAATGGCATAAATCAAATCCTATAATGATTCCCCTACTATGTGCTTCCTTTGTGAGCCTCTTAATATCAAGAATTTGTCCACTTCTGTATAAAACACTTGGTAAAACAAACAAGGCAACTTCTTCTGTCATTTCCGCAATAATATCGTCTTCTTCCAAAACTCTTCCATCCCGGCTTTTTACCTTTATTAAATGTGTGTCCACATCATAACCTTTTAGTATTAGTTGACTTTGGAGAGCATAGATATCTGAAGAAAATGTAAGTTCATCTGCCACTATTTTTACCTTCTTACCTCTCGGCTTGTAAAATGTAGCCACCATTTGATGGAGATTGGTCGTTGTCGAACCCGTAACAATAACTTCTTCTGGAGATGCACCAACCAACGGAGCACTTAACTCCCCTAAACGCTCCGCTAAATAAAACCAGGGGTTTGCCCCTCCCGTCCAGCCGTCAATAGCATCTTGCTTCCAAGATTCCAACAGTTGTAGCAGCGACTGTTCTGCTCTTTTAGATAGCAGTCCTAAAGAATTGCCATCTAAATAGATGCGATTCTCATGCAGATAAAATTCATTTCGATAAACTCTTAATTTATCGCTTCTATCTAATTGGATAGCATAGTCTATAGAGAAATCCGTTGTATTCATACTCAACAGAACCCACTCCCTCTCTCTGAAAAGTGTTTGCTGTTCTGAGCTGGCACATAAACTTTTTACCGATTGCTTTTCCCTGACAATTTCCTATATCCTCATTTCATTCGAAAAACAGCTAAAAATAATTACTTCATAATTCCTTCTTTCACAAGCTTATGTATATGCGAACTTACGATATCTTTTACTATAACTTTAATAAACTTTTCGCTGAATTCCTTTCTACTTCTTCTCTCTTGAATAAAAAGCCGATTTTCCACTCATATTTATTTTTTGTCCTCCTTTGTTTTGCCTTATCATTTATTTAATTGCCTCCCCATTCGATATAAAGTAATTTCAAGTAAAGTCCTTATAAAAATATAGATTAATCATATTCCTAGATAAACAACTCTGTAAATTAGTTTAACTACCTAATTGAGGTTGAAATAATGTTTCACTTGAGAGAATAAAACATCATGAAAATTCAGGCTTATAACGTCATTTATAAACCCAACAGCTGAATACAATTGCTATAGGCTGTGCAATATCTAAACATAGTACTTTTCAATTCGATATACCCTGGTTACTCTTGCTAGCTATTATTATTGTTATTTGGAGAAGAAAAGAAAAACAAAAAAAGACCGAAACCTTGAACTGCACCCCAATTGTTAGATACATCTAACAATTGGAGGTGTAATTTTTGTATGACAAAATATAGCTCAGAATTTAAATTAAAAGCAGTGTTTGCTTACCTAAATGGAACAACTTCCTTTCAAACAGTAGCTAAGCAATTTCATATTAGTTTAACTCCCCTAAAAAATTGGGTAGCTCAATATAACGTGCATGGAGAAGAAGCTTTTTCTTCTTCATCCTCTACAAATGATGATTTGAATCTTAATATGGATGTACTAAACTATATAAATGAATTTAGAGTAACTCCTAATGAAGCAGCTGCGATTTTTAACATCACATCTCCTTCAACCGTATATATATGGGTTGAATTGTTTAATAGGAATGGTATTGACGCTCTAAAATCAAAGAAAAAGGGGCGCCCATCCGTGAAAAAAGAGTCAATGAAACCAAACAAACTAGGATCTATTGAAGAACTAGAAGCACGTATTCAACAACTTGAAATGGAAAATGCTTATTAAAAAAAGTTGAATGCCTTAATTCAAAACAAGGAAAAATCACCAAACAAGACAAAGCACAAGTAGTCTATGAATTAAGGCATCAATTTCAGGTGAAAGCTCTTCTACAACTAGCTGAGATTCCACGAAGCACGTATTATTACTGAGTGAAAAACAGGACTAAACCTGATCCAGATGCTGATTTAAAACAACTCTTTCAATCCATTTATGATGAACACGAAGATCGTTATGGGTACCGTCGTATTCGTGATGAATTAGGTAATCTTGGACATGAAGTAAACCATAAAAAAGTACAAAGAATCATGAAAGCCCTTGGTATAAAATCCTTAGTTCATATAAAAAAATATCGTTCTTAC
>NZ_CABKRX010000023.1 GCF_902374955.1 Bacillus massilioanorexius
CTCCGTTAGTTGAATAAGGAAGTGTATTCGAAAAGCAACAATATCTATGAACAGAGCCTACAAAAAATATAGATGATAAAGGAAATTTAAAATAATAAATAGCAGAGAGACAACATATGCCGTATATTTTTAAAAACAGTTAATGATTTTCTTAATCAAAAAACCAAAACTTGTATCAATTTATATTGCACAATTAGAATTTCCTTCAATAAAAATAAATAAGACCTAATGAATACATACTCATCAGGTCTTATTTATTATTGATTAATTTGGTTCCCAACTTTAATTGTCAGTTTCCAACTTTTTTTGTTGTTAACAATCCACTTCGTTTTTCTCGATCCCTTATTCTACAGTTACACTCTTCGCTAAGTTACGTGGTTTATCCACATCGCACTCGCGGTGTAAAGCTGCATAATAAGCAATTAATTGTAATGCAATTACTGAGACAAGAGGTGTTAATAACTCGTGCACAGCTGGAATAACGAAGCTGTCTCCTTCTTCTTCCAAACCTTTCATAGAAATAATGCACGGATTTGCACCACGGGCAACTACTTCTTTTACGTTGCCTCGAATACTTAAGTTTACAGCTTCTTGTGTAGCAAGTGCTATAACAGGTGTACCTTCTTCAATTAAGGCAATTGTACCGTGTTTAAGCTCTCCACCAGCGAAGCCTTCTGCTTGGATATAGGAAATTTCTTTCAGCTTTAATGCTCCCTCTAAGCCAACAAAGAAGTCTAAAGTCCGACCAATAAAGAAGCAATTACGCGTAACAGATAAAAACTCTCGAGCTATACCTTCCATTGCCTCTTTTGAATCACAAAGTACTTCCATTGCATTCGCTACAATTCCAAGCTCATGAATAAGATCTAATTTAGCCTCTAATCCTTTTGAAATAGCTGTTACATGCGCTAAGATTGCAAGAACTGCTATTTGAGCTGTATACGCTTTAGTTGAAGCAACCGCAATTTCTGGACCTGCATGAAGTAGTAATGTATAATCTGCTTCACGTGATAATGTTGACCCTGGAACGTTCGTAATGGTTAACGCTTTGTAACCAAGTTCTTTTACCGATACAAGTACTGCTCGACTATCTGCTGTTTCTCCACTTTGTGAAATAAAAATAAACAATGGTTTTGCAGATAAAATCGGCATATTATAGTTGAACTCAGAAGCAACATGAACCTCGACAGGGATACATGCCATATTTTCAATGAATTGTTTACCTACTAAGCCTGCATGATAGCTAGTACCACAAGCTACAATATAAATACGATCCGCTTCATTCATGGCACTTAAAATTTCTTCAGAAATTGTTAAGTCCCCTTTATCATTTTGATATGCTTGAATGATTTTACGCGTTACTAGTGGCTGTTCATCAATCTCTTTCAGCATATAGTGCGGGTACGTACCCTTTTCGATATCACTAGCATCCAACTCCGCAGTATATGGCTCACGATGAACTACTGAACCATCTAGCTTTTTAATTTTCACATTATCTTGAGTTAAGATAACAATTTCCTTGTCCATTAACTCAATAAATTGATCAGTTACTTGTAGCATGGCCATTGCATCTGAAGCAACAACATTGAAAGATTCTCCTACACCGATTAATAGAGGACTTTTATTTTTCCCCACTAGAATTGTACCATTGTTATGCTCATCCAAAAGTGCTAATGCGTATGAACCTTTTAATAGCGATAGCGTTTTACGGAACGCTTCTTCAACAGAAAGATTATCTTCTGTTGCAAACTTATCTACTAGAGCAACAATGACCTCTGTATCTGTTTCACTTTTAAAAGTTACATCCTTTAAATATTCGCGCTTTAAGATGTTATAGTTCTCAATGACACCATTGTGTACAAGTGTAAAACGATGCGAAGAGCTTTGATGAGGATGGGCATTTACTGTACTTGGTACACCATGAGTTGCCCAGCGTGTATGACCAATCCCAGTTTGTGCAAATATCTTTTCATCTACAACAGCTCTTAAATCTGCAATACGTCCTTTTTCTTTAAAAACTTGTACTCCATTATTATTCATAACAGCAATACCAGCAGAGTCATATCCTCTATATTCAAGCTTTTCTAGCCCTTTTAACAAGATTTCCTTTGCATCTTGATTTCCTATATATCCAACAATACCACACATACTTGTTCCTCCAAATCATCCAAAGGGACAAGAATGTCCGGGGACACTCTTGTCCCCTTGTCTCATATATTTTAATTTTTAAGTGTGTGCATTTTCAACTCGTTGTCCAATAAGTTACCTTATTGTTTTAAAGTTGAAATATACAGCTGTGCACTTCAACTGGGAGGTACCCGCCGAATCTTCGATAAACCTCCACCTCGTCAACTAAACCACTCCGTCCGATTTAGTTCAGGCGCTTTTTTGGTTAATACGTCCATATTTTTGTCTACAACCACCTTTCAATAAATTAGGAGTATATGCCATTGAAGAAATTTCAAAAGCAAAGTAATCATACCTTATGTTGAACATTTCGTCAACACAACATATGACCCCTATACTTTTGGAACCTTACTATACAAATATGCATAAGAAGAGAAAGCGTGCCTCTTATGCATAGAAAAGCTTAATCACCTTGCAGGCTTAAATCACACGACCTGTGAAAACGCTGATGTAACCTACATAAAAGAAAAAGCTGTCTAGAAAATCCTCATTGACCTTCTAGACAGCTTGTCTTCTATTCGTAGGTACTGAAAAAGCAATACGGACTATTTTATAATCCCATTTCCTTCTCTACCACTGCACAAATACGTTCTACATATTCGTTACATTGCTCTTGTGTTGGCGCTTCTGCCATTACACGAACAAGAGGCTCGGTACCAGAAGGACGTACTAAAATACGACCATTTCCATTCATTTCTGATTCAACTTCAGCAATAATTTCCGCTACTTTTTCATTGTCTGTAACGTGATATTTATCAGTTACTTTCACATTTACTAGCTTTTGCGGATATTTTTTCATTTCTCCTGCTAATTCAGAAAGAGGTTTTTTCGTCATTTTCATGATATTAACCAATTGTAAACCTGTTAACAAACCATCTCCTGTTGTATTGTAATCAAGGAAAATGATATGTCCTGATTGTTCACCACCAAGATTATATCCACCTTTTTTCATTTCCTCTACTACATAACGATCTCCAACAGCTGTTTGAGCACTATTAATACCCTGAGCCTCTAACGCTTTATAATATCCAAGATTGCTCATAACAGTAGAAACAATTGTTGCATGCTTTAATCTAGCGTTTTCTTTTAAATGTTTTCCACAAATATATAATATTTGATCACCATCAACAATATTTCCTTTTTCATCAATGGCAATAATACGATCTCCATCTCCATCGAATGCTAGTCCAACATCTGCACCTTTTTCTTTTACAAATGCCGCTAAGCTTTCTGGATGCGTAGAACCTACACCATCATTTATGTTCAATCCATTTGGAGATGAACCCATTGTTGAGATATCAGCGTCTAAGTCTGCAAATAAATGCGTAGCCAATGAAGAAGTTGCACCGTGTGCGCAATCAAGAGCGATATGCAAGCCAGTAAATTCTTCATCTACCGTTTGTTTTAAGTATGATAAATACTTTTGTCCGCCTTCGAAGTAGTCATTAACTTGGCCTAAATCTCCACCAATTGGTCTTGGTAATGTGTCTTCGACTAAATCCATCAATTGTTCAATTTCTTCTTCTTGTTCATCGGATAATTTAAAACCATCATTTCCGAAGAATTTAATACCATTATCAGCAACTGGGTTGTGTGAAGCTGAAATCATAACTCCAGCCTCTGCACTTAAAGCTTTTGTTAAGTATGCAACTCCTGGTGTAGAAATTACACCGAGGCGCATTACTTCTGCCCCGATAGATAGTAAGCCAGCTACTAGCGCGCCTTCAAGCATATGTCCTGAAATACGAGTATCTCGGCCAATTAAAACCTTAGGACGATCTGCATGTTTTGTTAATACATATCCTCCGAAACGTCCTAGTTTAAAAGCAAGCTCAGGCGTTAATTCACTATTAGCTACACCTCTTACTCCGTCAGTTCCAAAATATTTACCCATGTTAAAATTCTCTCCTTCATGTGTTTTACTGTGAACTTGCACAATAAAGTCAACCTATTAACCATTATCTTTACACTAACATCTATATTGAACCAATCTAACCTAAAAATAGGAAAACACACTTTTAGAAATCCAAAGCTACAATGATAAAACAGTGAAGCAAAAATAATTATGTTATTTTAAATAGAATGGTGTGTTTTCTTATCATCTTTTAAAAAATGAAAGGTTAGATTGAATTATCTCATCATGTTCCTACATCATTTTTTGTAATTGAAAACTTAGCGACAGTATCAGACGCTTCTACTTTTACATTATTAGGAGCTTTGATTTGCAATGTTTCTGTATGCTCCCCCTCAGTAAGACCCTTCACATTCAGAACGAGCTGTATATCGGATGCTGTTAAAGTGTTTATCACACTCTTATCCCCCGTTACAACCACATTCGTACTACCTTTACTCGGATTGATAAAGGCTAATTCATAGCCTTCATCTAAACCTATATAGTTAATACCAAGATTTGAAAAGGTTTTAGAAATGTCTGCAGCCTCTTCTTCATTGTTTTCATTATCAGCATTCGTTTGCTCATCCTTCGAGACAGACACCTTTACTTCAACTTCTTGAACGGATGCTGCAGTTATCCCATCTGGTAAATCAATTGCTACGGTAAATGTTGAATCTTTTTCAATTTTACTAACATCAACAGGCACTTGTAATTCGTCTATTGAATCAAGAATAGATTTTTTTCCGTATAAAGTTACTTCATACGGATTAGCATTGATACTAGTAATATTAATACCTTCCTTAGGTTTACCTGAGGCAACAGGTATGATTTTCATTTTTTTACTAGGACTTTTAATAGGAACTTCCACTTCGACAGTCGATGGATTAATGTTAACATCCAGCTTATTTAAATCTCGATCCAAGGCTTGAACTTGCGCCTGACGTACTACGTTTGAATTAGCTCCTACATCAATGTTTACAATTGCTTTTACATAGGCAATCTTTTCAATAGAATCTTTACCACCCGTAATTTTTACTTTTTTAGGTTTTACTGTAGGCTCTTCAGCAATAAATCCATCTTCTAGAAGTGCTCGATCAAATTCTGGCTGTACAGAAAACTCTTTTGTTACCTTTTCTTGAATAGAAACTTCTGCATAGGCTGGTTGAATAGAAGAACTAATTTTCTCGCTTAAATCTTTAATTTTGATTGGTACTTTCTTATCTCCTAATTCTATTTCAGGATCGGATAAGTCAATATAGACTTTGAAATCTCGTGAATTTTTAGCAGGTATCACTAAATTCTTTGGACCATTTAAAACTACATCAACTGTTTTTGGAACACCTGTTACAACCAAATTATCTCGATCATAGTATACATCTACTGGAACTGATTCAACTACTTCTGTTCCCTTTGTTGAAGGTGTATTAAAAATGGATGAGTCAGATTTAGCCTCAAAGTTTACAGATATATATAACAAGGCTGCTAGCGATAACGCCACGACTTTTAAAAACCATGGGGTTTCGATAAATTTATCCATGCTTCTTCACCCTCCAATTCCATCGGTTAGAAGATGTTGATTTATATACATTGACTAGCTCATTCATTAGCATTTTTTTGAAATCTTCAGGTGAAAGATTGCGGTGAAGCTCACCATTACGTGTTAATGAAACAGCTCCTGTTTCTTCTGATACAACTACCGTAATACAATCTGTTACCTCACTTACTCCTAATGCCGCACGATGTCGTGTACCAAGCTCCTTTGAAATAAACGGACTTTCAGACAATGGCAAATAACAAGCTGCCGCTGCAATTTTATTTTTTTGAATGATCACTGCACCATCATGCAGCGGTGTATTAGGGATAAAGATATTTATTAATAGCTCAGATGTAATTTTGGAATCTAAAGCAATACCTGTTTCGATATATTCATTTAATCCTGTTTCAATTTCGATTGAGATTAAGGCACCAATACGACGTTTAGCCATATATTCGGTCGCTTTTGCAATCGCTTCTACTGTTTGTTCATTTTCATTTTCTTCTTGTACAGCACTTCTAGAGAATAATTTACCTCTTCCAAGCTGCTCAAGTGCTCTTCTTAATTCAGGCTGGAATATAACGATGATTGCAATAAAACCCCAATCCATCGCCTGTTCCATCAACCAAAATAACGTATTAAATCCAAATAAACCACTTAAACTTTTTACAACGACTATGACGAAGATTCCTTTCAATAATTGGACAGCCTTCGTACCTTTTATAACCATTAATAATTTATATATAACAAACCATACTAGGATAATATCTACAACATTCGTAATAATGTCAAAGAAAGGAAAGTTAGATAGTGACATGTTACTTCCTCCAATTGAGTATGTAATACCTACATAAATTTCCGATAACTTTATTATTATATCATATATTAGCCCAACTCCAATTAAAAGCGGTGATTCACGTTCAAATAATACTGGTATTTCCTCTATTTTCTCTCCATAGCAGCTCTGTATAAGCATTCATTAAATGTTATAACTTTAGGATGCACTATAAAATTAAGAAAAAACGTTATCGCGTTCTATTCATCATTCGTTTATTTCTAGAAAACGTGCCAATTTAAATGCAGTTTTCACAGGCTTCAGGCTATGAAAAAGTGATAAATATAGATCGACATTCCCACTCCAAAATGTTCTCTTTTCAAGAGGCATCTGGTGAGCCCACAGGAGTCTTGCGGTTTACACTATAATCGAATCTAGTTACATTCACCGAACTTGTTTAATATAACAATCTTTTAGAAAATAGCCTATAAAAAAATCATCCAACCCTAGTTGGATGATTGCATCTCTTCTTTACTTTCCATGAAGGTTAATGCCTTTTTCGCTGTATTTTTAATTTTATACCACAGCCATTCAAACATTTCATCTACTTCCTCTATGTCCCCAGAAACATGCCCCGCCGATGCTAAATATTTCTCACCATTAATGACGGTCACATTACCATCAACTTTTCCTTCAATTTTAATATTTCCATTTCTGACTACTACGTCGCCAGACACCGTTTTTCCTTCAGGAACAATGACCGTATCATTATCAACAACTAATTCCGGTTGCTTAGAAACAGAAAATTGATGATCTTCCTTCCAATTTGAAAATAAAGCTCCACTCATTAACACAATAAAAAGAGAAGCTGCTGTAAGTAATGGATGATTTTTAAACCAACGTTTCATACCTACCTTTTTCTTTTCTTTAGGTAAGCTTGCCATAACCTTTTGTGTGAAATCAGCTGGTGCCACAATATGCGATGTGCTTTGTACAAGCGCTATAGACTTCTTCAACTGATGAAAATATGATTGACAATCTTCGCAAGTTTGCAGATGATGGCGCAATATACTTTCATGTTCCACACTTATTTCGTTATCCAGATATTCATGCATATATTCTATGATTTCATTTGAACATTTCAATATAATCACCTGCTTTTTATAAGTTGCTTAATTGTTTACGCAATGCTTCACGCCCACGATGGATACGTGTTTTTATAGTCCCAATTGGCATATCCAATATTTCTCCAATTTCCTTTAATGATAATTCTTCGATGTATTTTAAAACGATAACAGTACGATACTTTTCCGGTAATTGTGTGATTTCTTTTTGAATTCTCTCATGGAGTTCTAAACTTTCTACTTCATCTTCAGGTAAAAGGGTATCTCCCGGAACCTGTGAGTACATATTAAGTCCATCCGTACCTGCTACTTCCGCATCTAGATAATAATCTGGTTTCTTTTTTCTAATTCGATCAATACATAAATTTGTCGCAATACGATATAACCAAGTAGAGAATTTTAGTTTTATGTTAAAACTGTGGATGTTAACAAATGCTCTAACAAATGCTTCTTGGGCCATATCTTCCGCTTCATGTCGATTTCCAAGCATACGATAGCATAGTTGAAATACTTTATCTTTGTAGATTTCAACTATTTCTCCATAAGCATTTTGATCACCTTTCAAGACTTCCTTAATTCTTTGTTTGACAAGTAGTTCCATTTCTTTATTAACCTCCGCCCTATGCGGCTACATTATATTTACGGTTGATTCACACAAAAGTTTCATAAAATACCTTATTTATTTATCTTATCAAAGTTTATATATTTTAGGTTTACCCTATATAAGAAAAGGGTAAAAAAATAGATTTTTTTAGAAATGAGGAATTCTAAATGCCTAAAGAAATGAAAAATATCTTAGAATGTATTGAAAACACACGTATGGAAATGATTGTACTAGCGAAAAAAACTCTATTAATGATAAAAATGTTTTAAAGATAAGTAAAGAGCTCGACTATCTACTTAACAAACACCTTAAATTGACAAAAAAAAGAAGCAAAAGCTTCTATTAATTATAGTAATACTTCGCCAAATAATGAACCCATTAAGGCAACAGCTAAGATAGCAGTTTTATTCTTTTCATCTAATATTGGATTTACTTCTACAAATTCAGCTGAAGTTATTAAATTAGACTCTGCTAACATTTCCATAGCTAAATGGCTTTCTCTATAACTAATTCCTCCTAGAACAGGCGTACCGACACCAGGAGCTTCAATTGGATCTAATCCATCTAAATCTAGAGATAAATGAACACCATCTGTCCGATTTTTTAAATATAAAATGGCTTCTTCCATTACTTTAGACATACCCAAACGATCAATTTCATGCATGGTATACACTTTTATATTTTTTTCTTTAATTAATTGTTTTTCCCCTTCATCTAAGGATCTAGCCCCGATAATAACGATATGTTCTGGTTTAATTTTAGGAGAATAGTTCAAAATGTTCGTAAATTCAGAATGACCTAAACCTAAATTTGCCGCAAGAGACATTCCATGTGCATTTCCAGATGGAGATGTTTCCATTGTATTTAAATCTCCATGCGCATCATACCAAATAACACCTAAATTACGATAATGCTTAGCAATTCCTGCAATACTTCCTATAGCAATACTATGATCTCCACCTAAAAGCAAAGGAAATGAGCCACTTGAAACAACAGCATCTACTTTTTCAGCTAAATCATTACTTATTTCTTCTATTAAATTTAAATTCTTTATAGGTTCATTTAAGTCATTCATTTTTTTATTATGATCGATGTAAATATCCCCAAGATCTTCAACTTGATATTCAAGTTTTTCTAATCTTTCTACAACACCAGCATATCTTATTGCACTTGGCCCCATATCCACTCCACGTCTAGTTTGGCCTAAATCCATAGGAACACCAATAATAGAAATACTCGTATTCATTGTTAGATCCCCCTCATCCTATTGTTATATATTTTAGCCTATAACAATAAAATGACTCAACTTAACAAAAAAATAGTATAAATATTCAAAAATAACATTTCAAAAACGTATAAATCATTCTTAATTCAATCTTCTATTTTCATCTATTATTTATAAGTGAATACCACATACATTCTTTTCCAGCAGTCAAATTCTTATTACACGTTTCCAATTATATAACTAAAGAGGCGCTTTCATTATTTTAATTTCTATACCGCCTCTTACTTACTAAATGAAATCCAAAAAGCAAATGGGAGCCTATATAACAAAAAAAGTCTTAGACAATATATAGTCTAAGACGAAAATAGTATGTAGTGTAATGGTGGAGCCTAGCGGGATCGAACCGCTGACCTCCTGCGTGCAAGGCAGGCGCTCTCCCAGCTGAGCTAAGGCCCCTACATAAAATGAGCCATGAAGGATTCGAACCTTCGACCCTCTGATTAAAAGTCAGATGCTCTACCAACTGAGCTAATGGCTCTTTAATGGCTGGGCTAGAAGGATTCGAACCTTCGCATGACGGAATCAAAATCCGTTGCCTTACCGCTTGGCTATAGCCCAATAAAGAAACATAAAAATAGGTGGTAAGTTTAACAACTTGTCCACATTTTTTAAAAATGGTGGAGGGGGGCAGATTCGAACTGCCGAACCCGAAGGAGCGGATTTACAGTCCGCCGCGTTTAGCCACTTCGCTACCCCTCCGATATTTAAGTGAATGACTAATTAAAATGGTGCCGGCAAGAGGAGTCGAACCCCCGACCTACTGATTACAAGTCAGTTGCTCTACCAACTGAGCTACACCGGCATTTTAGTAAGTTTAAAAAATATGGTGGAGGATGACGGGATCGAACCGCCGACCCCCTGCTTGTAAGGCAGGTGCTCTCCCAGCTGAGCTAATCCTCCATATATGGTGACCCGTACGGGATTCGAACCCGTGTTACCGCCGTGAAAGGGCGGTGTCTTAACCGCTTGACCAACGGGCCATTGTCATTAATAAAGCTTCCAACCGGGCTCGAACCGGTGACCTCTTCCTTACCATGGAAGTGCTCTACCTGCTGAGCTATGGAAGCAATATATGGCTCCGCAGGTAGGATTCGAACCTACGACCGCTCGGTTAACAGCCGAGTGCTCTACCACTGAGCTACTGCGGAATAATAACAGCCTGGCAACGTCCTACTCTCACAGGGGGAAACCCCCAACTACCATCGGCGCTGAAGAGCTTAACTTCCGTGTTCGGAATGGGAACGGGTGTGACCTCTTCGCCATCATTACCAGACATATTACTCATATGCTTTCAAAACTATTAATCAGGACAAATACTATTATAATATTTTTCCTGACTTTTTCAAGAGGAAATTTTTTCACTCTCTCAAAACTAGATAACAGAAGGTGTAAATTACTGA
>NZ_CABKRX010000024.1 GCF_902374955.1 Bacillus massilioanorexius
CCCTGAACTGGATATATCATGGTATCTTAAATGCCCCCATGCGGGATGTAGAGCTGCTCTTCTACATAAGAATGATCTATCTTCATGTATAGTATATACAGAATTCGTCGGTTTTACAAGTGTTTATCGATATATTACCTAACGGTTTGTTGCGTCATATGGATTTAAAGGTGTTGCTATTTATTTATTTATTTATTTATTTATTTATTTATTCATCCATAAACTGTATTACCTATTCTAATATTTAATTTATCGCTGTTCTCTTGATCTCTTACTCTTTTTTGAGTAATAGTTACAAACTGTGAAATGTTTTGCGCCTGGAAGAAATGGATATTTGGATATGTTGGAATTTCATATCGTGTGTCTGTGATTATTAATACTCTGGGAAAAACTTTACGTTCTTTTGGCTGCCACGCTTCGTTTTTCCATTCCCCATTCATGTAATAAGACATATACCGTTCAAACTTAGCGTCCATAACCTTTTTAGAGTAAATGGACCTTTGAATTTCAAGAAAGAACGGAGCGTTCTTCCAGATCATAAAGGCATCTGGTTCCATATAACTTTTGCCATACTTCGGTTCCACAATAAATTCTTTTGGTGGCTGAACTTTCAGCAGTGAGATATAAAATTGAGCAATAGCAAGAAAGTGAGGGATTTTAGCTGAATCTTTTTTTATAGGAGCTGGTGAGGGAAAGTAAATGTAAGGTTGTTGGTTCGAATTTATTTCGATGTGGCCATCTCTTCTCATTCGTTTCAATACAGTATTACATGACGTAATTGGATTCTTGAGATTGGAGAAATGTAAATCAATAATATTATCTCTTGTTAAGCATCTAAATCGTTGTAAATTCTTTAAAATATCCATGTCTCGTTTTTTCATAATCGCACCTCTTTTTTGAAAACGTAAAATTGCGTTCTCAAAATTAGTCTAACACCTCGAATATAGCGTCAATAATTTCACTATCTTTTTTATTTGCTTTGTAATGCTTTTTTTTCGTACGTTTAGTAATCGGAGACTTATAACATTCTAAAATTTTTTTCGCTTCTTCTAGGGGTAAGAATGGGGCTTGAATTTCGTTTAGATTGTCTAATCCATCTAATTTAAGTAACATTTTCCCATCACCTTTTAATTTTTCACTTCCTGGGGTACCTATTACACGTGCATTGATTAGATCAGCGCATTTAAATCCCATTCTTACTGTTAAATTGTTTTTTAAGGCACCTTCTAATAGTTTAGAATCAGGCCTTTGCATAGAAAGTATTAAAAAAATACCTAATGCACGACCGATGGAACTTATATCCTCTACAATGCTCATTATGTTCTTTTCTTTCTTCAGTAAGGCCACTTCGTCGATACATAAAACAATGTAAGGTGGAGGGTTAGATAGGTCATCAATATGTGCAACTTCATGATTGTCTAAAAGATCTCCACGTCTTTTCAGTTCTGAGTTGATATAATCTAGGATTGGCAACAATTGTACAGTATTGATGCTAACTTCTTTTACTGATGAAACACCTCTAAATAGATGAAATTCTGATCTCTTTAAATCGCCCAAGTAAAATTCTACGCGGGCATTTATTGTAATTAGAGTTGTAAGGATAGATCGTATTTGAGTTGATTTCCCTGAACCTGTTTCACCGGCTATGAGCAAATGAGGATATTTAAGCATGTCATATGCAATCTTTTTTCCTTTCATATCTAGACCACAAACGATGGGTAATTTCATGTTCTTTATTAGTTCTTTGTACTGTTCTATGTCGTAACGGATAACGCTTGGAAGGCTTGATATATATACAGTAAGAGTAAATTTCTTTACGTTTCCTTTTAACTCAATGCGTTCTCCAAAGACTTGTTTAAATACATACTCTTTCTTGATCATGTCTTTTGGATCCATCCCTGAAGGAATGGTAAATACATATTCAATTACATCTTCGTTAGAGGTAACAGCATGAATTTTAGGATAGATTTTACCGGTGGTGTTTCCATAGGAATACGCGACACCCATTTCACCTAATTTGAAGGCTTTTTGTAGTTCTTGCTTCGCTTTTTGTTTGATGTACCATTCTTTAATCATTTTTTACCTCCAGTTTTGATGGCACAAAATCGTGCTGACGATAGGGTAATGTCGTTCTACGAAATTCGTTGTGCGATTAACCGACGGAAAATTCCGTTCGTTGTTATATTTAAAGGTACTCCTCAAATTGAGGATTAGCTTTTAGCTCAACGGAAAATTTCGTTCAGCTATCAGTTGGACATTTTTGTCCACTCTTAAAAAAATGAAAGTTGAGATATAAGCACATACATAGCAGCTAAGCCGACAATCGGAAAAGCTATCTTTAAAAATGTGTAAATTGCTTCAGCAAAGGCAACATGACCATAATTAGCAAGTGTTCTTTCTAACAACGCTACAAGAACGACTCCTCCAGCAATCATGATGAAAGTAGAATCAATAAACATAGCTGGATGAAGTGGGATGAATGAATAATTTATACTCTGCCGTTTTGTAGAATTAGAAGCGTTATTTATGCGTTCTTTCTTCATAAAATCTTGAAATTTTATAGTCTGTATTTTTGTTTTAAAGAGCATGGTTTTACACCTCCAGGAAGGGCGCACATGGCACCAATAAAGTCACGCCCTTAAAAATTGGATATTTAGCCAACTTTAACGAAGTAAAGCAACCCTTGATATTACTGGTGATTATTAAACTTTTATTGAAACTCTACATGAAACTATTAGTGAAACTCTACGTGAAACTTAGTTTCATACAGAGTTTCATATAAAGTTTCATTACTTTAATTATTTAAATGTGCAAGTTATCCGTTCTTTAGCTGTTCTTTTAAATTTGGCAACATAAGTCTTCTTTAGTGTCGTAATTATCGTTCTTTATTTTTATAATTTTTTGGTTTCCTCCCTCGCGCTCCCACCTTCCCTCCGTTCGCTTTGCTCTCTAAACACTTTTTTATTTCCTTTTAAATCAGTCTGTTTAAGCCAAAAACAATGGTAGCAATACTTTAGTAGATAATTTGGTAATTACCTTTTTCAATTACTTGTAGCTGCAATGTTTTCTATCATGGTTAATCTTATGTAGCACTGATTGTCCACGTTTCCTATTTTTCGGATGTTTAAATATTAGGATTTGTGTCCAAGCTTGATTTAAAAGGTATGCGCTCAAAATTGAGCCGATAGACGGAGGGTAGAAATAATGGATTGGTTTTTTCTTGGTAAAAAGAGATCAAAATTCGGTAAGTTCCTGGATAACAATTCAATTTCTCAACAGGATCTATCCAGAGAAAGTGGAGTAAGCAAAAGTACAATTAGTCGATTGTGCCAACCTGAAGATTTTGAACCTAATATGAATACAGCTAAAAAAGTGATAAATACATTGAGAAAGTTAGGCCATAAAGTGGATTACGATGATTTCTGGAGTATGTAGAGGTAAGCACGAATCTGGTCCGCCAACTTTGGCGGTTGAAATGATTCCTCAAAATTGAGGAGTGAAAAAAGCCGGGTACAAAACTGGACCCGGCTCAATCTTTACTAAAAAAACTAAATAAACCTTTACGTTTCTTTTTCTGCTCTTCCTGTGCTTCTAGGAGGAGCCTTTTTGTTTCTTGTGATTGTTTTAGAGATTCCATAAGTAGTTCGTCACGCTTATTTAAACGTTCTTCTATGTATTTTTGTTGTTCTTCTAACTTTTCTAGAAGCTGTTTATTAAAAGTTTCTTGCTGTTCGATGTGGCTCATTAATTTTTCGATAATCTCATTTGAATCACGTAATTGAGGAACACTGTTCTCGGTGTTCGTCACTAAGGACGTATCCTCTTTAAACTTTGATACAACAATTAAAGATGCGTTCTCTAATGTGAAATTTTGAACCTGTATTAACTGTCTTAGGTGTCTGAGGATCACTACATCCCTTTCGTAGAACACTCTACGATTATTGTCTGTTCTAGGAAAGAAATATTCATGAGCTTCTAATGCTAAGCACCATTTACGAAGTGTGCTATCTCCAATACCTAAGTTAATACTAACTTCTTTTGGTGAAAGTGGTTTCTCCGTTCCTTGCATCGTTCCTCACCTCTTTGTCTCTATTGTAGTCTAAGTTTGGACTTGATGACAGAGATTCTTCTCTTATTTTTTTGCGTATTATCATACCTATTTCTTTGTATACCTCCTTTTTTACTTTCTCGAATAATGGTCCTTTGTGAACTGTAACTTTCATTATCTCTCCTCCAATTTGAAATATTATGTAAACTAGATTAGTTTATTTCTCGTAAGTAGTTACTTTAAACCTTGATAAACAAGCATTTTATAAATTTGGCAACATAACATTAATTAAGTTTCGAAATATGTTGACAACGAATTATTAATCTTATAATATAAAATTAGTTATAAAACGAAATAAACGTTTTGGTGTTCGGATTTTAGGGAATGGAGTGAGATAAATGAAAAATAATGATTATTTAGAAGCTTTCTGTGATTATCTGTTCGAAGAAGAGAAAAGTAAGCTAACTGTATATGGTTATAAATTGGACGTGAATCATTTTTTATCCTTCATTGATAAACCTATTTCTCAATTAAATAGGACTGATATTACGGCCTACAAAGAGTGTTTAAGAGATAAGAAATTACAAACATCTTCAATAAATCGCAAACTTGTAAGTATTAAGCAATTTATTGATTATATTAACGATCGATTTGAGACCGGAATCACTGTTCGGATTCGCCAGGATAAAGTACAAAAACAGTATGCTTTAAATGATGATGAATTATTAACTGAAAGTGATTATACTCAATTGATAGATGCTATTGCTGCAGCTGGAGATGTTCGAACTAAAGCCATGTTTGAAGCAATGTATTATTCAGGAATGCGTGTTAGTGAAATGTTGCAATTGCGTGTAGATCACGTTAAAGATGGTAAAAAAACAATAGAAGATATAAAAGGAAAAGGCGGTAAATATCGAACCATATATATAAGTGAAAAACTTATAGAATCCTTAAAAGAATATTTAGCTGTTCGTAAACAGCCTTTTTCAAGTAATACTAATTTATTATTTGTTGGAACTAGAGGACCAATCACACGGCACACTGCACATAAAGAAATGAAGAAGTATGCTGAAAGGATTAATATCGAATCTACGAAGGCTCATGTTCATAATTTACGTCATTTATTTGGATTAAGATTAGCTTCTAAAGGTGTTCCCATACAAGACATAGCAAAATATATGGGGCATACTAGTATTGAAGTGACGAAGATTTATTTAGAAAAACCACAATCATATTATGCGAATCTTATTGATCAATTATAAGAAGGAGAAATGATATATGGATCATGTAATGAATAGTTTGAGAAACTGGAAGCATATATTCGAGGAAACAGTACCAGATGATAAAAAAGCTATTAAGTGTATCGACAATGCACTTACGGAGTTACATAAATATCACGACAGAAAGATAACAGATAATTGTATATCTTGTGGTGTCCCAGTAGGTAATACAAATAAAGGTGTTAACACTAAGATAGGTAAAGTATGTAAAGAATGTTGTATTTAATAAAAAATAAAAGGCCGACCCAATTATGGGGGGGCCTATTTTTTTTCTAATTTAATTGTATAACCCAGTAAATCAGCAACTTTTTTTAAATCTCTAATTCTCATTGCATCATTATCGAGGGCAGATTGAAAAGTTGTCTTTTTTATATCAATCGCTTCAGCGATCTTTTGAAATTGATCGTACTCAGTTTCCTCCATCATTAAACGTACAGCTGACTTAATACTTACTTCAGATAACTGTATTTCTTTCATATTCTATCACCCTTCGACATTTTAAAATGATTATATCATTTAAAAACGAATATTTAAATATAATTCATATATATTGGTTGACAAAACGAAATATTCGTTTTATTATGAAGTTACAAATAAAATACTAAATTTTAACAACATAACTACACAATTGTTAATTTAAAGGAGGAGTTTTTATGTATAACAATTTATTTTCAGTTGATCAAATGCTAAAAGAAAGAGGAATCGAGATAACACCGGAGTACGCAAAAAAACAATTAGCAAGAATCGATGGTTTATTAGCAAAACTGGAAGCTAGAAAAAACAACAACAATTAAATAATAAGGAGGAAATAGTAATGAAAGCATTAAATATTGAAAAAAAAATTATTGAAAATGCTCTTACTGATGATAGTATGCTGGGAGAAATTGCAAAGAAAGTTATGAATGATCTTGAAGATAACCAAATAATTCCTTCTTATCACGTTTTAACTCCAGAACTAAAAGAGGAGTATCAAAAGTCAGTTGATATATTTAATAAGCTTCTTGAAATGGTTACAATTCATACAGGTGGTAAGGATCTTTTAATTGATTATGAAGATTCTAATGCTACTATCCAAGGTCAATTCGCAGATGCGTATTTTGTTTTAGGATTTACTCTTGGAGCAAAGTATTTAGATAAATTAAATAACGATTTGAAGGGGTAACGATATTGGAGATTATTTTTAGTATCGAAAAAAGAAAAAAGAAAAAAGAGCAACCAGCGGCAACTGATCACTCTTAACGATTATTCTTTAATTAACTTTATCATGTTTCAAATGAACACGGCAAATCAGTCGTGTTTTCTCTTTATTACGACATCTTATAGCAAAGACTATTAAATTTTGATAGAATTATAGACAAATAAAAAACTCCGCATGGTTTGGCCGCCTTCGGAGTTTCTTTGGACAAGGGATTCGTATACCCTTTTTTATTATTTTGTTGGTATTACTATACCATAGGTATGCAGTTCCTTTCCATAGGAAAGGAGGAAAAAACTATGGGAATTTCTACTGCTATTGAGCAAGCTAGATATCACGCATGGTTTCAGCATAATGATTCTGATGGATATATAACTGTTGCTAAGAAAACAAATAGCGGTAAATTTCAGCAATATCATTACCAAGCAAATGAATTAGCTACCCAGTTAAGTTCATGGCTAGGGGAAGATGTGTATTTCTCTCAAAATACTTTTTATAAACCTTATCGTAGTATTGAAACTATTCGTCAGCTACGTTCTTTGTACATTGACTTAGATTTTTATTTGTTTAATTATGATACTTCTTGGGTTTTGGGAAAATTAGAGCATGAATACTTTAAAGAAAGTATCCCTGAACCTAACATTATCATTTTTAGTGGACAAGGAATGGTATTAATTTGGCTATTGGAACCAGTACCTTATAAAGCTTTACCTCTTTGGCAAGCAGTGCAGGAGCATTTATTATCTACACTTGCAGACCTTGGTGGAGATCCAAAAGCTGCAGATGCTGCACGTATTTTTCGTATTGCTGGTAGTGTAAATTCAAAAAATGGTACCGAAGTAAGAGCTGAATATCGTCATAATTACAAGTATGAATTAAGACAAATTCAACGTGACTATTTACCAGAGCTTGATGAAGTTATTAATCCACCTAAAGTTAAGAGAAAAGGGCGCAAAAAGAAAGCTGTACAGCTGTTTAATACGTATAGATTGCATTATGCTCGTTTGATGGATCTCGTTAAATTGGTGGAAATCAGAAAGTATGAAGTTACTGGCCATAGAGAAATAATTTGTTTTCTTTATAGATATTGGTTGTGTTGTTATTCTAAAGACCTTGTAGAAGCTTTAAATCAAACGAAATTACTTAATTCTCAGTTTACTAAACCATTAACATCTAAAGAGGTTGAAAGGGCTACAAAGAGCGCAGAGAAGGCATATGAAGCACGTAGTAATAAAGAGGCTAATGAATTGGCCATTAGTAAGGGCTATCCTGGTGCGGGTTATAATTTAAAAAATACTACGATTATTAAATGGCTGGATATAACTTCTGATGAAATGGTGCATTTAAATACGATTATTGATACTAAAGAAAAAGGTCGTAGAAAAACTATTGCTAATAGAAAAATGCGTCGTGAACAAGGTGTGAAGCCACGAGAAGAGTATCTAAAAGATAAACAAAAGGAAACAAATGAAAAGAAATTTATTATTAAGGAAGCATTAGATGCTGACCCCAACCTGTCAATTAGAAAGTTAGCAGAAATAACAGGCTTATCTAAATCGGCTGTACAAAGATTAAAGAAACAAATATAAAGTGTCCCACAGTGTGTACGCTTATATTAAGGGCGTAGCCTGTTAGTTTGTTTTGGTAGTGCGTAGCCTGTTTTGTATTTCTGGGGTGTCCCACAGTGTGTACGCTTATAGGCTATCTCTACGGTAGTTATTTTATTGGTTTCTAGTTTTGCGAGAGTGTTTTTTATGTTCTTACGATAATTCTACGAGTTAGGTATGGTGGGGGATCATGACACAATATATTACTTTGAAAGAACTTTCGGCATGTTTTGGTGGTATGAAGTTAACTAGATTACGAGCTAAGTGTAAAGAACTTAAAGAAGTTTATGGCTATGATGCTACTACTAAGGACGAGAATGGTAGAAGGATCTTTTCTCAAGAAGATGTTGAAGTGATAAAAGCTTTTCTTTATAAAGGAAAAGGGTTTGATTTTTATTGTAATGATGTTCTTTATAGACCTAAAAATATAACAATTGCACAACTCAAAGTATCAGAAGACCGATTATTGCCTGGAACTGCTTTTTCATATGGATATCATGACAAGCCAGGTATTTGCCCAGCTTGTGGAAAGAAAATTGTTAATGTATATGGTAATGATCGTTGTGGATGTTAGTACTAGAAACAGGATATAAAAATAAACAGATTGCAGATCAATTAGAAGTATCTGTAGATATAGTTAAATCATGGTTCAATAAAAAGTGTAAAGTCTGTCTGTACAATTTATATAAATGGACAGGCTTTTTTAAGGGGTATAGGCATGAACTTACGAGAATTTGTGGATCAGCATCCACTGTCTATCTTATGTACTATTATTATTGCGACTGCTACTATTACTGGGGTAGTACTGGAACAAATTCGTATTAATCCTTTACAAGCTGAAATTGTTGCTCAATCTAAGGTTATTACTGAGAACAAGAAGGTTCTGGAACGTACAAAGGTTTTATCTGAATATGATAGCTTAGTGGTTTATGATTCTGATAAATGGTTTAAATCGGGAGATTCATTTGCAATATTGGGTGGTCAAGTATCAATAAAAATTAATGATATTATTGATGAAAGTACTATTTTTTTTGGTGTAGATGTTGCTGGAGAAAGTTTACAACATATTCGTTCTGATGATGATGAACGTGCTACTTTTTCTTATGCTGACGCTACTTATATTATTAATATTGTTGATTATATCAAGGGTGATAATTATGATTCAGATAAAAATGAAATTAAGTTATCGATTTCTAAATTAAAAAAAGTTTAATAGTGTTTCTTTATGAAGTTAAATCTCTCATCGAAATGATGGGGGATTTTTTTGTTTTGGCTACATAATCATGGTATTGTTGTCCGTTGTCATCAAAATGTAATATTTACCATTATGATAGGTAATTTAACTAACGTTATATGAAATTTTCATATAACAATAGTTAATTTACATACTATATGTGGTACATGAATTTTAACGAGATATCAATATATAGTATTTTGAGTTGTGATGCGAAATTAGTTATGATATTCTAACACTGGAAAATATATGAAACGTTTGTTCCTTTTTTTTGGAATGAATGATAGAACATTAATCTTCTGTCAAGGAGGTGAATTAGATGAATGAGTCTTTAAAACAAGCTATGAAGAAACAAAGACTTTATAGACATGAGGTAGCTGCATATTTAGGTATTAGTGAATCGAGTTTTTATCGTTTATTACGTTCTAATTTAACGGTTAGTCAGAAAGAAAAAATTGAAAATGCTATTACTGATCTTAGTAAACGTCAGTATCAATTAAAACATGCTTGATAAGGGGGAAATCGAATGATTATTCATACATCTAATGAGGCAGAAACTAAATTTGCAGTTGCTTTAAGAGAACAAATAGGTTTTTCCGTTTGTGTTATTCCAGAAGGTGTTCAGTACTTTTTCGTAACTTTAGAGGAAAAGAAAAATGGATTTTGTGAAATTGTTGTTGAGGTAATGGATAAAGATGATCAGCTATTAGATAAGATTGTTGGTTTTGATTCTTGTCAACAGGCTTATGACCTTGCCAAGGGTTTAGCTGAATATTGTAATCTTGGCGAGGGTTGCTACGAGGGAGATTGTTGGGATGGTGTATAAAGGCTGGCTGATAGTTGAGAAGGTGGTTATATGCAAAAACAAGGATGGGTGCAGTATAGTCGAGATATTCTAGATACTGATTTATGGCATGATGCTACAACATTTAGGTTATACACTTATTTACTTTTAAAAGCTACTCATCAAGATTACGTTTCTGTAAGTGGGATTCAATTAAAGAAAGGTGAGTGGATTAGATCTTATAGAAATATAGCTCGAGATTTAGCTTATAAGGAAGGTAGAGGCTTAAAAGAATACTCTTTGCAAACAATTAAGAAGAGTATTGATAAGTTAGTTAAAATGCAAAAAATCACGATACAGCAAACGGAAGTAGGAACACTTTTCACAGTCCTTGAACACTTGGTACATCAAGGTTTATCGAATGTTAATAAAGAAAGTGTGAACGTTACTGAGAACGAACTGCAAACGAAGTGTGAACGAACTACAAACAATAACAATAATGCTAATAATGCAAAGAATGCTAATAAAAAAGAATATAGTCCTAAACAAGTTTATGACGAGTCTTCTGTTCATTATCAATTAGCCGATCTATTACTTCAAAGGATTTTAAAAAACAACGAGAACTTTAAGAAACCTAATCTTCAAAAATGGGCAAATACAGTTAGATTGATGATGGAAAGAGACAACAGAACAGAAGAACAGATTAAATACGCCATAGAATGGTCTCAGAACGATTCTTTTTGGAAGAGTAATATTTTATCTACTGATAAATTAAGAAAGCAATTTGACAGCATTGTGGCACGAATAAAGGCAGATAAAGAGAAGAAGGTAACTCCTTTTAGAGGGAGAAATACAAAGTTTTCACCTAGCGAAGAAGGTAAAAAACGAATGGCTCTTATTAACAACATGACTTCTGAAGAGGTAGCCGAATTAGATAGACAATTACAGAAAGAATTGGAGGGATTGCCATATTGAACGATTTTGTAAGTTTATTAGGTATGGATCGTGCAATAGATTATTTTTTTAAAGTTAGACCAGATTTAATAGATATAACTGAAGAGGTAAAAATTGAAAATTGTACTTGTAGTAAATGTGGTGGAAAGACAATGTTTGCTTGGTTTTATCGTTTAAAAGGGCAAAAAGAATTTCAAGAAGAAGTTATTGCGCAGCACTGTAACAAATGTCGTGATCAAATATTTTCACATGACATTACTTTAGAAGTTAATCAGATAAAAAAAGCCGCACATAGGTCGCACTATATGCAGCTTCCCCACTCAGAGGCGGGTTTTAAAAACTATATACCTTATGACAATATCACACGTAAAGCTTTAATGACAGCAAGAGATTATACGAAAAGAGTACTAGCTGGAGAAAAAATAAACCTCTTAATTATGGGGAGTACAGGTACAGGGAAAACTCATTTATCTTGTGCTATTGCTAGAACTTTAGAGGAAAAGGGTTTGAAAGTGGGATTTTTAACAGCTGTTGAGTTGTTTAAAAGAATTAAAGATACTTTCGGACATCATGGAGCCGAGGAAAGCTTATTTAAATATTTAAGAGAAGAAATAGATGTAATGATCATTGATGATTTAGGAATCGAAACACATCGTTCAAATAATGACTCTAGTTGGAGTCAGAACAAATGGTGCGAGCTGATTGATAATCGTTTAAGGTTACCGAATGTTTGGACTACTAACTATAACGATACTAATCTACATGAAATCGTAGGAGAACGAGGCATTTCTCGGATGTATGAGGATTCTCTGTTTTTTGACCTTTTCACAAAGGATTACAGATTAACAAAAAAAGCAACTTAATGTGAGATGTGTTGCGAAAGGAGTGGGGATTCTGAAGGGAAATGAGCAAGTTTTGTTAGACCTTATATGTGAGAAAGGTGGAGGTGTCGATATACAAGATGCTATTAATTCTAGCGGTATGTCGTACAAAGAAGTAATTTATACCTCTCAACAGCTTATAGGTAAAGGTTATCAATTAAGAGGGATAAGTGTAGGCGGTTCAATCAAAAGACTGCTTTTGTCTCCGTATGATACGCAATACGAAAATTTAATTAAAAAATAAGGGGAAATGAAATATGAATACAGAATGGGCATCATTAAAACAACATTTAGTGAACAGAAGAAATCATTTAAGAAATACTAGAGGGAAATATAACGGACGTGGTTGTGAATTGGATTTAATTCTTCAAAAAATGCAGGAGTTAGATCCAACGATTACTAACGAAGAAATCTATTACAATGGTACGGAATTTCATCCGTATCACGTGTAAGGAGGATTAATTCATGAAGGAACGTATTTTACAACATTTTAAAGGTATTACTACCGATTTAGATAAAAAAATTGCAGTTTTACGTAGATTTGGTATGGAAAAAGGGAATTACAGTTCAGATTATATTGATTCGTATCTCAACGATTGGAAAGCTGAGGTAAATGAAATAATTGCAGAACGTAGAACGGCAGCAAAGGGAGAAATTGAAGCAATTAAAGCAGAGTTAAAAACTAAGGTATTTAAAGATCCTTATGCGGATATTAAAGGTCCTATTATTACAACTGAAGATAAGATTCTTGTTCAATTAGAGCGTATGAATAAGATGCAAATCTTTCGTGCAGAAATGGATTCAGTTGATAATCCTAATGAGCTTAAAGAGATTTATGAACAATATCAAGACGATGCTGATTTTAATAATTTATTCGATTTGGAAATTAAAAAGCGCGTCAAATCTGATAAAGGAATTGAATACAAACAGCTTCATGCAGAATTAAATGATGATCCCAAGGAATTCAAAGAGTTGGATCAAATGTCTCATCTTTTGGATTTCTTTTTTAGTGATGGCAAATACCATACCACTATAGAAGAGACAGGTTTTGATAAGTATAATTTCACAACTATTGATGATATTGCGAAACAAAATTTGTAAATACGAGGGGTTTTGCTGATTGGATATTCGTCGTTTTTTAGATCGGTTTATAGATACCACTAACTTTTCTGATGAACAATTATTCGAATTATATCTTGAATGCAAAAGCATTCAAGTTTCAGTACCAAGGAAAATAAATATTATGTCTGCCCTGGTGTAATGCCAGGGCCTTCTTTGAAAGGAAATGATTACAGATGAAAGGACATGGCGAGAAAGTGAGCAGAAAAGAAGATTTAGCAATCTTGGCTTTATTAACAGAACCAACACTGGTACAAGCAGCGAAAAAAACTGGTATATCAGAGGCAACTTTATGGAGATGGCAGCAGAAAGAATCATTTAAACATAAGTATCAAGAAGCTAAGAATCAAGCTGTAACACAAGCTACAGCTCGTTTAAGACAGGGGATGACTATTGCTGCAGATACGTTGATTGAAATTGCCCAAAATAAAAAAGCTCCTGCAATGGCAAGGGTTCACGCTAGTAAAACGATTTTAGAATCTGGTCTGAAAGCTCAAGAGATGGAAGATATAATGCACCGTCTTGAAAAGCTTGAACAAAGTGAGGAGGCGGAAGAAGTTGCGTGGTAGAGTACTCTCTCGGTTAAAGAACCTTGAAAAAACGAAGATTAATAGTTCTTATCTTCCTGTATTCTTTACAGATAATAGAAAGGCTATTGAGGAGTATAAACATCTTATTGGGCCTAAAACAGTGGTGATTATTGATGACATCTTATAATTCTCTGTTGAAAAGGGTTAAAAAGTTAGAAAGTCATGAGAGATTAAAGCAAGGAGAATCACATGTTTTTTATATGGAAGATGGTTCATATTTAGAGGTTAATGCCAGGGAGTTTAACGCTATATGGGATGATGTAGAGGTTGGTAAACCTAACAAACATTATGAGCATCTAAAGAAGAAGTTAGATGAAGGATATCCGGATGAAGGTGGACTGATTCACCTTATGATGGCATGGGATGTAAATATGAATCTTGATTTATGGGATGATGAATAATTAACAATATGATTATTGTGTTGCGAAAACGAAAAAATCCTTATAAAACAGCACTTTCTATTGTATTTATAGCCGTATTGTCTTTGTGAGGTGGAATTTTTCAAATAAAGGAGTGAATTTATGCTAAGAGAAATGAAAGTTGGTATTACCTTTAATGATCATGCCAGTAGACAACTTAATCGAATTGACCGGATTATGGACGAAGCTGGTCGAGAAGCAAGAGATTTAGCTTCAGCCGTTAAAGATGCTGAACATGGATTCGGCAGTTTCGGAAGAGTTGCTGCTGGTCTTGGTGGAATGATTGCTGGAGTGTTTGCGGTAGATAAAATTAAGGATTTCGGTATTAGTGCTGTTGAAAGCGCTGCTACAGCACAAGCAACCACAGCACAATTTGGGCAGGTATTCGGTGGGTTGCAAGATAATGCAGAAAGTATGGTAGATGGTTTAGGTGACTCATTCGGGATGGTAAGTGAACGAATAAAGCCAGCATTCACTCAAACAACCTCTATGTTTAAAGGTCTAGGTTTAAGTACTAAAGATGCTATGGAGCAAGCTGAATCAGCAGTTAATTTAGCAGCAGATGCTGCTGCTTTTTATGACAAGTCGTATGAAGATGCTAATAGTTCTTTAAATAGTTTCATCAAAGGAAATTATGAAGGCGGAGAATCAATAGGGTTATTCGCTAATGAAACACAATTAGCTTCGTGGGCTGCTCAAAACTTGAATTTAGATTGGAAAAAACTCGGTGAAGCTGATAAACAAATGGCTCGATTGCAATTTGCTGAATCGATGCAAAAAGCAGCAGGAGCTACTGGACAGGCATCTAGAGAATCCGAATCGTACGAGAATCAGTTAGGGAACTTGAGACAATCATGGACCAATTTAAAAGCAGGACTTGCTGGACCTTTCCTCGATAAAGTTACTGCAGGATTAAAAAATATGGCTACATGGGTTGGGAACGTTGATACAGAGAAGTTAACAACTGGAATGAGTTCTTTCGGTGAAAAAGTATCAACTGTTGTTACACCAGCATTTAATGGGTTGAAAACAGGTTTAGGATGGGTTAAAGATAATGCAGGACTTGTAACAACATCATTAACAGCTGTTGTAGGTGGTTTTGCGGCGTTTAAAGGGGTCATGGCAGTAAATACAGCTATCCAAGCATATAACGGCTTTATGAAAACATCTGCAGTTGTTACAGGTATTCAAACAATTGCTACTCATGGATTGAATGCAGCGATAAGAGCAAATCCTTTTGGATGGGTTGCGACGTTGATTGGTCTTGTTGTTACAGCTGGTATTCTTCTCTATAAGAACTGGGATACAGTCAAAATAAAAGCTGGTGAATTATGGGCCAAAACAAAAGAAGTGTTCGGAGGGATCTACGATTGGGGTGTTTCTAAAATTCAACCAGTCGTTAACTTTTTCGGTAATTTAGCTGATAAATTCAGTAAGTTTAAAAATGCAATAACAAGCTTTAAGATGCCAAAATGGGTATCAACAATAGGAAGCACAATTGGCAAGGCAGCAGGTTTAGCGTTACCTGGTCATGCTACAGGTTTAGCTAGTGTACCTTATGATAATTATGCAGCAAGACTACACAAGGATGAATCTGTATTAACTGCTAAACAATCTACAGCTCTAAGAGATGCAGGGATTTTAAAATCTAATGCAGATGGAACACCAACTCTTGATATGCAAGCTTCTAATTCTAGTCAGGTGAGTGGTCCAATTGTTCAAGGAACATCAGGAACTACAATATCACAAGTATTTCATATTAATGTTAATGGGACCGACGATACGGCAACTGACATAAAAGAAGTGGTTAGACGTTCGTGGAATGAAATGTGGGATTCATTCGCAAGAACTAACCCACAAGTAACGGAACGTTAAAACAATACACATATTATGTTGCTAAAAAGGAATCCTATAACACGGATTCCTTTTGATCAATAATGATGTTTACACTATTAACAGGAATTGATGTACTACTTGAAATGATGTCGTCTTTTTTTCGGTCAAAAAAACTTTTCGGATAGTAATAATCTGAATCTTTATCTTTATCTAAACCTAAATGTAAGTAGGTATTATCTAAGTGACTATAGATAATTAAATCTAATTTCAAGTTAGTTTTTTCATTATGAGGCTGATATTCAATTATAGTAGGAGCACTAATGATTTGGTGTGTAAATGGAAAGTATAACATTCGCTTCCTTTTGGATTTATACCACTTGTTATGTGTCTTTTTTAAAAAATCAAAAGTAACCGTACCATTTTCAATCTTATCGTAACCTTTTTGACCTGAATATTCGTATTTATTTCTTAAATTTTGAACCACATATTGGATGCCAAGTAAGTGACAAAGGTTTGCTTCTTCAAACCGTAATTTTATAGTATGTATAATTTCATTTTCTAAATGAAAAATAAATAAACGGTCACATAGATGTTCTTTATAAAAGGCTTGAATTGTTTGTAGAGATAGATTTTTTTCATTTGGCATAGTGCTAATTGTAAGTAAATCAGTAGTAGATAACATTTAATTTTCCCCTAAAATTAAAAATTGACCTCGGTATTTATTACCAAGGTCAATTATACTAGTGTTTCAAATAAATTTAAATGTTATTTAGCAACGGAACAGGAAGGAAT
>NZ_CABKRX010000025.1 GCF_902374955.1 Bacillus massilioanorexius
AATCTGTTTGACACAACTTTTATATCATAGCACAACTGATATAGTGTGTCAACTATTTTTAATCTGTTTAATTGTCGTCTCGAAACGACTTATATAATATATCATCCATTCTAATAATACGTCAATAGGTTTTAAATGTTTTTAGACTTTTATCCATTTTGTTTAAATATATTATTCCTGATTCCTTTTCAACTTAAATTTGATTTACCAATATTCATTCTTAAAGGCGTTTAGATAATCCAATACTGAATGGCTGCTAAACTAAGCAAACCAGGAATCCCCAAAAGCCCAACAACCCCTGTCGTAACGAAGTTAATTGGTACATGCAATCCAATACTACTACCAAATGCGTTTAAGAAAAATAATAACATTGCACCAATCACTAGTTTTACAAAAATCGTCCCAAATAATCTAAATGGCTTGATAGAAGCACCTAAAAAAAGAAGTAATAATATCGCAGCAATAATAATCGATACAACAACAATTGGTTCCATAAAAAGATCCCCCTTCATCAAAATAACTCAATAGTACAAGCTATGTTCTAAATATAAAATTCAGAACTATTATGAAGGGGGAATTTTTTATAATTTCAATGACACATTTCTTTGTTTAGCTTCTTTGAACATAGAAAAATATTTAACTTCAGCCATTTTCACTTCCATCAATATTTCGTCTGAAGGATCTACACAAATTTCTAGCAAAGTTTTTTTGTTCAACCAATTCTTTTTAAGCTCTTGTAGTTCTAGCAATAATTTTTCATCATATTCTTTACGTAGCCAACCCTTACGTCGAAAAAACACTGTTTCTTCCTCCTGAACGTACTATCCAATTATAATTCTCTTCTACCCTCAAGCGCTTTTGATAGCGTAACTTCGTCTGCATATTCTAGATCTCCACCTACAGGCAACCCATGAGCAATTCTCGTTACTTTAATCCCTGAAGGCTTAAGCAATCTGGAAATATACATAGCAGTTGCTTCTCCTTCAATATTTGGATTTGTAGCTAAAATTACTTCTTGAATAGTTGCATCCTGTAATCTTTTAATTAAATCTGGAATATTAATATCTTCAGGACCAATTCCATCCATTGGTGAAATACTACCATGTAACACATGGTATAAACCGTTATATTCTCGCATTTTTTCCATAGCAATCACGTCTTTTGGTTCCTGAACTACACAAACAACGTCTCTATCTCTACGTTTGTCTTCACATATATAACAAGGATCTTGGTCCGTAATATGACCACATACAGAGCAATACGATAAATTTCGTTTAGCATTCACTAATGCTTTAGCAAAGTCTAATACGGTATCCTCTTTCATTCCAAGAACAAAAAAAGCTAGCCGGGCGGCTGTTTTAGGACCTATACCCGGCAATTTCATAAAACTGTCTATTAACTTCGAAATAGGTTCAGGATAGTGCATAACCTTCCTCCTTAGAACATACCAGGAAGATTTAAGCCTTTAGTAAACTGACCCATTGTTTGGTTAGTTAATTCATCTGCTTTCTTTAAAGCATCGTTAGTAGCTGCTAATACTAAATCTTCTAGCATTTCGATATCATCTGGATCTACTACTTCTGGTTTAATTTTCACTTCTACAATTTCTTTATGACCAGAAACTGTTACAGATACCATTCCACCACCAGCAGTACCTTCGATTCTTTTTTCACCTAATTCTTCTTGTGCCTCAGCCATTTTCTTTTGCATTTTTTGCATTTGCTTCATCATATTTTGCATATTACCCATTCCACGCATAATAATATAGCCTCCATTTAATCTTTAATTTCCAACAATTCATCGCCTACTAACTTTCTTGCTTCAGCAATAATTGGATCTTCCTCTTCTTTATTATTGACTTCTTGTCCTTCAATACTTTGAGTTGATAGAAATTCCTTTCGAACTTGCTCCCATTGCTTATCTGGAATACCTTGTAGTTCCATAGTTTTTCCTATCAAACCTTCTAATATATGAGCAATCTTATTCAAATAATCACTATTATACATGAGTCTTTCACACATAATAGGATATTCAAATTTTACCACAAATGCTACATCAGAAGCTGCTATTGGCTCAGCTCGATCTAAATGTGCTGCAATAGATTTCATGTTTTGATTGCTTAAAGTTGAAAGCAATTCAGCCCAATGACTTTTCACTAGCTGTAAATCCTTTTTAGTAGCGTGTTTTAAGATATTATGGATTTTACCAACAGGAGCGATGTATTCCTTAATCTTAACCGATTTCGATTTCGAAGTCGTTGCCTTTACTTCCGATTTTACCGTAAGACCCTCGCTCTTTAAAGCTTTTAATTCAATTTCTAATTGGTTAATACGGCTCTGAAGTTGTTCAACTCCTCGAAGGTCTTGTCCACTTTCCTTTTTCTCATGACACATTTTAATTAACATAACTTCTAAGAAAATTCTTGGATGATTAGTCCATTTCATTTCTTGCTGTGCTTTATTCAATGATTCAATCATTTGATATATAGCTTCTGGTTGAATTTCTGAAGCATTTTTTTTAAATGAATCATCAATAATGACACGTTCAAATGAAGATGTAAGGTCATTTGAAACCTGATAAAGTAACATATCTCTAAAATATAATATGATATCTTCAATCAATCTAACCGGATCTTTTCCCATAGACAATAATTCTTTTAAAAGCTCTAGTGCTTTCGTTACATCCTGCTGATGAATCGCCTGTACAACCTCACTAATAAACACTTGGGAAACAGAACCTGTTACAGTAAGTGCATCGTCTACCGTAACGCTTTCATTCGTGCTAAATGAAATCGCTTGATCTAAAAGGCTAAGTGCATCCCTCATTCCACCTTCTGCAGCGCGCGCAATAATTTGCAACGCTTGATCATCGCATACATTTCCTGTATTAGATAAGATGATATTCATTCTTTCTACGATATCTTCAGGGCCAATTCGTTTAAAATCAAATCTTTGACAACGAGAAATAATCGTTAGTGGAATTTTATGAGGTTCAGTTGTTGCTAAAATAAATATCACATGCTTAGGAGGTTCTTCTAACGTTTTAAGCAACGCATTAAAAGCGCCTGCTGACAGCATATGTACTTCATCAATGATGTATACCTTATACTTTACTTCATTAGGTGTGTACTTAACTTTATCTCGAATATCACGAATTTCATCAACGCCATTATTTGAAGCAGCATCAATTTCAATCACATCGGAAATGGAACCATCTGTTATTCCTAGACATGAAGGACATTCATTACATGGTTCTTGAACAGGAGAATTCACACAGTTGACAGCTTTGGCAAGTATTTTAGCTACACTTGTTTTTCCTGTTCCTCGGGGACCGGAAAACAAATAAGCATGAGAAATTTTCCCTTGCACAAGTGCATTTTGTAGTGTCTTTGTAACATGTTTCTGTCCTATTACGTCGGAGAATTGCTGTGGTCTCCAAACCCTATACAGCGCTTGATATCCCACCTTACGCCCTCCTTTATTCTAATACATCTTATTATACATTAATTAAAATCGCTTTTTCAAAAGCTATTAAAAAAAGTAACCTCGATTGGATATTACCAACTCGATCTCTATTTTATAAAAGACCGAACAGCATAATCTTAAAGCTAAACTACTTTACAACCAAAAAATCTGCACCTTATCTTACAAACAAAAAAAGGATGCATGTTCCAAACTCATGAACATATCATCCTTTTGCATTTTCACATAATTTATATAATTAATAACTGCCGTACACCTTCCGTCGATTAGTAGCCATAAGCGTTACTTTTGTAGTTAGCTCAGCCCAGGCGACCCTGCGGCACATGAAAGGTTCCACTTAATGCTGCTTCCTTCCGGACCTGACATGATTCATGGATTTCCATTGCGCAGGACCCAAGCGTCAACACCACTTGCAAAAGGCAGACCCTACAGCATACTAACCTCTAGAAGGGATTCAGTCTCGCTAGAGCGGATTGCGAGTACAGGACACCGCTACCTTCCCACCTAGTACGGCAAAATTGATACCAAATTGTTAGGCGTCATATTCGACGCATAATCAAGTATACTTATCTTTTACAAAAAAAGCAATGCTTAACTATGTGTTAATTATTGTTTAATTCTCCAATTGACGAGCTGCCTTTTTCTCAGCCTTCTTTTTATTTCTTAAATCACGGAAAAAAGCAGTCAAAATTCCTCCGCATTCTGTCTCTAATACTCCTGATACTACTTCACATTGATGATTAAACCTCTTGTCTGTTAATAAATTCATAAATGTACCGGCGCAACCCGCCTTTGGATCAGATGCACCATAAATGACTTTATTGATTCTAGAAAGAATAATGGCACCTGAACACATCGGACATGGTTCAAGGGTTACATATAGAGTAGCATTTTCTAATCTCCATGTTCCTAGCTTTTTACAAGCCTCATTTATCGCAAGTAGCTCAGCGTGAGCAATTGCATTTTGCTCATTTTCCCTTAAATTATGTGCTCTTGAAATAATTTCGCCATCTAGTACAACAACAGCTCCTATTGGCACTTCCTTTTTACCTCTCGCCTTTTCAGCTTCCTTTAAGGCCTCTCTCATAAACTTAATATCCGTCTCATTCATTTTGAAAGCCCCTTTTATTAAAAATACACGACGATCTGAAAGTCTATTGACTTGCAATGACTAAATCCGATAATCATAACCAAACTAATACAATCTAATGATAAAAATGAAAAGGAGATTCTTTGATGATCAATTCAAACAATTCGAATACAGCCCTTTTAATTATAGACATGATTAATCACTTTCAATTCGAACATGGTGAGCAGTTATTTGAACACACCAATAAGATCCTTCTTCCTATACTACATTTAAAGGATCAGGCGAAAGTAAAACAAATGCCCATCATATACATCAATGACCATTATAATCTATGGCAAGCGAATTTCAAAAAAATCATTCAAGTTTGCGAAACGAATGTAAATAAAAATTACATTTCACAAATTGCACCTGATGAAGAGGATTATTTTCTTATTAAACCAAAGCATTCTGCATTTTACGGAACAGCTCTAAATACACTTTTATATCATTTACATATTAGATCTTTAATTATAACCGGAATAGCGGGAAATATATGTGTCCTATTTACTGCAAATGATGCCTATATGAGGGATTACCAGCTTTATTGTCCAAAAGACTGTATTGCGTCAGCTGACAAACAAGATAATCACTATGCATTAACCATGATGTCTCATGTCTTAAAAGCAAATACATCCACTAGCACTGATATCGCACTATTTTAATCTTATATTTTATATACAAAAATTTCCCTATGTAATATTTGCAACATTTTTTCTAATATAATTATCTTCCTGATTTCACTGTGTGTGTTAAAATAACAGAAGCCATAAAACCCTCAAGAAACTGGAGGCAGGAATAATCTATGTCAAACACACCTTTTATTACAGTAGAAGGGCCAATCGGAGTAGGTAAAACAACATTATCTAAAGCCATCTCTGATCACTTTCAATTTGCTATTTTAAAAGAAATTGTAGATGAAAATCCTTTTTTAGGGAAATTTTACGAAAATATTGATGAGTGGAGTTTCCAAACAGAAATGTTTTTTCTTTGCAATCGTTATAAGCAATTAGAAGATATTGAAACTAAATTCCTTAAACAACAAAAACCAGTTGTTGCGGATTATCATATTTTCAAAAACTTAATCTTTGCTCAAAGAAGTTTAAAATCTTCTCAATACCAAAAATATCTAAGTGTATTCGACATTTTAACAAATGACATGCCTATACCTAATATGGTCATTTACATTAATGCAAGTTTAGATACTCTAATGACTAGAATTCAAAAAAGAGGTAGAGAAATCGAAAAAAACATAAGTCCTCTTTATTTAGAGCAGCTCACAATAGATTATCAAAACTTCATGAAAGAATTTATAAATAAACATCCAGATATAACTGTCTTACAATTTAATGGTGATGAAATGGATTTTGTGAAAAATGAGAATGACTTAAAACAAATTATCGGCCAAATTGAAGACCATCTTCAAAAAGGAGTAAAGTAAACATGAATCTTCGAGAGAAACACAATATACCTAAAAATGCAGTAATTACAATTGCAGGAACTGTAGGAGTTGGGAAATCAACCATTACTAATTCTTTAGCTGAAGCATTAAACTTCCGTACATCATTTGAAAAAGTAGATTTAAACCCTTATTTAGATAAATTTTATGGTGATTTTTCACGTTGGAGTTTCCATCTACAAATTTATTTTTTAGCAGAGCGATTCAAAGAACAAAAGAGAATATTTGAATATGGTGGCGGTTTTATTCAAGACCGTTCTATTTATGAAGATACTGGCATATTTGCTAAAATGCATTATGAAAAAGGGACAATGAGCAAAGTTGATTACGAAAACTATACAAGTCTTTTTGAGGCAATGGTCATGACCCCATACTTCCCACACCCTGATTTATTAATTTATTTAGAAGGGTCTTTAGAAGATATTCTAGCTCGTATTAAAGAACGTGGCCGTCCAATGGAACAACAAACACCAATTGCTTATTGGGAAGAAATGCATAAGCGTTATGAAAATTGGATTAATCAATTTAATGCTTGTCCAGTTCTACGATTAAACATTAATGATTACGATTTAATGCAAAATGAAAACGATATTGAGCCTATTGTAGAACGTATTTCACATTTCTTAAAACAAACACAAGGTTTACGAAAATAAAATACTACCAATAAAAAGGAGTGAAACATTATAACTGTTTCACTCCTTTTTACTATACTCACCGTTATTTCCTGAACAATATAAAAAAAACGATGCAAATAGCATCGTTTTTCTATAATCTCCATATTTATGCGCTATGGTTTTTGAAATAAGTTATGGAGGAGGTAGAGGGATTCGAACCCCCGCGAGCCGTTAAGCCCCTGTCGGTTTTCAAGACCGATCCCTTCAGCCGAACTTGGGTATACCTCCGTATAAAAATGAAACTTAACTTTTCATCAACAATAAATAAGATAACATAGCCCTTAATATAGTGTCAAGCACAAAAAAATTATTTGAATTAACAAACTTATTTATATTATTTTTAGCATATACAACATTTTATATTCATATATAAACGTTGATTTTTTTCTAACTACTTCTTATTTGAATGACCTACCTTAAAATGAAAAGCTGTGTCAAAAGTAAATTTATATTACCTTTAACACAGCCTGTCTTACTTATTTTTTAGTGATATATTCTTTGCCACCCATATAAGGACGAAGTACTTCTGGAATTTTGATGCTTCCATCTTCTTGCTGATAATTCTCTAGTATTGCTGCTACTGTGCGGCCAATAGCAAGTCCAGACCCATTTAGCGTATGCACATGTTCTGGTTTACCGTTTATTTCACGACGGAAACGAATATTTGCACGTCTAGCTTGGAATGCCTCAAAATTACTACAAGATGAAATTTCACGGTACACATCATAGCTTGGTAACCAAACCTCGATGTCATACTTTTTAGCTGCAGTGAATCCCAAATCAGCACTACACATGCTTAATACTTGATATGGCAGCCCTAATAACTGAAGTACTTTTTCAGCATGACTTGTTAATTTTTCTAATTCATTATAAGAATCCTCTGGTTTAACAAAACGTACTAATTCAACTTTGTTGAATTGATGTTGTCTTATTAATCCACGTGTATCACGGCCAGCTGAACCAGCTTCAGAACGGAAGCAAGCACTATAAGCTGCGTAGCTTATCGGTAGATCATTTCCATTAAGAATTTCATCACGATGCATATTTGTTACTGGAACTTCTGCAGTTGGAATTAAGAAATAATCTTCACTATTGATTAAGAATGCATCCTCTTCAAACTTTGGTAATTGTCCTGTACCTGTCATACTTGCACGATTTACCATATATGGAGGTAATACCTCAGTATATCCATGCTCTTCAACATGTAAGTCAAGCATGAAGCTTATTAAAGCTCGTTCTAATCTTGCTCCTAATCCTTTATAGAAAACAAAACGGCTTCCTGTAACTTTAGCAGCTCGTTCAAAATCCACTATACCCAAATCAGTTGCTAAATCCCAATGTGGTTTTGGCTCAAAAGTAAACTTTGGAATTTCTCCCCAAGTTCTTGCTACAACATTATCATCTTCACTGTCGCCAACTGGAACACTTTCGTGAGGAATATTAGGGATAGACAATAATAGCTTTTCTAATTCAGCCTCTACCTCTCTTAATTCATCATCTAGAACTTTAATTTTATCTCCTACTTCTCTCATTTCCTTAATAACATGATCCGCATCCTGTTTTTCACGTTTCATAATAGAAATCTGTTGAGATACCTCATTACGACGACTTTTTAATGTTTCTGTTTCCGCGATTAGTCCACGTCTTCTACGATCTAAATCCTCGAATTTCCCTAAATCCGTTAAATCTTCTCCACGATGTTGTAGTTTATTTTTTATTTCTTCAAAATTACTACGTAAAAATTTTAAATCTAACATGTTTATTCCTCCTTGTTATAATGACTCATTCTAAAAAACAATAAAAAAACTCCCATCCCTAAAAAAGGGACGAGAGTTACCCGCGTTGCCACCCTAGTTAAAAGCAAATAAAACTTGCTCTTCACTTTAAAAAAATAACGGTTCATAACCGAAAGTATTTACTAACCTACAAGGTATTCCATACTTTACTCAAGGACGGATTCACAAGCTTTCAACATCGATTCTCACCAACCATCGATTCTCTTGAGATGAAAAGACATGTTACTATTTCCTATCAATGCTTTATAAATATTAATTGTGTTTACAATTTACTATAATTTTTTCCTAGATGCAACTTATTTATGTACTTTTTCGAAAAAATGTGTTTTCTTTCTCTAAATCTTTCATAAATCGACAAAAAATCCTTTCTGAAATTAATTCAGAAAGGATTTTAATACGTAATATTAGAACCAACCTTTTACTGTTGATGAGATACTATCCCATACATCACCGAAGAAACCGCCAACTGCTCTCATCGATAATACAAACCAATTTGCTTTTTCTACATCTTCACTAGCTACTAAATCAACCTTAACTAGTTTTTCCCCTTCAGGAGTTAAAAAGCCGTATTGATCGCCTTGAGCTTTCACAGTAACATAACCAATCTTGTCACCTTTTTTAATTGGAGCTGTTAGTTCTCCATCTTTGTTCAATTTCTTTTTGTCGATTACTACAACTGGTTTATAGTCTTTGGCAGTACCTTTCTGAATGACTAATTCAACCGGTTTATTAGTAGTTAACTTAACTGTATCTTCCTTACCTTTAACAACAGCTAATGTTCCATCTTTTTTCGGAGAATATTTTTTCTTAAGGACTTGTTCTTTACTAAAGTTACTAAATGCATAATCTAAAATTTTTCTTGTATCCGTAAAACGTTCTTCTTTAGATCTAGATTTCATAACAACTGAGATAAATCTTTGTCCATTTTTTTCAGCAGTTGCTGTGAAGCAATAGCCAGCGAAATCTGTTGAACCTGTTTTTAAACCGTCTACTCCTTCATAAGCAAAAATCAATCCAGGGAGCATCCAGTTAAAGTTAGGATATTCTTTTCCATCTTTAAATTTTAGTTTTGGTTGACTTGATGTTTCAAGTACCTCTGGGAAATCATTTAACAAATGAAATGCCAAAATTGCAATATCACGCGCCGACATTGTGTTTTCATCAGTAGAGCTACCAGCAGGAATTTGTCCAAGAAGGTTACTATTGTTTAAACCACTTGAATTTACGAAAGTATAGTCTTTCATTCCCAATTCTTTTGCCTTTTTATTCATTAATGTGACAAAATTCTTCTCACTACCTGATACTTTTTCTGCTAAAGCAACAGTAGCTGCATTCCCAGAAAAGATAGCCATCGCTTCATACAATTCTCTAACTGTATAATCTTCACCTTGAGTTAAACCAATATTAGATAAACCGGCACCTTTTGAAAGATTATGTACATACTCATTAATCTTTACTTTATCGTCCCATGAAATTTTCTTTTCTTTGATTGCTTCAAGCACAAGGTATTCTGTCATCATTTTAGACATACTTGCAACACCAAGTACTTTGTCCGCATTCTTTTCATACAAAATTTTCCCTGTTTTAGCATCTAACAGCATAGCTGCTTCTGCTCCTAAACCTAGTTGATCTGACTCTGCATGTGCAGATGAAGATGTAACTGCAAATTGTGATAAAACGAGTGAAACGAGTAACATGAAAACCAGAGAAATCTTGCTGATTTTGTTCAACTTCTTTACCTCCAAAATTAATTTTATATATGTTATTTACTTATTTTTTGGTCTACGACTTGTCTAGTTTAGCATAAAAAAAACAAAAAAATAGACAGAGATAAAGTTCTCTGGCTATTTTTTCTATTTATATAAACAAGAAATTAGGTTTAGTTTGTTGAATAGTTTGGTGCTTCTTTTGTAATTTGTACATCATGTGGGTGACTTTCTCTTAAACCTGCACCTGTCATCCGAACAAATTTAGAATTTTCTCTTAATTCGTGTAAGTTTGCAGTACCACAGTAACCCATACCAGCACGAACTCCACCAATTAATTGATACAAGGTATCAGCTAAAGGTCCTTTGTATGGAAGTCTTCCTTCAATACCTTCTGGTACAAACTTTTTATTATCTTCTTGGAAATAACGGTCTTTTGAACCTTTTTCCATAGCTGCTACAGATCCCATACCTCGATATACTTTAAAACGTCTACCTTGGTAGATTTCTGTTTCTCCTGGGCTTTCTGTAACACCTGCTAATAAGCTACCTAACATAACGGCATGTCCACCAGATGCTAGTGCCTTAACAACGTCACCAGAATATTTAATTCCTCCATCAGCAATAATAGCTTTTCCAAGTTTTCTTGCTTCTGTTGCACAATCATAAACAGCAGTAATCTGAGGTACCCCAACACCTGCAACAACACGAGTTGTACAGATTGATCCTGGTCCAATACCGACTTTTACAACATCTGCACCAGCTTCAATAAGAGCTCTAGTACCTTCAGCAGTTGCTACATTACCAGCAATGATATTTAAGTTAGGATATGCATCACGAACCTGTTTAACTACGTTTAAAACACCAGCAGAGTGGCCATGTGCAGTGTCGATAACAATCACGTCTACATGTGCTTTAACAAGCGCTTCAACACGTCTCATTGTATCTTTTGTAACCCCTACTGCAGCTCCAGCCAAAAGTCTACCTTGACTATCTTTAGCTGAATTAGGGAATTCAATTACTTTTTCAATATCTTTAATAGTGATTAACCCTTTTAATACACCATCTTGATCAACTAAAGGTAGCTTTTCAATTTTGTATTGCTGAAGTAATTTTTCCGCTTGAGCTAAAGTTGTTCCTACAGGAGCAGTAACCAGCTCTTCCTTTGTCATTACACCAGAAATAACAATGGAATAATCACTAATAAAACGAAGATCTCGGTTAGTAATAATACCAACTAGCTTTTGGTCTGTTTCATTATTAACAATCGGAACGCCTGAGATACGGTATTTTCCCATTAAATGCTCTGCATCAAAAACTTGATGTTCAGGTGTTAAAAAGAACGGGTCAGTAATAACTCCACTTTCTGAACGTTTTACCTTTTCAACTTGTTCTGCTTGTTGTTCAATCGACATATTTTTATGGATGATTCCTAAGCCACCTTGGCGAGCCATTGCTATTGCCATTTCAGCTTCTGTTACAGTATCCATACCTGCACTTACTATTGGGATGTTTAATTTTAATGTCTCTGTAAGATTTACAGAGATATTTACATCCTTGGGTAACACTTCTGACTTTCCTGGAATTAACAAGACATCATCAAAAGTTAATCCTTCTTTTACAAACTTATTTTCCCACATATGAATACCCTCCCGATTGAAAATATTATTAGTAGGTTATCAATTGGTTATAATACTGTCAAGAAAGAAGGTAAAAGTTTGATTTTTCAGAAAAATAAAAGGGGGATAATATGAACTTTTCAGATCAAATATGGCGAACTTTTTTGCTCTTTAGCTCGGCTTCTACAACACAGAAATACTTACAAAAGTGCTATCAACACCTATCAATTGAAGAAAGTAAAAAATATAGCTTCCAAAATTGTAATACCTTTATTTATTATTTACAGTATGCTCATACATTTTATACTCAAGCAAATAATAGTCCTTTAACATTACGTCCTATTTTACAATTTTATGGTTACACAAATTTATTAAAAGCCTGTCTGCTTACTATAGATCCATTTTATCCAAGTACAACTACACTGCTAGCACATGGCGTAACAACAAGAAAAAAGAAGAAACAGCATTATCGTTTTATGAAGGATGAAATTAAAATACAAAAAAACGGATTATTTACATATTTTGGAGAGAAGGTGTTTCACGTGAAACATCTGGATGGAGAAAAACTAACAATGGAAAGTTTACTCAGTCAAATTCCGGAACTAATAGACGAACGAAACTATTTTAACTTAAACAATAGTTTTAAGTTAACAAAAATAGATGATTTAACCTATGCATGTACTAATCAAATTCTTGATTCATTTCATTTCACTCCAGAGCGTTTTAGCTTATATCTGAAGAAGGCATGTTCTCTTTCTATAAATATACAAGAAAAGAAGCATCATCTCATTTTCCAATTAGAGATGCCCTTCACTTATAATTATCACTATCCATTTATGTATAATATACAGGATCATCATTTTTATTTTCCAAGAAACAAAGATAACTATTATCCTCAATTAAGAGAAATGATGATTCATTATTTACTTTTATACAATTTAAGTATGGTAGCGAGATATGAAACGGAATGGTGGCTTGATTTAACAAAGAATACACCTAATGAAGATTATCCTCTAATCCAAGCTTTCTTAAATACTACTCAAAGTAAATGTCCATTTTTAATTTCTAAATGGTTATTAGAAGAACGAAATTATTCAATAAGTTAATTTATACACTCATAAAAGAGGGACCAACACCTTCGTTGGTCTCTTACTTTCCCTAACAACATGTTACTCTCAATGAAATTGTACCCATCGCAAAATGTTATCTTCCATGTTTAAAGGCTGACAAATGATAAGCTACAAATCTCTTCATCTATTTCACTCGTTCCGTCCTCATGTGCATTATACATTCCGGGCACACTCCTTCACGTCCTCGACCTTCTTGCTTCTCCTTCGTCGGTTTACTATTTGGCTGACCTTTTTGTTGTTTAATCCTTCGGATTTTTCTTTTACATACAAAAAAAGACCAACTAAGATGTTGGTCTTTTGCTTT
>NZ_CABKRX010000026.1 GCF_902374955.1 Bacillus massilioanorexius
AAGTGGAAGCTTTTTTTTATTGGCTGTATCGAATTTCAATCCGTGACAATAACTTTAATCTATTCGTTCTGCACTGTGGAGCTGGAAGTTGCGTCTTTCTTGCTCCTCCCACAAGAGTCTGACAGATTTACAGCCATTTTTTCTTCTTAACAATCGATCGTAACTTATAATAAAGACACTATATTTTGAAAATAGATCTCTCTCTAGCTTTGAATATTAGGTTCATTCAATATGATATGCTTGATAAATATCCCTTTTCTGTACATTACGATCCTTCGCAACTTGTTTAATCGCTTCTTTACTGGTGATATTTTTCTCTTCTATATAATAATCAACGTGTTCGATTATTGAGAGATTTTCCCACCATTGTTCTGATATATTTTCTTCTAGCTCTGAACCACCCTCAACAATTAAACAAAATTCGCCACGTATTTCATTGTCTTTTATCCATTGGATCACACTTTCAAGATCACCACGTATAAATTCCTCGAATTTTTTAGTTAATTCTCTACACAAGACAATTTGACGGTTTCCTAATATCTGAAGCATGAATTGAATCGTCTCTTTTAATCGATGAGGTGATTCATATAAAATGAAAGTTGATGAAATAGACTTTAATTTCTCTAACTCTTTTTTCTTATTCTTTGAACTTCTATCTAGAAACCCATAAAAATAAAAAGGTTGTGGAGTGATACCAGATGCAATTAAGGCAGTTAAAGCAGCATTGGCACCCGGTAGAGGAACAACGGAAAGACGTTCCTGAAGTGCTTGCTGCACTAACTCATACCCCGGATCTGAGATCGTTGGCATTCCAGCATCACTAACTAACGCTACAGTTTGTCCATTTTTTAATCGATCAATCACCTGTTTTCCGCTAAACTGTTTATTATGTTCATGATAACTTATTATAGGCGTTTCGATTTCAAAGTAATTACAAAGCTTTTTTGTATTACGAGTATCCTCTGCTGCGATTACATCTGCTTCCTTTAAAATTCTTATCGCTCTAAAACTCATATCTTCTAAGTTTCCAATCGGAGTTGGCACCAAATAAAGTATTGGCTCTTCTCCTTCTTTTGCAAAGCTATGCTGTTGCCACATAGTCTGTTCTGCTCCTTTACAATCATCTAACGAGTAATAGTTCTTCTATTCATATCAATTATACGTTTTTTATCTTATACTCTTTTTGTTTTCTAGTAAGTTGCTTAAAATAATATTCAGCTTTCATTGCTTCCTGTTTTGTTTCATAGCATTCTTTATAAATCAAACGAACAGGGGTACGGCCTCTGGTATATTTCGCACCTTTACCTTCATTATGCATATTTATTCTTTGTTCTAATCGATTCGTATATCCTGTATAGTACGTACCATCCTTACATTCGAGTACATACATATAATGTTTATTCCCCATACAGCATCTTTCTTGCTTCTTGAGTATATTCATTATTTTGGTCGTATACAATAAAAGGAGGCAATGTCTTTAAATCTGGTTTTCCATCTTTAATTCCTTCTATTAATATGGTGTTTGCTTCTTTTCCTGCCATTGGATAGATAAACTGTAATCGTTTTGGTTCTAATCGATATTGCCTCATTAATAGTAAAATATCCATTAATCTTCCTGGTCGATGAACAAAAGCTGCTTTCCCACCTTGCTTTAATAACTGACTACTTACTTTAATTACATCCTCTAAGGTACACATTATTTCATGACGCGCTATAGCATAGTGTTCATTTTTATTATGCTCGTCTGTTTTTGGCGTAGGAAAATAAGGTGGGTTACACGTAACGACATCATATTTAGAATGACCAATTTCTTGAACGATTTCCTTTAAATCACCATGTACCATCTTTATTTGATCATTTAACTTATTGTAATTAACACTACGAATAGCCATATCGTATAGTCTTTGTTGAATTTCAACACCGGTAATATTTGCTCTAGTTCTCGGACTTAGCAGTAATGGAATAACTCCATTACCAGAACATAAATCAACAATTTGTCCTTTAGAAATTGGAACCGATACAAACCGTGCAAGTAAAACGGCATCTAAAGAAAATGAAAATACCGAAGGACTTTGTATAATGCGTAAATCTTCTGCTAGTAAATAATCTAGCCTTTCATCACCTATTAACATTCTTAAATGCGCACCTCATTTTAAATCATTCATTTGCTTTTAAAAGGGACATAACCGCTTCTTTTCGTTATCGTCTATATAAACAACAATTGCCTTCTTTTTTAAAAGCTTCTAAGACAGAGACTTATAGACAATTGCATTTTCGTTCCCGATAACGACTTATGATCCTTTTCTTACTTACAAAAAAACCTTCCGTTTAAAAGGAAGGCTTGCTATTTTTTATTTAAGAAAGAGAGACAAAATAGGCAATCGCCTTCTTTTCTAGGACTTCCAAAATGCAAGTTACAAATGTGAAATCCTTCCTGATATAATCGAGCAAGATTATCATAACCTTCTCCAATATCTATTCCTTTGTCCTCTTTATTTTCTTGTCTTGCTTTTTTCTCTTTAGAAGAGGGATTTTGTTTCTTTTTATCAACAAATTGATCCAAACGTCTTCGTAAATGTTCATTTTCAATTGCTAATAAGTTATTCTCCTCTAATATCTCAGCAACATGGTACTTTAACTCTCCTAGTTGCTTATATAATTGTCCAATTTGTACTTCCATGCTACTGACAGAATCAAAAATTTCTTTCTTATCCATGTATGCTCACCACCTTAATAATCTGTGGCTTGAATAGAAATGGCTCCCTCATTTAGAATTTCTTCCAAAGTGAACTCCAACACACGACCTTGTTCGACAAGTTCCACTTGAAGTACTCTTTCTAGAATATTTAGCCCCACTACCTTGCCTGTTCCATTCGGAGTAGTAACCATCTCTCCAAGATCAGGAAGCTGTTCTTTTGCAGTTTCATACTCGTCATTTTCATATTTTAAACAACACATTAATCTACCACAAAGTCCTGAAATTTTAGTAGGATTCAGTGATAAATTTTGATCTTTTGCCATCTTGATAGATACTGGCTCAAAATCTCCTAAATAAGTAGAACAACAAAGCATTCTACCGCAAGGACCTATACCACCTAACATTTTTGCTTCGTCACGAACACCTATTTGTCGTAATTCAATACGTGTTCTAAAGATAGCAGCTAAATCTTTTACTAATTCCCTAAAATCTACACGACCATCTGCTGTAAAATAAAAAATAACTTTATTTCGATCAAAAGTATATTCGACATCAATTAGTTTCATATCTAATTCATGTTCTTCAACCTTTTGATTACAAACTTCATATGCCTCTTTTGCTGCACTCTTATTTTCTTCTACAATCAGTCGATCCTTTGAATCAGCTATTCTTAAAACTTTCTTCAATGGCAATACAACATCATGTTCTTCTACTTGTTTCCTAGCAATTACTACTCTTCCAAATTCAATTCCGCGTGCTGTCTCTACGATGACAAACTCATCCTTTGGAATTTCGAAATCTCCTGGATCGAAGTAGTATATTTTACCCGCTTTTTTAAAACGGACTCCTACTACATCATACAAAGGATGATCCCTCCTGCAAATTCAACACTAGCTGTTCCATAACTAGCTGTGGATTTGTATTGGACATGAGCCTTCTCTTCGCCTCAAGAATTGCTTCTAATATAAATGCAATTTTTCTTTGTGGATATTGAAGGGCATATTTTTCTAAAGTAGATTTCTTATTTACAAAAATAAGATTTTCATACTTGTCCAACTGAATATATAATAAATCCTTATAGATAAGAAGTAAAAAATCTAATCCGCGATTTACTTGCTCTTTATCCTTGAAATGTGTAAACCATTCGTCTTGGAGATATAACAATGCTTTCATGGAGTCTTGGCTTAGTACTTCATACAATTTTAACACTATTCTTTGAGCTTGTGCAAACCAATCATCTAAACTTATTTGTAAACCTTCATCAAAATTATTAGTTAACTGAGAAACAAGAAGAGCTGTTTGCCGATCTATACCCTCTTCTTCTAATTTTTTCATTAAAATTTGGGAAGATACCGGCTGAAACTTAATAAGTTGACATCTTGATAATATTGTAGGTAATATTCGCTGTGACTGCTCTGTAATAAGAATGGCAGTCGTATCTGAGGATGGTTCTTCTAAAAACTTTAGCAAGCTATTTGCCGCTTGTACAGTAATCTTTTCTGCTGAATCAATAATATACAATTTACGATCAGATTCTACACCTTTTTTAGAAAACTCCTCTTGTAGTAATTTAATTTGTTCTTTTTTAATAGATAAACCATCCGGCTCTATTAAATGCACATCTGGGTGATTTCCATTTGAAATTCGGCGACAATTCGCGCATTGATTACACGGTTTATCTTGATCATCTGCAGCATCACAATATATGCTTTTTGCAAACAAAAGACTCGTTTCTTTTTTTCCTGTAGCATTCTCACCTTCAAATACATAGGCATGAGCTACACGATTTTTTCGAATACTATTTTGAAGCATTTGATAAACTTGAGGTTGTATATCTTTTAGCTCATTCCAAGTATGAATCATAACTTTCTTTCACTACCTTAAGTATATAAATTAATAAGTAAACCTTTAATTTCTCCCACTTGTCCCAATATCTCCAACGAGTCTTTTTCTTGGTTCATAACACTTTCTGTTAATTGTACAAGCTTCTCGTCTATCGTTTGAACAGTTTTTAATTGTCTACTTTGACCATATTGATTCCAGCTTTGAGATTGCTTAAGCTCCATACCGAAATCAACAGCTTCTTTAACAAACTTTTTTACTAAAGTCTTATATTTAGCTAAATCTTTAAACGTTCTTGAACGAATTAGTCGATCTCCTGCGCCTTCAACATCTACTAATAATTTATTAAGTGCATCAAATTGCATTTTTTGATTATGCTTTTCCACCATTCCTGAAAAACGGGAATTAACTGTATTTGAACTCTTTGGTTCCTTTACAATTTTTTCAAGCTTAATAGGAATTTCTTGATTTATTTTCATAAATAGGCCTCATTTAATTAAAATTGATGAAATTCTTCGACAGGAAGAACGAAAACAGTTGCTCCTCCAACTTGTACCTCAACTGGATATGGCATATAGGAGTCTGCATTACCTCCCATAGGAGAAACAGGTGCTACAAGTTGTCCACGTGATTGACAATTTTCCTTTATTACTTGCAAAGCTTTATTAACTCGTATTTCTTCAGTTCCTATCATGAATGTTGTATTACCAGATTTTAAAAAACCACCTGTAGTTGCTAGCTTTGTTGCCCTAAAATTATGCTCTACTAAAGCCGAAGATAAACGGTTGCTATCCTTATCCTGGATAACGGCAATAATCATTTTCAACAAAAGCACCTCCTGGTTTTATCCATTCTTTTCCGGTTATTTCTGTTCCTATTATATCAAGCTTTAAAGTATTTTTCTTGTTATACCATAATTATACTGAATATTTCATTTATATACTCGCTTTATCTAAAAAATTTTTTATTAACACAAGAGAGTCTTCAAATACTTTGTCGATGGCCTGTGAAGCATCTACCGTTTGAATACGATCAGAGAAGCGGTCCACTAACAATAAATAACCTTCTCGAACTTTCTGATGAAATGAGAGCTTTTCAATATCTAGTCGGTTAACTTCCCGATTGCTATTTGATTGAATGCGTCTTAATCCCTCTTCTGGTTTTATATCATAATAAAGAGTCAAATCAGGCATTTGATTTCCAATAGCGAAATGATTAATTTGATAAACTTCATCTATTCCTATGCCTCTTGCATATCCTTGATAAGCTAGAGAACTATCGATAAAACGATCACATAATACAATATATCCTTCATCTAAAGCAGGTAGAACCTTTTCTACTAGATGTTGTCTTCTAGCAGCTGCATATAATAATGCTTCTGTTCTTTCATCCATCGTTGTATTTTCTTTTTTTAATACGACTTCACGAATTTGCTCTGATATGGTAATGCCACCTGGTTCTCTTGTATGTAAAACTTGATATCCCTCTTGCTGTAAACGTTCATACAGCATACTCAAAATAGTTGATTTACCAGCTCCATCTGGTCCTTCAACTGTTATAAAAGTGCCGCGTCTCATGAGTTGACCTCCAATAAATATAGTAAAGCTTTAATCGATATGGTATTTGGTCATTCTCTATCGATTATTAGCTGAATCATGTCAAGTTCTTATTACTGTTGATTGCTTTTTTAAATCTTTTAACGTCTTCTTTCCTATTCCATTTAAACAGAATAAAAGCTACATATAATTATACAATATATACATTCATGAATGACTTTACACATATACTAGAATTTTTCTGTTTTTTATATGGCTACCACCATGAAACTTTGCTCCTAAAGCTACTATTTTTTGCAAATATTCTATTTTAGTTTTTGTTATTTCTTCACCGTTTAATATATAAGGAATTCCAGGAGGATATGGTGTAATCGTTTCAGCAGCAATATAATTTTCTGCTTCATTAAAGTTCACATATTCTTTTTTCCTATCATTCATCTCGGCAAAAGATATTTTTAATTCCGTAAATACTTCATCCTCGAACCCTACATGTATCGGTTCATTATACGGTTGATTTCTCTTTTTTAAACATTCGATAGACTCTTGTAAAGACTGTACTATCTGTTTATATTGAAATACTTCTCCATTTTTCAAAATAGGCAAAATGAATAAGATATTTCGAGGGTCAGCTAACTCACAAAATATTTGATGTTTTTGTAACTCTGCTTGTAATTGATAGCCTGAAAAGGTGCCATCAGTTTGAATCGTAATTCTTAACATATCATAAGATTCCGCCTGATGCTGTAAAATCTTTATTCCAGATATTTTTTGAACTTCATTTTTGAAATCAGTAATTATTGTTTTTGTATAAGTTAAATCAGCTTCCGTTAGAGTACCTAAATAGGAACGTGCTAAATCTAATGATGCCATAATAGGATAAGAAGGACTACTAGATTGGAATATTTTCAAATATTGTTCTAATCTATCATAATGAGTGACATGTTTATTTACATGTAAATAAGATCCCATCGTCATAGCAGGTAAAGTTTTGTGCGCAGACTGTACAACATAGTCAGCACCATAAACAAGGCTACTTTTTAAAAATGGCTCGCCAGCTATAAAATGTGCGCCATGTGCCTCATCTACTAAAACAGTTAACCCGTTCATATGTGCGGTTTCAATAAGCTCTTTTATATTTTCACCAACGCCATAATAATTGGGATATGTAAGAATAAGACTTTTAGCTCTCGGGTAAGCCAATATTGTTTGTTCTAAAGATGGAACCGTAATACCTTCAGCCGTTCCCCAATCTTGATTGATATGAGGCTGTATAAAAATTGGTTTAGCCTTCGCTAGCATGATTCCGTGAAGAATCGACTTATGACAGTTTCTTTGAACTAATACCTCATCGCCTTCCCTACAAGTAGCCATGATCATAGCTAAATTCCCACAAGTAGAGCCATTGATAAGAAAATAGCTTTTTCTCGTATTATATAAATTTGAAAGTAACTTTTGAGCTTCTAAAATAGGACCTTCCGGAGCATGCAAATCATCCAATCCTTCTATTTCCGTTGCATCTATTTTTAGAATTTCATTAAAGACACTCTTTCCTTTCTCATGAAAAATAATGCCATTCTTATGTCCTGGCACATGAAATGAAACGGATCTATTTTTTGAAAATGAAAGTAACACATCATATAAAGGTGTATTTTCATGTATATTAGTCATATATGTCATCCTTTTACTTTTACATAATTACAGTTTAACAAATAATATAGTATCCCGATATATTTGTTGAAACAATAACCATTAATCATATGAAAAACTAATCTACTAAATTAATATATTTCATTCTCATTAATAAAGTCTATGTTCTCAAATTTAGTCACCTATAAACTGTTAGTGGGTATAGGTTTTGAATTCTACTTCAGGATGCTCACTTTCCTCGGAGCAAGTGATGAGTCTCCTCGGCAGGCACTATCCCACCTATTGGATCAAGAGTCCTCGCACCTTTCTCTAACCAACCTTAATAAAAGTCCTTTCACTGTTGTATGGAAGGACTTTCACTTTTAAATGGACCATTCATATAGATTTAACAACGGAACGATTTTTGGAGAGATGGGTATTAGTTATATATTTGGGGTTTAGATATTTTCCTCAGTTGTTGTAAGTAATATTTATATTTTGAATCTGACGTATCAGTCTGTATGATTTCTTTTTCACAATCTCTACATACAAATGAAGTATATAGATGTATCCCCTCAAATTTTAATTGTTCACATATAATACATATGTGTTTTTCTGGCTTTGTAGATTTTGAATCCATTTCTCCACCTCCATGCCCTTATTCTTCCCATAATCCCTTTTTGTATACAAATTTTAGAATAAATAATTTATTGTAGATTCATCTTATTTTATTCTATGTTATACGTTAGGCATTCGTGTATGTTTCCATACTTTTTAATAATAATTATGCAAAAGGCGAATTACTTGCTCAACACATAGTCTTATAGGCAATAATTTTCCTAACAAAAAAGACCAACATCTCAGTTGGTCTTTTGCTTTGCCTGGCAACGTCCTACTCTCACAGGGGGAGACCCCCAACTACCATCGGCGCTAGAGCTTAACTTCCGTGTTCGAATGTCGACGAACGATAAGCAGCGAATCTCTTCGTCCATTTCACTCGTTCCGTCCTCATGTACATTGTACATTCCGGGCGTCACTCCTTCATGTCCTCGACCTTCTTGCTTCTCCTTCGTCGGTTTACTATTTGGCTGACCTCTTTATTGTTTAATCCTTCGGATTTTTCTTTTACATACAAAAAAAGACCAACATCTCAGCTGGTCTTTTGCTTTGCCTGGCAACGTCCTACTCTCACAGGGGGAGACCCCCAACTACCATCGGCGCTGAAGAGCTTAACTTCCGTGTTCGGAATGGGAACGGGTGTGACCTCTTCGCCATCATTACCAGACAAATTCTAATGAATAATCAACTTCGCTCTTCATCGTCAGTTTTCCTCACTCACATCCTCACTTATCTAAATAAGCTCCGGTGTTCGCTCGGTCACTTCCTTGAATAGCTCGCTGCTAATTCATTATAAGGAATTTCATTCCTTCAAAACTAGATAACGG
>NZ_CABKRX010000027.1 GCF_902374955.1 Bacillus massilioanorexius
ATTGACGTGTTGTCTTGTTTAGTTTTCAAAGAACATTTGTACTGCTTGAAGCAGCTTTCTTATTATATCACTTAAGTTGTTTTGTGTCAACAACTTTTTAATATAATTTTCACTTCTTTCAGAAGCGACTTTATTAATATAACACTTAACACTTTCGAAGTCAACAACTTTTTTCACATTGTTTTTTCGAGCGTTTTTTAGTAAGTTGTTTCTTTCTTAACAACAGTAATAAATATATCACCATCTTTAGACTAGCGCAATAGCTTTTTTAATAAATTTTATCAGAATAATAAAGTTTAAATATTTAAACGATTTAAAGCTAATTCTTCAACAAAAATCACGCTAGATTTTGTATTATATTAAACCAAAACTCCCCACTTATCTCACAAAAGTAGGGAGTTTTATTTACTAAGTACTAATTCAAAACGAAGTTATTTGCTAGTATTAATATATTAGTTGATACAACTTTGTTCCTTTAGTAACAAAAATATGTCCTTTATCGTCAGCTTCTATTAATGAAACACCTGTACCAAGAATTTTCATCTTTTCAGATTTGGAATCATACGAAAATAAGTTTCCTTGTGTTACTCCATAAAACAATCCATCTTTAACATACAGCAAATCTGCACCTCTCCAATAATTAGAAATATCCTTCCAATTAAACGGAAACAATTCTTGACTATGAATAACCTTTTTCTTTTCTATATCAAACTTAAAAATTTTACCTGGGCTCATACCCCATAGATTTCCTTTGTCACCATATTCCAAAGTACTAATAGCTTTTTCACCCGGAAGTGGAACTCCTTCATATATTTTTTCTTTTCTAACTGGATCAAAAATAAATACTTTCGCTTCTTCCTCAGTAGGTTTAATCCCGAGACCTCCAAATACACTTGTACTACCATATACTAATCCATCATGATACCGGAGACTGACTACACTTTGATTGTTTACTATATTTCGATAAACCTCATATTTGTCTGTTTTCTCATCATAGATCGTTAAAGCTCCTCCTAATTTCCCATACGAAGGAACCGTTCCTATATATATTTTACCGTTACCTTGTTCCATTCCAAAAGGTCTGTCTTGACCATATTCATCAAGCGAAAACAGCTTTTTAGGATTTTTAGCTTCATTTACGTTACTTCGATCAAATTCAAAAGGACGATTTGGATCATATTTATAAATAACAGATTTTGTATAGACTACTAAATATAAAAACTGGTCTGTCGACACCATATTTTCAGTCTGACCAAAGCCTCCAAAATTTATTAACCTATTATCCTGCGGAGAATAGCTAGCTAGTCCTCCTGATAAATATCCGTTCATATAAAGTTTTTTATCTGGTCCCGTTCTTATCGATTTCGATTGAATAACTATAGGCTCTTATTTTTTACCACATAAAAAAAGGATAAGAGTACCTTCAAAAAATCACAAATAATAGATTTTTTGAATTACCCTTATCCTTTTCCGGATCATTTATTATTTTTGGCGCATATAAGGGAACAATAAAACATCTCTTATAGACGGAGAATTAGTTAAAAGCATAACTAAGCGATCCACACCAATTCCAAGTCCGCCGGTTGGTGGTAAACCATACTCTAATGCCTCAATGAAATCATCATCCATTTCATGCGCTTCATCATTACCTTGTTCTTTTTCTTTTAACTGTGCTTCAAATCGTTGACGTTGGTCGATTGGATCATTCAATTCTGTGAATGCATTCGCATGTTCGCGACCAACAATAAATAATTCAAAACGGTCTGTGAAACGAGAGTCCTCTTTATTTTTCTTAGCTAAAGGAGAGATTTCCACTGGGTGACCATAAATAAATGTTGGCTGAATAAGAGTTTCTTCAACAGTTTGTTCAAAGAACTCATTAACAATATGGCCAAACTCCATATGTGGAGTAATTTCAATTCCATGTTCCTTAGCAACGGCTTGAGCTTCTTCCTTCGTCATGTGCTTCCAGAAGTCTACTCCCGTTTTTTCTTTAATAGCATCAACCATATGGATTCTTTTCCATTGAGGCGTTAAATCCACTTCATAATCACCATACTTAATTACTGTTGTTCCACATACTTCTTTTGTAATATGAGCAATTAAGCTTTCAGTAAGATTCATAATATCATTATAATCTGCGTACGCTTCATACAGCTCAATCATAGTAAATTCTGGGTTATGTCTTGTTGATGTTCCTTCATTACGGAATACACGACCAATTTCATAAACTTTCTCTAAACCACCAACGATTAAGCGTTTTAGATGTAACTCAATAGCTATACGCATATACAAAGTCATATCCAAAGCGTTATGATGCGTAACAAACGGGCGAGCAGATGCTCCACCTGCAATACTGTGCATCATTGGAGTTTCTACTTCTAGATAACCGTGATCATCTAAATAACGACGCATAGATTGAATAATTTTGCTTCTTGCAATAAATGTCTTTTTACTTTCTTCATTTGTTATTAAATCAACATATCGTTTACGATAACGTTCTTCTACGTCTTTTAAGCCATGGAATTTATCTGGTAATGGACGTAAAGATTTAGTTAAAAATGTAAATTCATTCGCTTTTACAGAAAGCTCACCTACATTCGTTTTAATAACTGTTCCTTTGATTCCGACAATATCACCAAGATCCGCATGTTTAAAATCTTCATATGCATCATCACCAACTGCATCCTTACGTACGTAAATTTGAATTTGTCCATTTAAATCTTGAATATGAGCAAATCCAGCTTTACCTTTACCACGCTTCGTCATAATACGACCAGCAATTGTCACTTCGATACCTTTTTCTTCTAAATCTTCTTTAGAGAAATCTTTATATGTATCAAAGATATCTTGTGATAAGTGCGTTCTCTCAAATCGCTTACCAAACGGATCTTTTCCTGCATCAAGCATAGATTGCATTTTATCACGTCTAACCTGCAATTGGTCATTTAATTCTTCATGACTCATGACTGTTCACTCCAATTTCTCTTTTCTTATATATAGCAAGTCCGAAATTCGGACTACAATGTCTTTATCCATTGTACACAAAGAAGATACAGAAAACACCTTTTTTAATTGAAAGGTGCGTTTCTTTTCAAAAATAATTTAAAAAACTGCCGAATAATTGGCAGTTTTTTAAATTACGCTTAGCCAATCAAACTATTATATAGTTTGAATAAGTGCTGTTTCCGCTTCTTTTCTCTCTACTTCTTCTACTAAGCTATTCAATACTTGCACCATATCTTCTCGTGTATTACATTCATTAATCGCATTACGCGCTTGAGCATTCCCACGGACACCCTTTAAATACCAAGCTGCATGCTTTCTCATTTCTCTAACTGCGATATACTCATTTTTTAAATTAATAAGACGATCTAAGTGAAGAATACACCCAGCAATTTTTTCTTTTGCTGTAGGTTCTTCTACTAACTCACCTGTTTCAAGATACTTTACTGTACGGTAGATCATCCACGGATTACCTAATGCCGCTCTTCCGATCATTACACCGTCGCAGCCAGTTTCTTCTAACATTCTTTTTGCATCTTGAGGTGTTTGCACATCACCATTACCAATGATAGGAATATTAACTGATTGTTTTACCTCGCGAATAATATCCCAATTTGAAGTTCCTTCATACATTTGAACACGCGTTCGGCCATGTAAAGATACAGCTTTCCCTCCAGCTCGTTCAACCGCTTGAGCATTTTGTACGGCATAAATATGCTCTGGATCCCATCCCATTCTCATTTTAACTGTTACTGGCTTATCTACAGCATCTACTACAGCCGCTACCATGTCATAAATTTTATCCGGATCAAGAAGCCACTTTGCTCCTGCATCAACCTTTGTTACTTTTGGTACTGGGCACCCCATATTTATATCAATAATATCAGCATTAGAATTCTTATCTACAAATTGAGCAGCTTCCACAAGAGATGACTTTTCACCGCCAAAAATTTGCAAGCTTAAAGGCTTTTCTCTTTCATCTATATAAAGCATATCCATTGTTTTCTCATTCTTATAAACAATCCCTTTATCACTTACCATTTCTGCACAAACAAGCCCTGCTCCGAATTCCTTAACCGTTAAACGAAACGCAGAATTACAAACTCCTGCCATCGGAGCCAGAACAACACGATTTTTCATTTCGATATCGCCTATTTTAAACAATACTACACCCTCCTTTGTTGATACTTCTTTGAATAAGTTTCTCACTAACAAGCTGCTGATCCCTTTTATTCTTCAGGAGGCTGCAATTCATCAATCGAAATTTCTAATGCCGCTGCTATCTCCATCAAGAATTGCTCTTCCGGCATTCTATTGCCACGTTCTATTTCACCTAGATATGAAACAGAGACTAACAATTCTCTTGCTAATCCATCCTGTGTATATCCTTTTAATTTTCTAAATGCCCGAATACGTCTTCCCCATTTTTCCGCTTCCATAATCGAACTCCTTCTTTATCCGGTATACGCTCCAAAACTACATGTAACGATTGTTCCATATTCGGAAGCTCGATGTTAGGTTCTATTTCCAAAAGCGGAATGATGACAAAAGCACGTTCTTGCATCCGAGGATGAGGAACAGAAAGGTTATCTGATTCAATATTTTCTTGATTATATAACAAAATGTCAAGGTCTATGGTTCTCGGCCCCCCATCTTATTATCCTTTTTCTCCCAAGTTCTTGTTCAATATACATACACTTCGATAGTAATTGCTCCGCTAGATATGTCGTTTTTAATTTTACTACGATATTCAAAAAATTACCTTGGTCCGTATAACCAACTGGATCTGTTTCATAAATAGAAGATACGTCTTCTACCTTAATTTGCTCATCTTCTTCTAAAAGCAATACAGCATCACGTAAAAAATTCAAGCGATTATCTAGATTGGAACCAAGTGATAAATAAGCAATATGACTCACGATTTACGGCTCCTTTTTATTTCGACTGCGACAGATTTATAATGACCTGGAATTGGAGGATCTGGTTTAATCACTTTTACTGTACATATTTGAACAAGTGGAAACATCTCCAAAATAGAAGACGCTATCTTTTCGGCTACCGCTTCAACAAGCTTATACGGCTCTCCCTCTACAATTTCTCTACAAGCATTGTATAAATCACCGTAGTTTACTGATCGAGTTAAATCATCTGTATTCCCAGCTTCAGACAAATCTAATTCAACCATTAAGTCTACTTTAAATCGTTGTCCAAGTTTTGTTTCTTCAGAAAAAACTCCATGGTAGCCATAGAACTCCATTTCATTTACATAAATTTTATCCATCGTGCTCCCCCTTACCAACTAAGGCATCCATCATCTTCGCCATACGAGCCATTTCTTTCACATCATGAACTCTGATAATTTGACACCCTTTTTGGATACCATAACAAACAGTTGCCCCAGTACCCTCAAGGCGATCATTAGCTGGTAAATCCAATACAGCTCCAATCATTGACTTACGAGAAGTACCAAGCAATACTGGATATCCTAGACCAACAAGTTGATCTAAACTTCTCATCATCTCGATATTTTGCTTCAAATCCTTTGCAAATCCAATGCCAGGATCAACGATAATATTATGGTCTTTCACACCAGCTTTTTTAGCCATATGAAGACTTTCGTATATATCATAAAAAGAATCTCTTATAAAATTCTTATAATTCACATCTGAACGATTATGCATAATGATAAATGGCACATCTAACTCTGCTGCTACCTGAGACATCCGACTATCCGCTTTACCGCCCCAAACGTCATTAATTATATGCGCTCCTGCCAAAATAGCTTGTTTTGCAACCTCTGCTTTATACGTATCAATAGATATTGGAACTGCTACCTCTTTAGCAATAGCTTGAATTACAGGTATCACACGCTCAAGCTCTTCCACTTCAGTTACCATTTCAGCTCCTGGGCGAGTAGATTCTCCTCCAATATCAATAATGTCTGCACCATCAGCTACTAACTTTTTAGCCTGCTCTACAGCTGCATCTATTTCATTAAAACGTCCACCATCAGAAAAAGAGTCAGGTGTGACATTCAATATGCCCATAATAAGTGTTTTTTTCCCAAAATCTAATTCATAAGGGCCACAGGATATAGTTGTCTTTTGATTAAACATTGTAGCGCTCCTATCTTATCAGTATTTCACTTGTCCATAACTTCTCACGATAATCTTTATATTTCTCATACAACTTTTTTGTGACAGTTGGCTTTGATCGATTGCTAAAAGAATAATGATCTATATTAGTAATTAATACAAGTTCTTGAATGGAATTTGTTATAAATATTTCATCCGCTTCTACTAATTCTTCTAATTGAAAGCTCCCTTCCTTTACCAATAACCCCATCTGTTTCGCTAATAATATTACAAATTGTCTCGTAATTCCTGGTAAAATACCAGTACTTAACTCCGGGGTATATAAAATATCATTCTTTATCCAAAAGATATTAGATGTAATCGCTTCAGATACAAACCCTTCTTTCGTTAAAAAGATACCCTCTAAATTAGGCTGATCTCTCAATTCTCTTTTCGCAGCTATATTATTAAAAAAATGATGAGATTTTAATCGACTAGTCGTTTCAGGTGTATTTCTATTTAGTTTTAAAATCGTAGCTTGCTTTTCCATTATCTCTTCACTTGCAGGCTGCAAAGGGCTGATAAAGACCATTAAATTCGGTTGCTTATAGGATTCACTTGGTAAACTAACTGCCCCTTCACCAGCGGAAACATTAATTCTCACTCTGGCATTATCCAAATCATTTCTTTTTAATAACTGATGTAAAATATCTAACATCATATTCTGACAGATAGTGCTTTCTATATGCATTTCTTGCATTCCATCATTGAGCCGAAGCAAATGATCCCCCAATAAAAAAGGATGGCCATTATAAATACGAATCGTTTCAAACAAACCCATTCCATATAAGAAGCCATGATCAAAAGGAGAAATGCGCGCTTCTTCCTCTTGGATATAACGACCATTTTGATAAATTATCATCTAATCACCTAACCTCTTTTGGGTTGCGATAGCATTTTAAAAAATGTTCTAAAAGTTCCTTCCCATATTCCGTCATAATGGATTCAGGATGAAATTGAACACCTTCAATAGGCAATTGACGATGCCTAATCGCCATTATTTCACCTTCAGATGTCCATCCTGAAACTTCAAAGCATGATGGAAGCGTCTCTTTTTTTACAATTAAAGAATGATAACGAGTTGCCCGAAAAGGATTTGGAACATCTTTAAAAATGGTTTTCCCATCGTGATATACAAGGGACGTTTTCCCGTGCATTAGCCTTTCTGCTTGAATAACTTCTGCTCCAAAAGCCTGTCCAATTGACTGTTGTCCTAAGCAAACTCCAAAAATCGGTATGATACCCGCAAACGTTTCAATCACCTGCAAACTAATTCCCGCTTCATTCGGACTACATGGTCCTGGCGAGATCATAATGTAACTTGGGTTCAACTCAGAAATTTCTTCTATAGTTATTTTATCATTTCTTTTTACTACTAATTCCTCACCCATTTCACCTAAATATTGCACAAGATTATAGGTAAATGAATCATAGTTATCAATCATTAAAATCATAATTTTGTTTCACCTTTACTTTTTTGTATCTGCTAGTTCTTTTGCTCTCCATAAAGCTGCTGCTTTCTTCAAGCTTTCCTTATACTCATGCTTAGGCTGTGAATCAATAACAATTCCTGCTCCCGCTTGGATATGACCCATACCATCTTTAGCAAAAAGAGTACGAATAACAATATTTAATTCTAAGTCCTCATTGAAACCAATCCACCCAATAGACCCAGTATAAACTCCTCTACGGACAGGTTCTAGTTCTTCGATGATTTCCATTGTTCGAACCTTTGGTGCTCCTGTTATCGTTCCTCCAGGAAAAACCGCCTTAATAACATCATACTCATCGCACTTATGCTCAAGTTCACCCTGTACGTTTGAAACAATATGCATAACATGTGAATATTTTTCTATAACCATAAATTCATTTACTTCTACTGTACCATATGCACAAACACGCCCTAGATCATTTCTCTCTAAATCCACTAGCATGACATGTTCAGCTCGTTCTTTTTCATTTGTAATTAATTCATTTGCGAGTTCCACATCTTCTTGCTCATTTCTCCCACGTGAGCGTGTCCCAGCAATCGGTCTTGTACTAATCTGCTTTCCTTTTTTCTTTACTAGTAATTCGGGAGAGCCACTTACTACTTGAAATTGAGGTGTTTGTAGATAACTCATATAAGGAGATGGGTTTAATTCTCTAAGTGTAGTATAAATATCTAGAGGATGAGCAATTAATTTTTGCGATTGTCTAACAGACAGATTCACCTGAAATATATCACCGTAAGAAATATACTCTTTGATTCGATTAACAGCTTCTTTAAATTCTTCATCCGTCATTGAAACAACTAAATCTCCACCTTGCTCATGAATTAGACCCTTTTCAGATAGATTATTTCGCATGACAGCATCCATCCATTCATGTTTCATCTCATGTAGGCGAGTAATAGCTGCATCACTTTCTTCAGCCGAACTAACCTTGATAAGCCATAACATTTCTTCTTGATGATCAAATACAACTACTTCATCAAAAACTAAAAAATAGAATAACGGTGTTTGTAAATCATCCATTGCCAAGTTAGGTAGTTTTTCAATATGCCTCGCATAGTCATAACTGATAAACCCCATTGCTCCGCCTTGAAAATCAGGTAAACCATCAACATGGGCTGATTTCCGATCCTTCATCCATGCTTTCATTGCCTGTAAAGGTTCTCCTTCAATCCTTTCTCGCACACCATCACTATAAGTAATATCTAAATGATTATCAGCACCTTTTAGAATAGCAACAGCATTTATTCCACACATGGAATATCTTCCTCCACGTCCACTTTCTAAAAGAATATGATGCTCTTTTTCACTCGATAAAATTTTATATGCATGAAAAAAATCTTCTTTTGCAAAGGCTTCTTTCTCACTGAATGTTTGACGCATTTTTACATACCACTCCTAACAAACAACTTGTTCTATCTAAGTGTACTATGCCATAAATCAATACTAAAGGAAAACCGTCATCCATCTTTTTGATTAAAATCCTCTAATGAGAAAGTATCTTGTTCCATACAAAAGGCATCCTGTATAAGGATGCCTTTTTATCTAATATATCTCTTGTTTATAGGGATTATTATGATTCAAAATTATATAGCGGTGTACTTAAGTATCTTTCACCATTATCAGGAATAATCGCTAATACATTCTTCCCTTTACCTAATTGTTGTGCAACCTTCACCGCTGCTGCAATAGCTGCACCCGCTGAAATACCACCTAAAATTCCTTCTTCTTTAGCTGTACGACGAGCATACTCAAATGCTTCTTCATTTTGAATTGGAAGAATTTCATCGTAAATCTTAGTATTCAATACATCAGGAACAAATCCAGCTCCAATTCCTTGTATTTTATGAGGACCAGGTTTTCCACCAGATAATACCGGCGAATCCGCAGGCTCTACAGCTACAATTTTTATATTTGGATATGCACTACGTAATACTTCACCTGTACCAGTAATTGTTCCACCAGTACCAATACCAGAAATAAATGCATCTAATTGTAAATCCCCAAATTGAGCAACAATTTCTTTACCAGTTGTTTGTCTATGAATTTCAGGGTTTGCTTCATTTTTAAATTGTTGCGGTACAAAATAACCATTCTCTTTAGCAAGTTCCTCTGCTTTACGAATAGCCCCACCCATTCCTTCAGGACCTGGTGTTAAAACAAGCTCTGCACCATATGCTCGTAATAGATTTCTACGTTCAATACTCATAGTTTCAGGCATAACTAAGATTGCTTTATAACCTTTAGCAGCCGCCACCCACGCTAAACCAATCCCAGTATTTCCACTTGTTGGTTCAATAATTGTATCTCCCTTTTTTAAAGCGCCACTTTCCTCAGCCGCTTCAATCATCGCTAGTGCTATACGATCTTTTACACTGCTTCCTGGGTTTGTATATTCTAATTTCAAATAGATATTTGCGCTATTTTCATCCACTAAGTGATTTAATTTAACAATTGGTGTTTGACCGATTAATTCTACTACAGAATTTGCAATTTTAGCCACTTTCCATCCACTCCTAATTCCTAGTAATTGTATTGGTTTTATAAACAATTTACATCTAATCGTATTATTTGTCAATCCATTTCATCTAAATTTTTAAACTTTTCTGTTTATATTAAGAAAAACCGACATCGGTTCTTAACTAGTTCATATCCGAATAAGGTTCTATCAAAAAAGGAGACGTGTGGAGCCCATAAGACGAGCCTTTTCAAAAGGATTTTTTCACTCCGATAATGGCCCAACGTATATGACTAGACATCAAACTAAATATAAATCTTTGCATAAAACAAGGAGACTATCCTTATAAATAGCCTCCTTATTAATATATTACTTATTGTCTACGTACTTTACATCAAATTCATCCCAAAAATACTCTGCTGAAAGGGCACCATTCATCTCTTCAATGGCTAATTGACGTTCAATAATGCTTTTAACATCTTGATAAGAGAAGGTTTTTCCTTTTATACGTTCATGAAGATAAATAATTGCATAACCATCTTCTGTCTTGATTGGTTTACTAAATTCACCCTTCGATAGCTCTTTCGCCTTTTCTAGATAAGATTCCGGATATGCTTTTTGTTTCTTCGATAAATACCCGATATCTCCTCCATGTACTGCTGAAATATCATCAATTGATTTTTCTAAAGCTAACACCGGAAAAGAAGCTCCATCTTTTAATTCTTCATAAACTTTTTTAGCTGATTTTTTGGTTTTCACAACAATATGCGATAAATGTACTGTAGTAGGAATTTTATAGACATCTTTATTTTTTTGATATGCTTCTTCGATATCTGATTCAGAGACTTTAACATCTTGAACTAATATTTTTTCTAGTAGGATTTTATTTTTTATCTGATTCTCCCAACTTCCCTTACTTTGTAAGTATTGTTGATCATAAGATCCATACTTAGTTTTTATTAAGAGTAGTTCTCTTTCTAGTTCCTTTTTGGAAACAGAAATATTATACTTTTTTGCTGCCTGTTGAATAACTTCTTGATCAATTAAATCATTCAACACTTCGTTACCGTAACGTTTTTCTAATTCCTCACGCAGCTGTCCACGTTCAATGGTAACATCTCCTACAGCTGCTAAGTCATCACCATCGGTTGAGCCAAGAACACCTGTCGAAAAAGGCTTCGTTGCAAAAAGAATCGTTACGATATTTATTACAATTAATCCAGCAATAATAATCAATAACTGTTTTTTTGACAATGGAATCCGATCCCATTTTATTGAGCGTCTTTTTCTAATTGTTCAAGCTCCTCCTTAGAAAAATGATAATTTTTATTACAAAAATGACAGTTTGCTTCTGCTTGTCCTTCCGTGTCAATAATGCTTCTAATTTCTTCCTTGCCTAAACTAATTAACGCATTTTCAATTCTTTCTTTGGAACATTGACAAACAAAAGAGACAGGCATTTTCTCAAGAATTTTCACATTACCTTGACCTAATAACTCTTCTAGAATATCTTCCGGCGTCATACCAGCTTCAATCATTTTCGAAATAGGCGTAAGATTTTTCAAACGTTCTTCTATAGCTATAATAGTTTCTTCGTCCGTACCAGGCATTAATTGTAAAATAAAACCACCAGCAGCTTTTATTGAATTATCTGGGTTAACAAGCACACCTACTCCAACAGAAGAAGGTACTTGCTCTGATGTAACAAGATAATAGGTAAAATCATCACCAATTTCTCCTGAGACAATTGGTGTTTGACCTGTAAAATAATCTCTTAACCCAATATCTTTCACAACTGTTAACATTCCGTTTGTTCCAACTACCCCACGAACATCAAGCTTACCTTGCTCATTTAAATCAACATGTGTTTGAGGATTTGTTACATACCCTCTAACCTCACCTTTTGCATTACTATCTACTAGTATGACGCCAATTGGGCCTCCACCCTCAATTTTAATTGTTAACTTCTCTTCACCTTTTAACATAGCTCCTAGCATGACACCAGCCGTCATCGTTCTACCAAGAGCTGCAGAAGCTGTTGGCCATGTATAATGTCTACGTTGCGCTTCTCCTACAGTCTCTGTAGTGGAAACCGCATATGCCCGTACTTGACCATTATAGCCTAATGCTTTAACTAAATAATCTTTCATATATATATAACTCCTGTTCTATACGTGCTTTTTTACTTGATCTTTATTGCGGTGATATATTAATATAAGTCCTTTTAATGTTAAAAACGGATCAACAATATCAATCACTTTTGATTCGCTTGCAATTAGAGAAGATAGACCGCCAGTAGCAATAACTTTAGGTTCTTCTTTACTTTCCGTTTTCATTCTTGATACAATACCTTCTACTTGTCCTACGTATCCATATAGTATACCTGCTTGCATAGCTGCGACTGTGCTTTTACCAACTATTGTTTCAGGTTTAACGATTTCAATTCTAGGAAGCTTTGATGCTCTTGTGTATAGGGCTTCCGTCGAGATGCCAATTCCCGGAGCTATGGCTCCGCCCATATATTGTTTTTTTTCATTTACATAGCAATATGTAGTCGCTGTTCCAAAATCGACGATGATTAACGGTCCACCATATTCATGAATAGCGGCTACCGCATTCACAATACGATCTGCCCCTACTTCTCTTGGGTTATCATATTTTATATTTAAACCGGTCTTAATCCCAGGTCCAACTACCAACGGATTAATACCAAAATATTTTTGACACATTCTCTCTAAAGCAGCCATAATCGGAGGTACAACAGAAGAAATAATAATTCCATCAAAATGTTGGAACGTCAAGTCAACATGCTTTAGTAATTCTTTAATTACCATGGCATATTCATCTTCCGTTTTACTACGACTTGTTTCTATACGCCAGTGATACTTAAGTTCATCTTTTTCATATACACCCAATACGGTATTTGTGTTTCCAACATCTAATACAAAAATCACTCTTCTCACCACTTTTACCAAATTCATAAATACACCTTCACATCATACCACAATACCAATGAAACCGTTAACTAGAAAATCATCGCGAACCTATACTACCTTTATTATTTCGTAAGCGTATGAGAATAAACCTTTCCATTTCGTTCATGAAAATAAGTGTAAATACCTAAACATACAGAATCAAAATTCTAATGAATAAAATGAATTTAATAGGAGAGAAAAGTTCTTTTATTTAAAAGACCATTTTTGCAAGCTTTGTTGCTCATTAACATGTTGTGAGTGTAAGTTAAGTTCTACTCTAGGATGTGCGCTTCGGGGACAAGTGGATCCTCCTCGGGGGATCTAACCGTCCCAATGCTCCCGTAGAAGTCTCGCACTTACATTCTGAAGAATCCCTTTGTATCAGCTAGTTTTACTTACCAGACACATTTTAAAATCCCAATCTTATAAAAACTAGCCCATGCAAAGAAAAAGCGACCCATTAAAGGGTCGCCTCATTATTTATTCTTTTTTCTCATCTACATTCGAAGTTGTTTCTTCGTTAGAAGATGCTTTTGTTTCTTCAGTTACTGACTCTTCACCTTGAACTTCTTCTTTTTTAGAGTTAATTGTAACTTTCACATCATTATCAGCTGTTGATTCTAATTTACCATTTAACGTCTTATAAGTACGCTCTGGTAAAGTACCATGGTCACATAGATGTTTAATTTGATCTGCATCTAACGTTTCAACTTCTAATAATGTAGTCGCAATTAAATCCAATTTATCGCGATTATCTGTAAGAATTTGTTTAGCTTTCGCATAACATTCTTTAATAAATCGTTGAACTTCTAGATCGATTTCATATGCAATCGCATCTGAATAATTTTGCTCATTATTAAAGTCACGACCTAAGAAAACTTGACCACCTTGAGAAGAGCCAAATTGTAATGGTCCAAGCTTATCACTCATACCATATTCCGTTACCATACTACGAGCAATTGCTGTAGCACGTTGGAAATCATTATGAGCTCCTGTACTTACTTCACCAAACACAATTTCTTCTGCTACACGTCCGCCAAGTAAGCCGACAATTTTATCAAGTAATTCAGGTTTTGTCATAAAGAAACGATCTTCTTTAGGTAGCATTACTGCATATCCACCTGCTTGACCACGTGGTACGATTGTAACTTTATGAACTGTTTCGGCTTCATCTAGTACAACACCAATCACTGTATGACCTGCTTCATGGAAAGCGACGATATTACGTTCTTTCTTAGAAATAACTCTGTTTTTCTTAGCAGGACCAGCAATTACACGGTCGGTTGCTTCATCGATATCTGCCATATCAATTTTTTTCTTATTTTGACGAGCAGCAACAAGAGCCGCTTCATTTAGTAAGTTCTCTAAGTCTGCACCTGAGAATCCAGGTGTTCTTTGAGCAATTGCTTTTAAATCAATGCTATCATCAAGAGGCTTATTACGCGCATGTACTTTTAGTACTTCCTCACGACCTTTTACATCTGGACGACCTACTGTAATTTGGCGGTCAAAACGTCCTGGACGAAGCAACGCTGGGTCTAAAATATCTGGTCGGTTTGTTGCAGCGATAATAATGATACCCTCATTCACACCAAATCCATCCATCTCAACAAGCAACTGATTCAATGTTTGTTCACGCTCATCGTGACCTCCACCTAAACCTGCTCCACGTTGACGACCTACTGCATCAATTTCATCGATGAAAATAATACACGGCGCATTTTTCTTAGCATTTTCAAACAAATCACGAACACGAGATGCACCGACACCGACAAACATTTCAACAAAGTCTGAACCAGAAATTGAGAAGAATGGTACTCCTGCTTCCCCAGCAACAGCTCTTGCTAATAATGTTTTACCAGTACCTGGAGGTCCTACTAATAAAACCCCTTTAGGAATACGAGCACCAACTTCAGAGAATTTACGAGGATCTTTTAAGAATTCTACAACCTCAACAAGTTCCTGTTTCTCCTCATCTGCACCCGCTACATCTGTAAAGCGAACTTTTTTCTTCTCATCGTTATATAGCTTAGCTTTACTTTTACCAAAATTCATTACACGACCGCCGCCGCCTTGAGATTGGTTTAATAAGAAGAAGAAAAGAATAAACATAATAACAAATGGTATGATACTCGTAAAGATTGTTACCCATCCACTTGTTTCTTTAGCAGCTAAAACGTTTACTTCTGTGCCATTTTCTTCAGTAGCTTTATCAATACGTTCCATTGTAGCATTGCTATTTACAACGTATGTTAAGAAGTATTCACCTTCTTTAGATGATTTTAGCTGACCTTTAACAGCATAAACATTTCTTTCAGGCTGCATCGAATAACTTTTAACTTTACCATCCTCTAAGTAATTAAAGAATTGGTTCTGAGTTATATTTTTATCAGCTTCATTATTATTGGTGAAAATACTCACAATACCAATAATAACTAAAAGAATTAATAAATAAAAAATGGTATTACGGAAGATCCGATTCATTCCTTACCTCCTCCCACAGTAACAACTAAATAAAATACTACCATAGTAAAACATTTCTTTTCAATTATTTAACATTAAAAACAATTTGTTTATTTTACTAGCTTAGCTTTGATAAATTTCAGGTTTTAATACCCCTATATAAGGAAGGTTTCGATACCTTTCAGCATAGTCTAAGCCATATCCCACAACGAATGCATCTGGAACATCAAAGCCAACATAGTCAGCTTTTATATCTGCTTTTCTTCCAGATGGTTTATCTAATAATGTCACAATTTTGATACTTTTTGCTTTTCTATAACGGAATAACTCAACTAAATAGCTTAAAGTTAATCCACTATCAATAATATCTTCGACAATCAATATGTCTCTACCTTCAACAGATGTATTTAAATCTTTAATAATCTTAACTTCACCTGAAGAAACTGTTGAATTCCCATAACTAGATACATCCATGAAATCCATTTCTAAATGGGCATCTACTCTTTTAAATAAATCTGCCATGAAAGGCATTGCACCTTTTAGTACTCCAATTGCTAAAGGAAACTTATCTTTATATTCCTCTGTTAATTGTTGACCAAGAATAGCAATTTTCTCTTGGATTTGTTCTTCACTTATAAGCACTTCTTCAATTTCATTGTGCAAGCTCATTATACTGCTTTCCTCCTAGAAGAATGAATTCTAATCATATTTTAAAGTAATTAACAACTTACTTCCTTTTAAAGTCTCTTTATTAGACTTTTTTAATCCCGGTAACCAAAGGATATCTTGATTGCCATCCTCAACAATTGGCCAAACTGCTCTTTCCTTTAAAGGTATTTTATGATCAATAAAAATATCCTTTATTTTCCTCGAACCATCCAACCCTTTTACTTGAATACGATCACCATTCTTCCTAGATCGAACAACTAAAGGTAACTTAAGCTGATCGGGATCTATGAAAAAAACATTACTGCTTTGATTCTCATTTCCTTCTATGTATTTTGCTTGAATTCTACGTCCATTTGGAAGTAAAACTTCGCCAGGAATATGTAAATTAAAGAAATAGGGTTCTTGCTTCTGTTCATCAAATAGAAACGTACAAATATCGTACGATTTTTTGATTTTTAAGCCTGCTGGCAAATGTATTTCGCCGGATGGATGAGAACTCTGAATAAGCTCAAAAACTGATTCAATATGAGCAGTGGATAATTGTTCGTGTCTTTCAAAATAAAGATAGTTTAATATTAGTTGAATAGCTCTCCTTTGTAAAGGCTTTGACATCATAAGAAACGAGCTAATTTGAATCTTTGAGTAATTTTTTTTCTTTGTCCAAAATTGATTCAACTTATCACTAGCTAAAGAAAGTAAATACTCTTCATCTTCTAACAATTGTTCACTAAAACGTTGGAATTGCTCATGCACTTTCGGGTTTTCTTTTTTCAATACCGGTAGAACATTTAATCTAATTCTATTTCTTGCATAAACAGGCTTTGCATTACTATAGTCTATTCTCGGATGCAAATTGTTATGTAAACAATACTCTTCTATTTCTTCTTTATTCGACCATAAAAAAGGTCTAATAATAACGTACGATGAAAAGTCCCTTTTCATCCTAATTCCTGCTCGTGCTGTACTAGTTGCTCCACGTGTTAATCTCATAAGAATCGTTTCTATTTGATCATCTCCGTGATGACCTAGAGCTAATTTAACTATATTATGTTTTTTCATAATCGCTTCATAAAAACGATAACGCAATTTCCTCGAAGCAGCTTGAGAATTTTCATTCGTTTGCTCTATGTATTCTGGTACGTTAATTCGCTTCCCTTCAAAAGGAATGTTTAAACCTTTACATATCTTCTCTACATAAAGATAATCCTCATATGATTGCTCTCCTCTAAACATATGGTCGACATGAGCTACCACTAACTTCAAATTATAGCGTTTTTGGATACCATATAAGAAATGTAACAATGCAAGTGAGTCAGGCCCCCCAGACACACCTATTAATACAGCATCACCATGTTCTAGTAACTGATACTTACGGATTGCTTGTTCTGCTTTTTTTTCAAGCATCGAAAACTCCCTCTTACTCAATAAGCTTATTTACATATAAATGTATCTATACTATCTATAATTATATTCTAGCAATTGGAATATTCCAAAAGAAAAGGGAATTTCAAAGTAGTTTTACCCAATAATTTGAGCATATAAATATAGACCATATAAACAGCATACCAAAATAAGAATAAAAACGGTTTCCTTTAAGCCTCCTTTTTTTCTTTTTTTCTTATATACGTTTCTCGAGGAGGTAGGTTTCGCTTTTACATTCTTAAAAGTATTTGTTCCATTACTTTGTATCTGATTTAACAGGCTCATTCTCATTTCTTTAGCAGTTGCATATTTTCCTCTGATCGCTTTTTCTAAAATGTTTTGATATGGTACTAAACCAATAGTTGTTTGAATAACTTCTAGCAATTGATTTGGACTATTTTTTTGTTTAGAAAAACGATTTGGATAATAGACATTAATAAATATCATCGCAACAGCAAATAAATCATATGTAGGTTCAGCTTTTCTAGAGCCCTGCCCCCAATATCCTCGGTCAAAAAACTCTGTAAATTCTTTTACAGAACGCCCTATTACCGTAGTTCCTCCCATATCGACACACCGAATTTTTTGTGCAGGGGAAGTTACAATAAGATTTTCAGGCTTTAAATCACCAAAAATCCAACCTTTATTATGCAATTCTCCCAAATCTGATAACAGTTGTAGCATCAATATTTCAATCCAGCCCTCGCCTTTCGCTCTAACAAAATCTAGTAATTCTTTCCCTTCAATATATTCCATAACATAAAACGGAATACAGTTTTCACCTTTTATCCAATCATCACCATGGAATAAAGAAGGCCCGAGGGAAGACCCTTGGACCTTGGATAAGGATTTCAAGACGTTCATCTCCGAAGCGATGTTTGCATGATTATCACTTATTTTTAATGCTACGAATTTTTGATTAAACTCAGCAAGATAAACCGTTCCATTTGCTCCTGCCCCTAACTTACGCACAATTTTATAAGAATGCTTATACCACTTTCCTATAATTGTTGTACCAGGAGTAATATTAAATGGAGTCTTCATAGTACTGTTCATCATTTCCCAGCATGCTCCTTAATGATCGTTTTTTTTCAAAATATCTAAGTGCCTCACTAAGTGCAGGGCCAGTAGGAGTGATACCACCGGGTGTTAATTTTGAAAATATTTTAGACAATGAATCTAATTTCGGAGTCCAATCCAACAATTTTTCGACATCATTTTTTTTCCCGGGAAATATAAATACTGAAAAACGATTATTTCCTATTCGAGCATTCAAGCTAATGGATAAATCTATTAACGACTCTTTTACCGTTGGCAATTTGTGTTTCATACTCGCGCTCGTATCTACTAAAACTAAAACTTCTAACTCTGATATTTCACTTAACTCATCAACAACTTCGACAATCTCTCCTCTCTTATCAGGAGGTAGCTCTTCAATACTCGAATTTCTTCCAAGTATTTGTTTAAGTTCTTTATTAACAACTCCTTGAATCGTAGTTGTCATTGCTTTTCTTGTTACCATTTGAACAGTTTGTGATAGAGCTTGTGAGTATACAATCTGGCTGACACCACCGCCAGCTGCAGCAATTGCTTCTATTTCTCTCATTCCTGACTCATCTATTGTGTCATTTTCCATTACACCAATTACATTTACAGTAATTCCTTGTTCTCTAGCTAATGCAGCCATCGCTGCAGGATCCGTACCTTTATTTGAACATCCATCAGTAATTAATAATATTTGCCTTAATGTACTAGATTGCATGTCAATCTCCCTCCTCAGCTAATTTGTTACCATCTTCGCCGATTTTGAAGGGATTTATACAATTTATCATTGAATTCATACAAATGAGAATGACTTTGGATACGCTCTATTCTTATCCTATTGTGCTTTTCTTTGCATAGCAGATATCGGAATAGATGACCATCTAGGAGTATTATGCTTAATCTTAGCTACTACCACTGTCATATCATCACCAATGTCTCCTCTCGTTCTAATGACTTCTTCTAACATTAAATCTGCTATTTCTTGTGGATCATCCGTTTGAAACTCTCGAATTTTTCGTTTAATCCACAATTCCATATTCTCAATATTTTTAGGCCCTTCAAAAATACCATCACTCATCATAATTAAAATATCTTCAGCCTTTAATTGTTCAGTTACTACATCTAAATCCACCTCTTCCATAAACCCAATCGGCAAATTACTGGACTCTATTTTTAACACCCGATCTCCTCTTTTTATAAAGCTCGGTGTGGAACATATTTTTAAAAACTTTGCTTTTGCATCTTGTAAATCAATCATGGCTAAATCTAAAGTTGAAAAAATTTCATCTGTCGTTCGTAGTGATAATATAGAATTGACGGATTTTATAGCAATTTTTTCTTCAATACCAGATAAAAGAATTTTCTTTAATAATTGAAGTGTTTCCATGCTTTCTAAATGGGCTCGTTCCCCATTGCCCATGCCATCACTAATAGCCATTGCAAATTTACCAGCTCCAATTTCCATCATCGTATAACTATCTCCTGAAATAAGCCCTCCACCTTTAGCAGCATGAGCGCTTCCAGTACTTACGATAAACTTTTGAATCGATCGAAAATTAGCAAAGCAATACCCAACTTGACTATCATAATCCTCGCTAGCTACAACAATATTTTCACCTAAAATATCCGATAGCATAGGTGCTATCAGTTTCTCACACTCTCCTCTTCCTTTATAAAAAGGTAGTGTCATATCTATATCAATATTACCTTGCTCTAGACTATAAATTTCAACGTGATCTAGCTGAACTCCAAAATCTCCAAGAGTTTCAAGAATTTGTTCTTCCTGAAGATGATGATTTTCTCTTTCTCTTTGAATTTCTTTGGCAAAATCATCCATAACTTCAGATACTCCTCTTAGCTGATCCGCAACTAGTCTTCTACTATCTTTCACCTGCCTTTTCAATTTTTGATTTGCATGATAAAACGATAATTCATTAGAAATAGCAGCAGTAACCTGTTTTTCCTTTAGACAGTATTTATCCCAATCTCTTTCTGTTTTGTTCGATAACTGCCCGTTATTATTCAACTCAACCGCAATATTACTCATTTTTTCATAGGTCATTTGAAAATTTTCCGCCCAGCACCTCTCCTTCCTAGGACATGTTTGGCATGTTTTTTCCGTGACATAACTCAGAAAGTAATCAAATTCTCTTACTTCCTCCTCCTCTTTATTCCATTCATCCATTTGTAAAAAACTGTTAGACAACGCTTCAAATACATTGGAAAATTGAGTAACCCTTTGAGCTGTAACATCTCTCATCTTCCTCATATATTTTTGCTGTTCATTCGAATATTCAACTGTTCCAGGTATATGCTTAGCTACTTTTTCTATTAAATAAGTAGGAGTTAACAGAAAAAGGAAAATAGCGAATAATGATTCGTACACCGTAATGGTTAGATTTGTATTCTCTTCACCATACAAACCAATCAATACAGTTGCGAGCAATAACCCAACAGAGACTCCAACTTTTTTTCCATCCTTTAATAAGCCACCCAATAATCCAGCAAAGGCTAATAAACTCATTTGAAATAGACTTGCTACACTTGCAAGACTAAATATTAATCCAGTTACGACCCCAACGGTTGAACCAATAGCTGCTCCTGCCGCTAGGCAAAAAACAAGAACTAAATAACGAGAGACAATATGTTCGAGAGACAAATCATACATGGTCCACCCGATTGTACCGCTCATAACAGAGGCTAATAATATAATGATACTAACTACTTCCTCTGTCTTTAATGATCGCGTTCTATTTTTAAAAGAAATCAATGGAATGCATTGTACAAAAATCAATGTAAGAATAAATGCTAAACCTGATTCAATTCCAATCATTAAGCCATCATATAGAAGCAATTTGCTTTCGAAAAGATAATGCATCATTAAATTAATAATTCCAAGAGATAAAAAAACATATAAAGATGCTACCTTAAATTGAGCAGGTAAAGATGGCTCTCTCGCCTTATACAAAATCATGAAGAAGATTGCAGCTGCAAAGATTGTTACGGCATTCATAAAATGAATAGTAGCTGCTCCTGCTAATAATCCAATTAATGCATACGGAGCTCTATTTCTTCTCAATACATATACAGCCGCAAAGAATGGAAGAGCGAATGGAGCGAGTTGAGATAATATTAGTGCTCTCCCCAATAAAAAACCAATTATTGTAAGAATAAAACCTCGATAAATGAGTAAGTTCTCTACTTTTTTTCTGATGTTATTCATCCAACTTTTGGTCTTTTCATGATCATAATTCAAGTGTACGTCCGAGACTGGCTCTATTATATTTCTTCCTATCTTTTCCATTGATTCCTCTCCTATCCAACTTGGTTTCTAGTATTTTTTATTATAAATACTAGAATGTAGTTTTTTTGTCGTAATCTAGAAATGAAATCCAAGAATTGTTCGACGGATTTCTAGACATTAAGGCAATTACAAACATAATGAGGAGTTTAAGTTCCACCAATCGAAACTTATCTTTAAAAGAAATAGAGAAATTTATCTTTTTATACAAGAAAAAAGCTGGAATATTTATTTAAAAGTTGGTTTTCTCATGCTTTGTCAAATAATGAGTATATGAGCCGAGTAACTTTCCATGAGGCGAGCGATAAGCACCCTCGGTTCAGTGTTTGTGAGGGCTCACCTATCCAACTGCTCCCACAGGAGTCTCTCCTCTTACGCTCCAATCACCCTTTTTATTGGGAATTGAAAACAGCCATTAAAAAGAGCCATTATTCACCCTTGTTACGGAAATAATTAAGGAGAGAAAATACCATAAAACAGTTCAGGAGGAATAGATGTTTTGAAAAGGCTAATGAACCTCTCATAAAAAAAGCATTTCTCATTCATCTCACAGAAGAAATAACCAGAGATTAAAAATAAGAAAAATGCAACTTTTTGTTTTTCCATTGACAAACAATTACCTGCTATGTAAGATATAAATTGTGCTTCGAAGTTATATTAGTAAAATGGCGGTGTAGCTCAGCTGGCTAGAGCATTCGGTTCATACCCGAAAGGTCGTGGGTTCAACTCCCTCCGCCGCTACCATATTACTTAATGGCCCGTTGGTCAAGCGGTTAAGACACCGCCCTTTCACGGCGGTAACACGGGTTCGAATCCCGTACGGGTCATCTCAAAAAACACCAGATAATATTTCTGGTGTTTTTTTTATATACAAAAATAGTTATATATCAAAATACCTTGCATATATAAAAAAAGCCGCCCAATGTTTTTGTTCTTTTTTGGAAGGCTTTTTAATCGCAATAACATGCTCTGTTCGGATCGTCCGATATTTTTAAATTCCACATAATAAAAATAGACAAGGCTTCAACTAGCACTTGTCTATCGATATCAAACGTTTCTATTTATCTAAAGGAAAAACCGCTATCGATTTTTAACAGCAGCAAGTATTAGCCACGTCGACCGCCTCGTCCTCCTCTTTTCGTTTCCGTGCTTCGCTTAAGTGTAGATAAACGATCTTCGCTATCTTTTAAAAACTTAGCCATTTTTTGCTCGAAAGTTTCTTTTGGTGCACGAGCATTGTCTCTTGAACGAAAATTATCTCGAGAACGATTATCCCCTCGACCATGACGTTGTGGGCGCGGTTGATGAGTTTGCTCAGGACGATCTTTCGCTTTTTTTATAGAAAGACCAATTTTTCCATCTTTCTCTACGTTTATTACTTTTACTTCAACTTGGTCACCAACTTTTAAGTGCTCGTTAATGTCCTTGACGTAGTTATCTGCAACTTCACTAATGTGAACAAGTCCTGTAGTCCCCTCAGACAATTCAACGAACGCCCCAAATTTAGTAATGCCTGTTACTTTCCCTTGTAACTTGCTGCCTACTTCGATTGACATAAAAAAAATGTTCCTCCTTAAATTTTAAAAAAATCATACATAGTTTATATTATAACGAAAATAAAAAATCTGTGTCAACATTAGTCCTCTTTATCTTTCTTTTTTGGAAGATTAAAAATAACCTCCCCTTTATTAGATAAAAAATAATCTCTTCTAGCAATTTTCGCTATGTATTCATCATCATTTAATTTTACGATTTCTTCTTCTAACATTTTTTGATCTTTTTGAAGAGAGGCTAATTTCTTTTCAACCTTGCTTTTTTCTTCGGATTTCTTTTCAATTGCAGCTGATTGCGAAAGTAAAGTCGAAATGGTTACAACTGAAAGAACTAACACACAAATTCCAAGAACTGTAAGACGGCGAATTAAACCGCGTTTTCTTTTGGCTTTCTGCATTTGGCTTTTTTCACGCTGCTCTACATAGGTTGATTGGATTTTAGCCACTTTTCTTTCCTTCAAGCTACCCATTTCGCTCACTCCTTTAATCCTTTTTCTTCCATTTTTCTATTACGTTCGTTATATAATTCTTTATTTTTATGAAAAATCCTTTAATTTGATTATATAACTTCTCTAATTTATTTGTGAAAACTTCCGGAAATAATTTATAAATTTGCCTTATAATCCACACAATTGGTGCAAAAGTAACCTTTATAACAATGATTATGACCCTTACACAAAAACGAACAAGAGCCAAAAGACCCTTTAATACTATTTTCACTAAAAAAAATAGAAATGTAAATATACCTATAATCGGCTTTATAAGAATAACATTTCCAAGTTTTTTTATAAACCTTATAGTATGGAGTACAAAGGAAATAATCACCTTCAAGATGAACATATAACTCTTTTTAAATAAAGCTTGATAAGCCGCAAAACCACATAAAAGAGCCAAAAAAGAATAAAAACGTAATTCACCTTGATTCACACGAAATAGAATATAGAATATAAACAAAGCTTGAAAAGTCCAAAATAACAAATCATGAATAAAAACCAACCATCTGCTTCTTTTGGGTCTCTTCAGAAATAACTGGTAAGTATCTAAAGAAGCACCGAAGTAGCTCCCCATCCCAATCATTGCAATTAAAGTGTAGAATTGAGTTGTAAGCGTCATTTGAACAACTTACCAAAGAAACCTTTGGCTTTGTCTCCTGAAGGTTCATCTACATATACAAGATCGTAGATTTTTCCTTTAATCGTAACGATTCCACTATCGACATCAAGATTTTTCATTTGTAAATTTTCGCCTTTAATCGCTAAAAACCCCATGTTTGTCTCTAATAAAAATTCCTCGTTATCAAAACTTTCAACTTGTCTTACACCTGTTATTTCAAGAAGCTTACGCCCTTTCATGACAATATCATGTTCTGGATTACTTCCTCTTTGCTTCTGATCATTCTGTTCAAAATATTGGCTGCTCATACTGGAACCTCCTGTACACACTTTTTTGTAAAAATGTATGAAAGGAGGACGAGTTTTAGAACTAGTCCATTATTTTAAAACTCGTCTTGTTGGATTTTCTCTTCTTTTACAATAGTATACATTGCCGCTGCATCTTCTTTTTTAACTGTTTCTTGAAGCTTTTCAATTCTTACAGTAACAAGCTTTTGTCCAAATTGAATAAACAGCTTATCTCCTACCTTTACAGTAGAACTAGCCTTTGCTTGACTACCATTTATATAAATTCTACCTTTATCCGCAACTTCTTTTGCTAACGTTCTTCTCTTAATCAATCGAGAAACTTTTAAAAACTTATCTAATCTCATTCCGACTCTCTCCCTTTTTACAATCCTTTTTTCTTTGCTTCATTCCAGAAATGATCTAATTGCTCTAACGAACATTCTTCAAACGATTTATGCTTTTCTTGTAAACAAGATTCAATATATTTAAAACGACGTGAGAACTTTTCATTGGTGGCATAAAGTGCTTCTTCTGGATACATATCATAAAAACGCGCAATATTTACGATAGCAAATAGAATATCACCGTACTCAGCTCGTATTTTTTTGATATTTGAACCCATTTTTACTTCTTCTTTAAATTCCTGAATCTCTTCAAGTACCTTTTCCCAGGCCGATTCCACTTCAGTCCAATCAAACCCTACTTTTGCTGCTCTTTTTTGATATTCATAAGCAATCAATAATTGTGGTAACGATTTTTCAACACCATCTAATAATGAGGTTTTCTCAGAAGCTTCCTTACCCTTTTCAGACTTTTTGATTTCATCCCATTTCACCTTTACATCATCTGCGCTTGAAACCGTTACGTCGCCAAATACATGTGGATGGCGTCGAATCATCTTGTCAGACAATTCTTCAATAACATCTTCAATAGTAAACATTCCTTCATCTTCACCGATTTGAGCATGAAGTAATACTTGTAATAGAAGATCACCTAATTCGCCAATCATCCCATCTATATCATCTTCATTAATGGCATCAATCAATTCATATGCTTCTTCCAACACATATTTTTTTAAACTTTCATGTGTTTGTTTTTGATCCCAAGGGCAACCATCTGGTCCTCTCAATTGAGCGATAATTTTACGCAATTGAAAGAACTCTTTGTTTAGCATCTCTTCATCTTTGACAGGTGGTACATAGACAGAAGTTAAATTACTTAAACCAGCTTCACGATCTAATTCATAAAGCGGTAACCATTTAACGACCTCTTCCGAACTACCCGCTGCCGTCACAAGAGCGATTTGAAATTCATCTGGATATTTTTCCATAAGCGTTAGTTTTACATCTGAAGCTGTAAAAACATCATATACTTGTCCAATAATCAAATGCTGATTCATTTGCACTTGATCTTTTTTTAAATCTGTACCATCGAGAAGCTGAAATCCTTCAATTGGATCTATTTTTACAGCTTGAAAAAGGGCATCTAAAAAGCTCTGTCCCCCTTCAATAGATAGGTCATATGAGTGACTAAGTTGCTTTTCTATTAATAGTTGAACAGTTTTTTCCGCTACCATTGGATGACCTGGAACCGTATAAAGTACATCTTTTTCATTGGCTAACTTTATTAACGTATCAACAATCTCTTCATATACTTCAGCAAAAGCATCGTGTTTCTCATAAACATTATCAAAACTTATAAATTCCATACCTTCTTGCTGTAATTCTTGAATTACTGGATGATCTATTGTTCTCGTATAGCACATCCCAGCCGACTTCAATTTTTTATATATACCAAACGGAAGCTGGTCCAGATTACCAGCACCTAACCCCATCACAACAATTTTATTACTCATATAAAAAACTCCTATTTGTTTTTTGATAAGCTCTGTTAGCTTTATTGTCGCTTGTTTAACAAAGCTTTTTGAAAATCATATTCCTAGCAATCGAAATAAAATCTAGCGCCGATTAGGTGGTAAAAATTTTGACAGTTTACTTCCTAAAGGCAGCAAAGATAATTCCTCTCTTGTAAACATCCCATTTCTAATAATAATCATCATATAAATAAAGGCTCCAACACTTACAGATATCAATACTTGAATAACAGACAGGATACGAATGTGATCTATGTAACCGTGCATAATCGTAAATACTTGATCAATTACAAGTAACACTAATGTCATTCCAATGGATGATACAATTGTTAATATAATTGTTTTTGACTGAAAAATAGACTTTTTATATATTATTTTCATCATAATCCATAAAAGAAGAGCCATTACGAAAAATGCTGCAGTTGTAGATATGGCTGCACCCATAATATACAGTTTCGGTATCAACAACATCATTAAGAGAAACTTCACTAGTAATCCAATAGCAATAATAACAATCGATATAAAAGGACGCTCTAAACTTTGAAGAATAAAAATCCCCGTCATAAGTAACGAGCAGAAAAAAATCGATAATACGAGTATGGCTAATTCTTGACTTCCTTTTGAATTCTCAAACAATGTAATGTTCATTGGTTCAATAATAAAAAAGAGACCTACGGCAGCAGCCATACCTAACATTAAACTTAATCGAAAAGAAAGTTCCGTATAATATCTAATACTTTCTAGGTTTTGTTGCTGCTTATACTTTGAAATAAGTGGTACAATCGTCAACGACAAGGAAATCGTAGCAGCAGTTCCTAAGTGTAATAAAGGTTGACCTCGGTCATAAACACCTTTCCATTCCTTCGCCTCAGTCATTTCCATTCCAGAGTCAGTCAATAACGGGTATAGTATTAAGGCATCCATAAACTGAATAAACACTAATATTAACGATGAAATACTAAAAATAATACCTTGTATAATAATTTTCTTAGATAGTGGAATAATAACTTTTTTTATTCTTAAGCTATCAAATGCAATAACCTTTTTATTCTTTCTCTTTTTTACATAATATGAAATTAATACGATACTACTAACCAAACTTCCTAAAACAGATCCGATAAATGCTCCTTCAGCTACTTCATACAATGAAAGACCGTAGCTATAAAAAAGAAAAGAAGCAATTAAAATACAACCAACTCGTACTGATTGCTCAGTCACCTGCGAGACAGCTGTTGGAATCATTTCTCCGTCACTTTGAAACAATCCCTTTAACACAGACAAAACAGGCATGAATAAAAAAGAAAAGGCAATAAATTGAATTGATTTCACTAACATATGATCATTCATGAGGTCTGCTATAAAATATGCCCCAAAAAACAGGCATGAAAACATGAAAAGACTAATTACACTAATTGAAAGCCATGAACTTGCTACAATTTCCGAACGAGTATATTCTCTTTTTACTTCTTTACTTTCAGCAATTAACTTCGAAATAATTACCGGAAATCCATACGTAGATAAGACTAGGGCAAAAGAATAAAAAGGATACACTTGTTGATATATATAAAACCCTACATCTCCTACTACATTTTGATAAGGAATTCGGTACAAAGCACTTAATAATTTTATAAAAACAGTAGATAGAGTTAAAATAAATGCCCCTTGAAAAAACTTTTTGGAAAGGTCGTTATTTTGAATAATTTTGCGTCCACTCCTTTCCATTCCAATAGATTCTTTTCGCAAGTATTATATCATATCCCTTTATTCTCATATTTTAATACAAATACATGTTTTTTCACTTTAAAGAAACAGACAATGCCATCTTTCTCTAACTTCTATTCTCGAAAAAAGAAGGACTCCTATCACTTTCCCAATTCAAAATTTTCTATAACAAAAAAAGGGCAGCATCTGCTACCCATCTCTTGTATGTTTAAATTATTAAGATTCCATTTGACGAGCAAGGAATCCTGCAGCTGTTTCAACGGCTTTACGCTCTACTTCTCCCAAAGTACCTTCTTTAGAGAAGATAACTACTGCACCAATTGGATCTCCGTTCGCTACGATTGGAGCAATTGTATAAGATTGAATTTCTTCAGTAAAACCGTCCACTAAAGAAATTTGCGCTTTTTGCGTTTCTAAAATCGGATTGCGATCTTCCATTGTGCTTTCTAATAAATCACTGATACTACGATTTAAATAGTCTTTTTTAGATCCACCTGCAACAGTGATATATGTATCTCTATCACAAATTAGAACTGGATTACCTAAGCTATCGAATAATGCCTCAGCATATTCCTTAGCAAAATCACTTAACTCACTAATAGGAGAATATTTTTTTAAGATAACTTCTCCGTCGCGATCAACAAAAATTTCTAATGGATCTCCTTCACGTATACGAAGTGTTCTACGGATTTCTTTAGGGATGACTACTCGTCCAAGATCATCTATACGACGTACAATTCCAGTTGCTTTCATCTAATGTTGCCTCTCTTTCCAATATTGAATTTCATTACAATACCCTATGCTACACTAGCATAAATAACCGTATTGAACTTAGTATTTTTTAATCCCGTAAGTTCTATTCACCCTTCAAATATTTTCTTACTATATTTTTCCCCTACGTATATTTCAACATGAATTTGTTCTCAGTGCAACCAAAATTTATGAATTTTGGTTGACTTTATCTTTTTTTACATGCTCAAGCCCTTTAACCAAAGCTTCAACATTGCTCAACCATTGACTCGTTTCCATATTTTTAATTGGCAATGCAATTTTCAGTTTACTTCCTTCCATACCTAACCCTGTTCTTCTTTCAATTTGGCTCGTTAATTGAAACACTTTTGAGCCATCAATATTTTTACTTGCACTTTCTGTAATGAGCACAATAACTTCATTCTTTTGATGTTTGATGGATTCAGCATGAGCTGCTAGAGAGTACACCTTAATGAAAGCGACATTAAACAAGTATTCTACCTCTTTTGGATAATCACCAAAACGGTCTATAATCTCTTCTTTTAGATCCGTTATTTCTTCTACTGAAGTTAGTGCTCTAAACCTTTTATACATTTCAATTTTTTGATTTCCATCTGAAATATAGCTATCTGGAATATAAGCGTCAATTTGCATATCTATTTCAACATGCTGTTCCACTTCAATTGGTTTATCAGTCATTCTTTGATCAATGGCTTCTTTTAACATTTGAGAATATAAATCAAAACCAACTGAATCAATAAATCCATGCTGCTCTGCTCCAAGAAGATTACCTGCCCCTCTTATCGATAAATCGCGCATAGCAATTTTGAAACCAGAACCTAATTCTGTAAATTCTTTAATTGCTTGCAATCTCTTCTCAGCTACTTCCGTTAATACTTTATCTTTACGATACGTAAAATACGCATAAGCTACTCGATTTGAACGGCCAACACGCCCACGTAATTGATAAAGCTGGGAAAGTCCCATTTTATCAGCATCATGTACAATTAATGTATTAACGTTTGGAATATCTACTCCCGTTTCAATGATGGTTGTACTAACTAATACATCATATTCCCCTTCAAGGAAACCAATCATAACCGTTTCTAACTCCTGCTCCGACATTCTGCCATGAGCATGAGCTACTCGGGCATCAGGTACAAGCAAAGAAATCTCTTCCGCCTTTCTTGCAATATCTTCTACTCTGTTATATAGGAAATAAACCTGTCCATCTCTAGCAAGTTCTCTTTCAATTGCCTCACGAACAAGTATTCCATTATACTCCATAACATACGTTTGTACCGGGAATCGATTTTCTGGAGGTGTCTCAATGACAGACAAGTCCCTTACTCCTAGCATAGACATATGCAATGTTCGTGGAATCGGTGTAGCTGTTAATGTTAATACGTCAATATGCGCTTTTAACTGTTTAATTTTTTCTTTATGAGTAACGCCAAAACGTTGTTCTTCATCGATGATTAATAATCCTAAATCATGATATTGCACATCTTTTGATAACAATCGATGCGTTCCTACCACTATATCAACAGTTCCTGCTTTTAAACCTTTTAATGTTTCTGTTTGTTGCTTTCTTGTTTTAAATCGATTTAAAAGACCTATAGTAATCGGAAAATCTTGAAATCTCTCACGCAACGTATCACAATGTTGCTGAGCTAAAATAGTAGTAGGTACTAGAAAAGCAACTTGCTTTCCATCTGCTATTGCTTTAAATGCTGCACGAATCGCAACTTCTGTTTTACCATACCCTACATCTCCACAAAGCAATCGATCCATTGGTCTTTCACGTTCCATGTCTTTTTTAATTTCAACGATAGAACGCAATTGATCTTCCGTTTCTTTATACGCAAATGAATCTTCAAACTCACGTTGCATATCACCATCAGGAGAAAATGCGTAACCTTTAGATGCTTCACGTTCTGCATACAATTTAATTAAATCATCCGCGATATTTTGAACAGAGGATTGAACTTTATTTTTTACTCGCTTCCAATCGCTACCGCCTAATTTATAAAGCTTCGGTTCTTTCCCTTCTGAAGCAACATATTTTTGAATCAATTCAATTTGTTCAACTGGAACATATAGCTGATCAGAACCCTGGTATCTAATATTTAGATAATCTTTGTGAACACCGTTAATATCTAATGTCTCAATTCCTAAATATTTACCAATACCATGATTAACGTGTACTACATAATCGCCAACTTTTAGTTCCGAATAGCTTTTAATACGTTCCGCATTCGATATTTTTTGTCTTCTTGTAGTCTTTTTGTTTTTTTATTAAATAGCTCTTGCTCAGTAATAACGGCTAATTTTTGCATTGGCAATTCGAAGCCAGCATGTAAATTTCCTCTAGCAATCTGTACTTTACCGTCTAAAATATTGCTATCGCCTTTCAGTTCGACAGCTTCAACATCATAGTCCTCTAAAACTCGTCGTAATTTTGACATTCGTTCTTCATCAGGACCTAAAATGACAACTGAAAATTTACTTTTTTTCCACCGCTCTACTTCAGATTTAAATACATTCATTTGCCCATGAAAATTTTGCATCTGCTTACATGTTACATTAATAATATTTTGTGGATTCGTATGTGGAACATGTCTCAAAAACAATGATAAATAAACCATCTTTTTATGGGATGATGTCATCAAATCTTGAAAACTATAAGCTAGTTGAACATCATGAATAATTTCACCTTCACTTAACAAGTTGGTAAACCATTCAAGTTCTTCCTTTTCGAGAGATGAAGCAATTTCCTGAATGCGACTGATTTCATCCAGAAATACCAATCCACCTTCAGGTAAATAATCTAGTAAACTAGCTGGCTTTTCATAAGCCAAACTGATATATTTAAAAACCTCATCTAATTTAACACCTGTTCGAAGCTTCTCTATCTCCATACCAATGTTTTGTGTTAATGCGTTTTGTGTTTTTTCGTTTTTTACTTTATTTAAACTTTCACGCAAACCTTCTTCTAGCAAAGAAGACATTCGACCAATATGAGATGACTCTAATAATATCTCTGCTGCCGGACCAATAGTAACAGAGTTAACTTTCTCCAAAGATTTTTGATCTTCAATTACGAATGTTCTTATTGAATCTACCTCTGAATCAAATAATTCAATACGTATTGGTTTACTTTCCGTTAAAGGATAAATATCAATAATTCCTCCACGCAAACTAAATTCACCTGGCGATGACACCATTTCAGTTCTTGTATAGCCCATTAAAATGAAATTTTGAATAGTTTGTTCTAAATTAATTTCATCTTCAACTTTGAATGTAAGCTGATACTTATTCCACAATGGCTTTGGAGGTAATAGTTTTCGAAAACCTCCCATTGGAGCAATTACAATACCTGTTTTACCTTTAGACCAATAATTCAAGACTTCAATACGCTGTGCTCGTAATTCAGGACTCGCAATACTTAGTTCGGCAGCTATTAATTCATTTGCTGGATATAGTAAGACATCTTCTTCAGATATAAAGCTTGTTAGATCTTCATATAATTTTTGCGCCTGTAACAAATTATATGTAACAACTAATATTGATCGTTTTGTTTTCTTATAGACAGACGCAATTAACATAGCTCTTGAAGAACCTGATAGTCCTGCCACCAATTGCTCTCGAAGACCCTCGTCTACGCCATTTAAGATAGATTGTACGTCCTCATTTTGCAGAAAAACTTGGTTTAGTGCATTCATATCCTATCCTCCCTTGTAACAAATCTATATTTAGTATTCTTTTTATACTTTTCATTTACTTTCTTCCTAACATTATTTAAAGTGACACTTCCATCAGCGGAGGTTTACGATCATCTTCTACTTATGAGTAGTTATCTATCTTCAGTAGGCTGCCAATTATCTTTATAATGGCAATTATACAAATGGAAAAATGCTTTGGATAATGTCCAAAGCTCTTATTTATTGAATAATATAATCCATACCATGAAGATGTGGGTTAGAAGCGAGTGCTTCTTCACAATCTTCGCAAATAATTTTCACATGAATATTTCCTATTGAATCATATAAAATAAAATCCTGGTATTCTTCTACCGTTAAGGCTTGAAGTCCTAGCTTTTCTATATATAATTCTTGTTTGGGAATAATCGCTAAACATGCATTACAATGTCTACATGTATAATGTACGCTCATACTCTTTAACCCCTTATGTTCATTTACAGCTAGTATAAACCTGAACAAAGGTTTTTTATTCATTTAGCATAGGATTTTTTATTATTCTAATTACTTTTGATTATAGGAATTCATGACTTGTAAAAACGGTTTATCTAAAAAATCTTCACATGCCTTAACACATTTATTCATAACGTCTTTCATTTCTACCCATTCTTCATCTTGAAACTTACCTAACACATAGTTTGTAATCGGCATAGAAACCTGAGGGCGTCCTATCCCAATACGAATACGATTAAATTCCTGTGTTCCCATATGAGCAATTGTCGACTTAATTCCATTATGTCCGCCTGCACTACCTTTTTGACGCAAACGAATTTTTCCTACTGCTAAATCTAAATCATCATACAACACCACAAGATCTTCTATATTTATTTTATAAAAATTTATGATAGCCGAAATACTTTCACCAGATAAATTCATATATGTTAAAGGCTTTAGTAAAACTACTTTCTTTCCATTAACGTGACCTACACCATATAGCCCTTTGTGTTTCGCTTGATTTAAAGGAATATTCCATTCTGCAGATAATGCATCTACCACTTCAAAACCAATATTATGTCTTGTTTTTTCATATTCTTTACCTGGATTACCCAAACCGACAATTAATTTCATTATTAGCTTCACTCCAACATTGACTATCATTTTATTATAGCTTTTATATATGTATTCCTTTAACTTTAACAAAGACGCAACTTTTTTAAAGTTACGTCTTTGTTATTATAACATGATTAAGTTAACTTATGCTTCATTCCATTCATATGATTATTCATCTAGTTGTGCATTTGTTTCAACGACTGCTTGTTCTTGTTCTAGGCTATCTTCTAAGCGTGGAGGAAGAATGGTAGCAATTACTTCGTCATCATCATGGTTAATCTTCACAGAAATTTTAGCTTTAATATCTTTAATTGTAACTGCATCATTCATATCTAATTGCGCTATATCTACTTCAATATACTCAGGTATATCATTAGGTTTTGCAGTAACCGATACTTCATGTAAAACTTGTTGTAACATCCCACCATGTTCAACAGCTTTTGGTTCTCCTACTAAAACTAATGATACATCTGCCTCTATATCCTTAGATAAATTTACAATTAAGAAATCAGCATGTACAAACTCACTTTTCAGCGAATCGTACTGATATTCCGTCATCATAACATTTAATTTTTCATTATTAATATGTAATTCAATTACACCATTTCTACCAACATGTTGGATTGCTTTATGAAGATCTTTTAAACTTACCTCTATTGCTTTGCTTTCATGATTATTACCATACAATACAGCTGGTATACCACCATTTTCTCTAATTGTATGGAGACTAGAACTTTTAAATTCTTTTCTTTCTTGTACTGATAATATATAACTCATTATTTAACGCACTCCCTATCCTCAAATTTAATAACACTTTAATCCTTTTCCCTTTCATCTGTCGCTTAAACACAAAATATAAATACTATATTCTCTCTAACAAATCGAAATTATAAATTATCACCCCCTTTAAATATAAACAGGCCTGCCAATAGGCAGACCTGTTTTATCAACCAAATAAAGTACTAACAGATTGATCTTCATATACACGCACAATTGCTTCAGCTAGCAATGGTGCTACAGATAATCCAACTACTTTTTCTGTTTTCTTTTCTTCAGGAAGTTCAATGGAGTTTGTTACAACTAACTCTTTAATTTTAGAGTTTTCAATTCGCTCAATAGCCGGACCCGATAATACTGGGTGTGTACAGCATGCATAAACCTCAGAAGCCCCATTTTCTACTAATGCATTCGCAGCAAGAGTAATTGTACCAGCTGTATCAATAATATCGTCAATTAAGATAGCTGTTTTCCCTTCAATGTTACCTACAATATTCATAACTTCTGCTACGTTTGGACGTGGACGACGCTTATCAATAATAGCGATTGGCGCTTTTAAGCGGTCAGCCATTTTACGTGCACGAGTAACGCCACCGTGGTCTGGTGAAACAATTACGATATCTTTTAGGTCTTTCTTCTTGAAGTAATCAGAAAGAATTGGAACACCCATTAAGTGGTCAATCGGTATATCAAAGAATCCTTGAATTTGCGGTGCGTGTAAATCCAATGCGATAACTCGATGTGCACCTGCAGTTTCTAAAAGATTTGCAACTAATTTAGCAGTGATTGGCTCACGAGCACGAGCTTTACGATCTTGACGTGCATAACCATAGTAAGGCATAACAACGTTAATTGTCTTAGCTGATGCACGTTTTAATGCATCAATCATAATAAGAAGCTCCATTAAATGTTCGTTTACTGGTTGACTAGTAGATTGAATAACAAACACATCACAACCACGAATACTTTCTTCAATATTAATTTGGATTTCTCCATCACTGAAGTGAGTAACAGAACATTTCCCTAGCTCTACTCCAATTTCCTTTGCAATTTCATTCGCTAATCCACTATTTGAATTAAGAGAGAAAACTTTTAAATTCGGATCCAGATACTGATTCGACATGATGAACCTCCATTGATTATTTATTAAATTTGGAATTACTTATATAATTCTCTTTATTAACTTGACGCGCACGAGCGATTGATAATGCATCACCTGGTACATCATCTGTAATTGTTGATCCAGCAGCAATATATGCTCCTTCACCAATTGTAACGGGCGCAATAAGATTTGAATTGCAGCCTACAAAGGCATGATCTCCAATTTTGGTAGTATATTTATTTTTACCGTCATAATTCACAGTAATAGAACCACAGCCTATATTAACGCCGCTTCCAATCTCAGCATCTCCAATATAACTTAAATGCGATGCTTTGCTTCCCTTACCGAATACAGCTTTTTTAAGTTCTACGAAATTACCTACTTTTACTTCATCCGCAATTTCCGTCTTTGGACGAATATGAGCAAAAGGACCAATGGCAACATGTGAACCAATACTGCTTTCATAAGCAACCGATTGGCGAATAACTGTTGCATCTCCAATTTCACAACTTGAAATTTCTGTATTTGGACCGATTACACAGTCTTGGCCAATTTTACTTCCAGACTTAATTACTGAACCTGGATAAACAATTGTATCTTGACCAATTTCTACATCCGCTTCAATATATGTGTTATCAGGGTCAATTAAAGTCACACCATTTCTCATGTGATCTAAATTGATTCTTTTTCTCATAATCTTCTCAGCTTCAGCAAGGGCAATTCGATCATTAACTCCTAAAGTTTCCTCAAAGTCACTCGTTTGATACGCAGTAACAATTTCGCCTTCGGATTTTAAAATCTCAATTACATCTGGTAAATAATACTCACCTTGAACATTATCATTTGAAACCTTCTTTAGTGTAGCAAATAATGCTTCATTATCAAAACAGTATGTTCCAGTATTGATTTCTGTTACTTTTCTTTCCTCTTCGGAAGCATCTTTATGTTCTACAATTTTTTCAACAAAGCCATCATTATTTCGAATAATTCTACCGTAACCTGTAGGATCTTCTAAATAAGCTGTTAAAACAGAAGCCTTTGCACCTTTTTCTTCATGTTGTTTAATTAAAGCTTCCATTGTTTCGGCTTTAATTAAAGGCGTATCTCCACAAATGACAAAAGTCGTCCCTTTTTTCCCTTCCAACAATTGCTCAGCTTGCATTACCGCATGTGCTGTCCCTAATTGTTCACTTTGAAGAGCAAAATTCGTTCTGTCACCTAGTTCTGTTTTAACCTTTTCAGCTCCATGTCCAACAATTGTTACAATCTCTTCTACTTGTAAAGCAGAAACCTGATCTAGCACATGTTGAACCATAGATTTACCACAAACAGAATGAAGAACCTTGTAAAGCTTTGATTTCATTCTAGTTCCTTGACCTGCTGCTAAAACAACCGCAAAACGACTATTCATGACGTTCCTCCCTGTCTGGTGTTGTATTTATTTATTGTGTTATACAATTAACAATCATAATTATCCTTATAAAATATATCTCAAATAATCAATGTTTTCAAGAATTCACTCTAATTTCCATTATTCTGTAAAAATTCGATTTGTGCATAAAGAAGAACAAATAGGATGAATGGGATGATATTTGGAGAAATTTGAAGGATTATTTATTATTTTCATAACAACTTAAAATCACTTTATGGCATTTCCTGCTTGATATTTCGAAATTTAGACAAAGAAAAAAGAGCCTTACTGAAAAGTAAGTAGGCTCTTGTTGCTTTTGTTGCCTTATTCTTTTATGCTCCAGCTTCCTCAAGTTCAACTTCTTCTAATCCTTCAACCTCACCAAGACGATGATACTCTGCTAAAACTGAATCTTGAATTTTGCCTCGAGTTGAAGAATTAATTGGGTGCGCAATGTCACGAAATTCTCCATCTGGAGTTCTCTTACTTGGCATTGCTACGAACAATCCATTATTCCCATCAATTACACGAATATCATGAACTACAAATTCATTATCCAGCGTAATAGATGCGATCGCTCTCATACGACCATCTGTGTTAACGCGGCGTAATCTTACGTCTGTTACTTCCATCGTGTTCACCACCTATAATTATTAAAAACTTAGGTATATACATTCAACAAAAGTAATTCATAATCCTTCTAAAGTTGTAAAATTTTTTCTATATTTTTTCAAATAAAATGTAATTAAGGAAAATAATGAGGAATATCAAGGGTTTTATATACTTTTTAAATTAAAATACTTAAAAAATATTAACACTTTTAATATAATTTTTATTTCATAAAAACAGACTAGAACGAGTTAATTTCTTTTTACGGCTTTGTTTTTAGCCTTGTCGATTATAGATTTAATCTATTCGCTTGTTACGTTCCATACCAGCTCCATCATTATTATTTGTTAAATTCATTCTCGACACTTTTTTATTGAAACAAAAAAGCTGTCGATCTTCTCGACAGCCCAATTGCTCACTATTTAATAAGCGCAATAACTTCAATTTCTACTAATACATCTTTAGGTAATCTAGCTACTTCAACACATGATCTAGCAGGTTTGTGCTCTACAAAATATTGTCCATATACTTCATTAATAGCAGCAAAATCATTCATATCCTTAATAAATACCGTAGCCTTTACAACTGTTTCAAAAGAAGCATTCGCCGCTTCTAACACCGCTTTTAAGTTTTTAAAAACTTGGTGAGTCTGCTCTACAACTGTTCCATTCACTAAATTTCCTTCTGCAGTTAATGGAATTTGTCCTGAACTATAAAACATATTATTTACTACAATTCCTTGTGAGTATGGTCCAATTGCTGCTGGAGCATTTTCTGTAAATACTGCTTTCATCATATATTCCTCCCTAAATTTCCCCTTTATTTTGTTACTTCAAAATAATTGCCTTCTGTAACATGTATTTTCTTCTCTTTTACATCAACTTCCGCTAGCTTTAACAATGATAAGTATTGATCCACTAAACGTTCCTCTGTATCTTCAGATTCAATCAATACCGCTACACCTGAAACAATAGCATTAAATTCTTCCAATAAGCTTACCATTCCATTAAGCGTTCCGCCAGCTTTCATAAAATCGTCAACTACTAATACTCTAGATCCTACTTCCAAACTTCTCTTAGAAAGAAGCATAGTTTGAATTCTCTTAGATGAACCAGATATGTAATTTATGCTAACTGTAGGTCCTTCTGTTACCTTATTATCTCGTCGTACGATGACAACAGGAACATTTAAATGGTTTGCTACTGCATAGGCAATTGGTATACCTTTTGTAGCCATAGTCATAATGACATCTACTTGTTGATCTGCATAAGCAGAGGCAATTAAACGGCCGACCTTGTTCATGATTCGAGGATTACCTAAAACGTCATTTAAATACAAATATCCTCCAGGTAATAATCGATCCGATTTAGCCATCATCGCACACATTTCATTAATAAATTCAGTTGCTTCTTCTTTGTTAGCTCTGACTATATATTTAACGCCACCCGCAGCACCAGGAACCGTCATAAGTGAACCGATTCCTCTTTGTTCAAACGTCTCTTTAATAATCGTTAAGTCTTCACTAATAGAAGATTTAGCTGAACCATATCTTTCAGCAAAAAAGGTAAGTGGGACTAGCTGACTTGGATTTTCTAATAGGTAGTTGGTCATATCCACAAGCCGTTCACTTCTACGAAACTTCATAGTCATCCCTCCTTAAAATACGAATATTCTTATAAATATACTAACTTAATATACGTGTTTATTCAAGAGTATACTGCTCACCTAATAATCTTACAGCATATACTTGCTCACAAAAGCCTCTTAAACCGTTATATACTCTATTCATTCTTGAATCATATTCCGTCAATCCAAAGACAGTTGGACCGCTACCACTCATCAATACCGCATCTGCACCAAACTTTTTCATTTGGTTTTTAATATGAGAAACTTCAGGATAAAGGGAAAGAGTAACATCTTCTAAAACATTTCCTATATTTTCACATACTTTTTTATAATTATTTGTATTTATGGCATCAATCATGCCTGGAATATTAGGATGTTTTACTGCATTAACGTCCAACCTTTTATAGACATCCGCAGTGGACACACCCATAGTTGGTTTTGCTAATACAACCCAACATTTAGGTGGACTTGGTAAATGCTGAATTTTTTCTCCCCTGCCAGTTGCTAATGCTGTACCTCCATATACGCAAAAAGAGACATCAGAACCAATCTCTGCACCTAATTCAGCTAACTCATCTAAGCTTAAGCCTAATTTCCATAATTTATTTAATCCTCTTAAAGTTGCCGCCGCATCACTACTTCCTCCAGCGAGCCCTGCCGCAACAGGTATATTTTTTTCAATTTTTATCGCAACACCTTGTTTTATGTCGTACCGTTTTTTCAGTAAAGAAGCCGCTTGATAAGCTAAATTTCTTTCATCATCCGGTACATAGCGATTATGAGAATAAATTTTTATATGGTTACTATTTATTTCATCAAGTTCTATTCGATCAGCAAGATCCACAGTCGTCATAACCATTTCAACTTCGTGATACTGATCGGGTCTTTTAAAAAGCACATCAAGAGCTAGGTTTATTTTCGCTGGTGCTTTCTCCATTACCTTCACAACCATTCACCTACTTTACGTTCTTAAAAGTTCTTGTCCTATTTTACCATATCTATATTTTGAAAATCTCGTTTTTAAAGAGTCCATATAAAAAACCTTTTTTGATAAAAGGAATAGGATTCTTTATCATATCCGAATTATCTAAACTGTATAGAAAGATTACCATAATAGTCTTGGAACAAAATTATATAATTTCTGACGCCATAAGAAAAGACCAAAGACAATGCTTTGGTCTCTGTAATCAGCATGATAGTATTATGAAGGTGACTATATTTGCGTCGTCCTAAAAAGCCTAGGCTTAGTTTTTATTAGCAAGATTACTTTGAGCAATCTCAATTGCTCTTTTCACCATATTCCCTGCATCTCTTGCTTTGATGCCACCCCAACCTTCTTTTTGGACTACATCATAAAAACCCAACTCTTTTGCAAGCTCTTCTTTAAATCGATCTGACATTACGCCTCTTCTAGCCAATGATTAAACATCTCCTTTTTCATGCTGCTACATTAGTTAGTGTGCATCAATTAGAAGAACATATAAGTACTAAATAAACATTGCTATAAAAACACAGCAATCTTTCAACGTAATGCTATTTTAGGCACAAAAAAGACAGTAAACAAAATGCTTACTGTCAGCTTAATGCAACCTTTCCTGCTGTTTCATCAAAAAAGGTTAATTGTACAGTTTCCGTAAGAACATCTGCATAGCTGTAGGAGACTCTTTCGAATGCGTTCTCATCTTGATCAAGCTCAATTACGAAAACAGAAGGATAAGTTTCTGCTAACGTTCCAAAACGCTCAACCGTTTTTCTTCTTCCACCGTTCGCTTTTAAAACTAGCCTTTTCCCGAGATTCGAATCTAAGGCTTTTTTAATATCAGCTAAAGTCTTTGGCATTTTCGGTCCACCTCACTAAGTGTAGTATATCACATATTAGCATAAAACGTCAAACAAAATATAAAATTATATCAGTTCATATTTTTATTTGTCAATGGTTTTTACTAATAAAAAATCATTTTTTATTACATTTTTTATTCTATCCAATTTCCTAGTAATTATGTAGATTTTGTTCAGTAAATAAATCGCACTTATATTCCTAAAAAAATAACAACCTTTTAGACCACAACCAACCAGAAAAAGGGTGATCCAAAAGATTAGCTTTTGAAACACCCTCCTATGACCAAACTATAAGTCTTCGTCATTTATTATTTTATATGGCATGCCCGTTCTTAATACGCCTTTTGTTTCAATACCACCTACGCCCTTTTCTCCCGTTAATGTATTCCTTAACACATCCCATACATGGATTCTTTCCATGAATGGAGTAAAACTAATTTTGGCCACAATATAAACAGGGTCAAGCGCGTGAATATTAACTCGAGATGGTGAGCTAGCAAAATTAGCTCCTGCACTAATTAAAGACTCAAAATGAGATTGACAAGCACCGGCAAAGATAACAAGTTGATCTAGTTGTGGAATTTTTTTACGCGCTTCTTTTACTGCTTCTACAAAATACCACGAATGACGATATGCATTAATATCCATTATTTTCCCTTTTGATTTCGTATAAGCATCATGACCTGTAATAACTAATATATCCGGTCGATATGCTTCAATTAATGATACGATTCGCACTGGCATTTCTTTCTCATTACAATATAACCCCTGAACAGGTATACCGATTTTCTCATATGCATCCATGCACTTCTTTAAGTAAGAAGGATCTCCGTCTAGATGTAGAACCTTTCCTGGCATTTGAAAGTAATCAGCTTGCTGGCGATAGCCATCACTTATCTCATACTTTCTTTTATGCTCTATTAGCTGTCGATCTTGAGTAAATAATTTCAATGAATGTTGTATTAACTTTTCATTTCTTAGACTGTACTCATTTCTTTCTTGTGCATTCATTTTTACTAAGTCATCAAAGGGAGCATCTGCCATTAAGCGAATATCTTCTCCATAAAGAATAGCAATTTTTTTTCCGTCCTCTTCCTTAATCTGAATAACTCGAAATAATACATCACAGCCATATGTTCTTCTACCAACTAAATCTTGAATTCCTATACTCATACATTTCACCTCTAGACAAAGATAGACCCTTTGCCACTATTACTTTCTTCATAACGTATGCTTAATCATAAAAAGATGTGAAGTGTCCAAATGAGGTTACAGAAATCCTTTTTCTATTTTTTATATACTTCTAATAACTCATCGCTTAATCGACCAAACTCTTCAATTGACAATGTTTCACCACGTCTTTGTGGCTCAATACCAGCGCGCTCTAGTGCCAATAAAATTTGTTCCTTTTTCTCTTTACCATTTGGTAATTGACTTGTTAAATTATTTTGGATTGTTTTTCTTCTTTGAGCGAAACTAGCTCTTGTAACTGTAAAGAAGAAAGATTCATCCTTTACCTTTACTAAAGGCTGCTTTCTTTTAGTTAGACGAATAACTGCTGAATCAACATTTGGTTGAGGTACAAATACCGTTTTCGGTACAATCATCACAGTTTCCGCTTCTGTATAATATTGTATTGCTATAGATAATGAACCATATTCCTTTGTTCCCGGACGAGCTGAAATTCGGTCGGCCACTTCTTTCTGAAGCATACATACGATTCCTCTAATCGGTAAATGTTCTTCTAGCAGTTTCATGATGATTGGAGTAGTCACATAATATGGTAAATTAGCCACCACCATCAAATCTTCTATACCTGTAAATTCTTCCTCAATTACTTCCGCTACATTTGCTTTTAATACGTCACTATGAATGATCTTTACATGATCGTACGGTGATAATGTATCTTGTAAGATTGGTAGTAATCGTTGATCTATTTCAAACGCTACAACACGTTTACTGCTTTTCGCTAATTGTTCAGTCAATGCACCAATACCAGGTCCAATTTCAATAGCACCACTTTTTTCTTGATCTAATTCGGCAAAATCAATAATTCTTCTTAAAATATTCGTATCAATTAAAAAATTTTGTCCTAAGCTTTTCTTAAATGAAAAACCGTACTTTTCTAAAATCATTTTCGTTCGGATCGGCGTGGCGATATCTTTATGCATAATCTTCCTCCTGATATATTTCTTGTATAGCTTTAATAAAATCTTCTTTTGAGATTTGGAACATATTTAATCGATTGTAAAGTTGTTTACCATTGGTATATCCAATTCGAAGCTTTATTCCTAATTTCTCTCTTCTTTCTTTGGAGCCTTTACCACCTATTAAACCACAGTCTAATAAGTCTTGGTGTGTTATTTCTTCTTCGAAAACTTCTTTCAAAATTTGAGCTTCTTTAAGCGCTAATCGAATGGCATCTGGAGAAGCATGCTCCACGCCAATACCTCGTCCATTTTTCGGTCTAGCTTCCGCCTTCGGTAAAAAAGCGTGCTTACATCCTTGAACCTTTTCAGAAACAATTGTTCGAATACGTTCCCCTGGATAATCTGGATCCGTAAATATAATAACGCCTCTTTTTTCTTGTGCTAAGCGTATTTGTTCAATAACCGCATCTCCAATGGCTGAGCCATTAGTTTCTATTGTATCAGCATCTAGTGCTCGTTTAATCGCTGTAGTGTCATCTTTACCTTCGACTACTATAATTTCTTTTATTTTCATTTTTCCTCCGATAAAGTGAAATATCTAGCATGGGGAATTTCATCCTACTCCCAATAATTAACCGGGTCTTTTTTCACTTTTGGTTCTTCACTTCTCCTCCATTAAAAATGAGGAGCCTTAGCACCAATTTGAACGGGATAAATATCCTCTTTAGCCATTCCTTCTACGTTTCATTTTACATTATACTCTTACAAATTAAATACACAAAAAAAGGTTGCTTAAAAGCAACACTTTCAAGACAACCTTTTACAATTAATTTAATATCCGGATTTTTACCTTTTTTCTTCCCCACTGATACGCTTTTGATTTACTCGAGAAAAAGATATCAATCTTATTCCCTTTAATCGCTCCGCCTTTATCAGCAGCAATTGCATATCCATAACCTTCAACATATACTTTTGTACCTAAAGGTATAACTCTTGGGTCAACTGCTATAATTTTAGCATTTGGATTGCTTCTCAAATCAAATCCCGTTGCCGTTTTTCCTGAGCACCCATTACAGTACGCTGTATAGGCCGTTGAAGTAACATACATTTCTTGACCATCTGAAATGGTATTATTTAATACTTTAGTACCGACAGCAACTACTTTATCCCGTTTTTCTCGAACTACTTGTTTAGCAATTAAGGATCTTTTAACTTCTTTGCCATTCTCTGTAATGACTTCGTATTGATTAGATACTAAACCATTTAAGCCTTCAGAAATTACTTTTTCACTTCCTTCAGCTAGGTTACTGTCCTTCTTAGATATGACCTCATAGTTAATGGGTTCTTCCACTACATCGGTGACTTTTTTCACTCTCACAACATTTACAACACTGTTTGGTTTTACAGAATCGTCTAATGATGGTTCAACACGGTCCATTGGCTGTACGGAAATTCCCTGTTCCTTTAAAAAGTCAGCGACCGTAGTCGAAGTTGACCACACCTTTTTCGATACTCCTCCATCTACTACCTGTAGTATAAATGCTCTATCTATTGTTATATTCATATGATCTTTAATGGCGGTATTCGTTTCTGGAGATATCTTATCATTATTGCTTAATTGTATTTTTTGTTCTTCTAAAAATTCGCCAACTGTTTTAGCTGTTGTCCATATGCTTTTTTCTTTATCCCCCTCAACAACCTTAACCTCTTTTGCAGGATTCCAAGTTATTTGAAGTTGATTACTTACTTTTGTATGACTAGCAGGATATAAATAATCCTTTTGTGAGAGCGGTATTTCTAATTCAGTCAATAATTCTTCTATGGTTGATGCATGAGTTGAAACAATTGTCTCTTTACCATCTAAAGTTAAAGCAACTGTTTTCTTTGTCCCATGGTATAACAAAGTGCCACTGACTACTAAAAATACTAGAAAACTAGTAATATATATAGCCATGTTCCTTCGTTTAAAAGCTTTCGTTATGCAATTTCTAAATTTATTAATGAAGATGACAAAAGCACTCCTTTCTCTTCGGTGAATTGTATAGACTTCCTTAAAAAATGTCAATGTAAGTAGTCTGCTAAGTGTATAACTTATTATGCATATACTCTAGTTAATTGAAAAGCAAAGCCTATCGACAAGCTTTCTCTTCCTGATTGGAATGTTTTGTAGAAATTATAAGAAAAACTTATTAGTCAGACAAGCAATCTGACTGTTCGACATACTTTTGTATCAATTTATGCCGAATAATTTTTTTGCATTTGTTGTTGTTTTTCTAGCAATTTCATCGAAAGAAAGATTTTTTAATTGAGCAATTTCTTCAGCTACCAACTTAACATAACTTGGCTCATTTCTTTTACCTCGGAAAGGATGTGGTGTTAAATAAGGACAATCCGTTTCAATTAGCAGTTTATCTAACGGAATTTGTGCCGCTACTTCTTTAACATTTTTAGCATTTTTAAAAGTAACAGGTCCTCCGAAAGAAATATAAAAATTCAGATTCATACACTCTTTAGCTGTTTCGATACTACCACTAAAACAATGCATAATTCCGCCTACTTCTTCAGCTCCCTCTTCTTTTAGAATCTCAACAATGTCGTGGGTAGCTTCACGATTATGAATGATGATAGGCAGCTTCACACGTTTTGCCAAAGAGATTTGCTTTCTAAATACCTCCTTTTGAATGTCTTTTGGTGACTTATCCCAATGATAATCTAACCCCATTTCTCCTAATGCTACTACCTTTGGATGAGCTGCTAATTCTTCTAGCCATATTAAATCCTGATCAGTCATATCAATTGCATCAACTGGATGCCACCCTACACTAGCATAGATAAAAGAATATTTTTCCGCCAATTCAATTGCTTTCTTTATCGTTGGTGTATCGAAACCTACTACTACCATTTTTGAAACGCCTTCTAATTGAGCTCGATTAATTACCTCTTCTAAATCTTCTTTATATTGTTCTGCGTTTAAATGTACATGTGTATCAAAAAGCATTTCAAATCTCCCTTTCTAGCATTAAGTTTATTATGAAATACAGATTTCATGTCTCACATTTCGGTAACATTTATATTACAAAAACGGGACATTTTCATTACTTTATATTTCACAGAAGCAATTATTTCCTTTATTTAGGAGTGTATTTCATATTCTATTACATTTTTTTTAACGAATTATTTCTTGTTTAACCTACAAAAAAACAGATAATAACTCGTAATTCCCGACCTAATTCTTCGTTTTATTTCAGGATTCGTTATTATTCGATAGTTTATTAAAATGACTCAAAAACTAAAAAAACAGCTTTAACCATCCCTCTTTTGACATGTACTTAAACTTTTAAAAAGGATGGTTTTATATCGAATCATATTTGTTCATCTTTATTACTTTTTATTCTAGTGAGTTACTTATTTATATTTATTCTCTTTAGGAGTCTTGCTATTTTACTTATTGCCTCCCATTGTAAAAGCTTATTTTTTAAAGAGAAGGAACGTTTCACGTGAAACATTCCTTCTCTTTAATATACTTTATTTTACTTTTGATCCATTAGGAAGACTTGAGTCGACAGAAGCTAACGCTAATTTTCCATCTTCACTTCCTGCTAAAATCATCCCTTGAGATAACTCTCCTCTTAATTTAACAGGTTTTAAATTGGTAACACAGATTACTTTTCTTCCTACCAATTCCTCTGGCTTATAATATTGTGCTATACCCGAAACAACTTGGCGCTTTTCATACCCTAAATCCAGTTGCAGTTTTAATAGCTTATCCGCTTTTTTTACAGGTTCTGCTTGAATAACTTCGGCAACTCTCAAATCTACTTTCATAAAGTCATCAATTGAGATTTCCTCTGTTTTTTCAACTACTTTATCTTTTTTCGGTTCTTCCACTACTGGACTTGAACCTTTCATTTTGTCTTTAATATATTCCACTTCTTTTTCCATCTCTAAACGAGGAAAAATAGGATCTCCTTTAATAACAGTCGTTCCTTCAGGAATGATACCAAAATCATTTACACGATCCCAAGATTTTAGTGTTTCATCTTGAATATTAAGTTGTTGGAAGATTTTTTCCGGTGTTTGTGTTAAAAATGGCTTTAATAGTACAGCTGTTATTCTTAATGATTCAGCTAAATGCGCCATAACACTACCTAGTTCATCCATCTTTTCTTCTTTAGCTAACACCCAAGGTTGTGTTTCATCAATAAATTTATTCGTACGACTAACTAAAGTCCAAATATTCGTTAATGCTACAGAGAATTCCATGGATTCCATAGCAGCTTCATAATTCTTTACAGTCTCATTTGCAACTTCAACAAGTTGTTTTTCGAATTCATTAGTAGATTCTTTATACGCTGGAATTGTTCCGTTAAAATACTTTTGAATCATAGCTACAGTTCGATTTAATAAATTTCCTAAATCATTTGCTAAATCGAAATTGATTCTTTCCACAAAACCTTCAGGCGTAAATACACCATCTGAACCAAAAGGAACTTCACGTAATAAATAATAACGTAATGCATCTAATCCATAACGGTCAATTAATGTGACAGGATCAACTACATTTCCTTTTGATTTAGACATTTTGCCATCCTTCATTAGCAGCCAACCATGAGCGAATACTTTCTTTGGTAATGGCAAATCTAATGCCATAAGCATAATTGGCCAATAAATCGTATGGAAACGAACAATCTCTTTACCAACTAAATGGACATCTGCTGGCCAATATTTTTGATAGTTCGTATCGTCATTAGAACCATATCCTAGAGCTGTTATATAGTTTGATAATGCATCAATCCAAACGTAAATAACGTGCTTAGGATTACCAGGTACTTTTACTCCCCAATCGAATGTTGTACGAGAAACAGCTAAATCTTCTAATCCTGGTTTGATAAAATTATTAATCATTTCATTTTTACGAGATTCTGGCTGAATAAAGTCAGGATTTTCTTCGTAAAATTTCAATAAACGGTCGACATACTTACTCATTTTAAAGAAATATGACTCTTCTTTTACCTTTTCAACTGGTCGACCACAATCTGGACAATTACCATTTTCAATTTGTCTTTCCGTAAAGAATGATTCACAAGGTGTACAATACCAACCTTCATATTCATCTAAGTAAATATCCCCTTGCTCAACCAGCTGTTGAAAAATTTTCTCTACTACATCTTTATGACGTTTCTCTGTAGTACGAATAAAATCATCATAAGAAATATCTAGTTTATCCCAAAGTTCTTTAATGCCGGCTACTATTTGATCTACATATTCTTGAGGTGTGATTCCACCTTCTTCAGCTTTACGTTGTATTTTTTGTCCGTGTTCATCAGTACCTGTTAAATATCTTACGTCGAAACCGCGCATACGCTTATAACGAGCCATTGCATCACCTGCAACTGTAGTATAAGCATGGCCAATATGTAAATTGCCACTTGGATAATAAATCGGTGTGGTAATATAGAATGTTTTTTGATCTTTCATTTTTTCCTCCTATTGTATACCCTTCATTTATTTAATAAATTCTTTATTATCATAGATAGAAATTAATTATTTTTCGTTTACTTTATCATTATAGCAAGAAAATAGATGAAATCACTTAAAAAAGATTGATATACTTAGAAAAACCGCCCATCTATTTTGAATCGATTATATGATTCAGAAATAGGTATGCCCTTGAACATAGCTTTTTAACAATCTCCTTCTATTAAAAGAAAGCATCTTTTCTCTTACGATAAAACATAAATAATATCCTACTTTTTTCTTCTGTAAAAAAAGCGTGCATACCTCTTCTATCCTTTCCATATCATTCCGTACTTTATACCTCCTAGCATCTTTTAACTAACTTCCTTACCTACCAATTAAAGTACTACGATACAATACTTCAATAAAATCATTGGAAATTTGCCGTTTTTGGCATCTATGCTTTTGTATCACTATTACAGTTTTTTACATTTCGTCGCATTTATTATAAATATTTATAAATATGAAGTTGGAATTTTTGCCATATTTTATATAAAATAGTATAATCACTACGGTAACGTTAATTTCACTAAAAATACGGATTTTTGTCGAATACAGTCGATTGACAGTGATTATTAGATAAAATTATCCTCGTTCCTATACCATTTGATTATCATTTCTTAAATAAAACCTTGTTTTAATCATGTTTGATTAAAATTTTTGAATCATTAATAAAATCATTGACGTATTTGGGAATGGCTGGTATTATTAATTATTATAAAAACTTTGTCGAATAATGACGAAAATTATCAAAATTTTTCCCATTCAAAGAATATGAGAGGGGCAGTACATAATGAAATCTACAGGTATAGTACGTAAAGTTGATGAACTTGGTCGTGTAGTTATTCCTATCGAACTTCGTCGTACTTTAGGAATAGCAGAAAAAGATGCTCTTGAAATCTATGTTGATGATGAGCGCATCATTCTAAAAAAATATAAACCAAACATGACTTGTCAAATTACTGGTGAAGTATCGGATAATAACCTTTCACTAGCTGACGGTAAATTGATTTTAAGTAAAGAAGGCGCTGAGCAACTTCTTGAAGAAATTCATCATTACTTAGAACCAACAAAATAAAAAAAGCT
>NZ_CABKRX010000028.1 GCF_902374955.1 Bacillus massilioanorexius
TTTAGCCGTTCTTACACTTGGATTATTCTTCGTTCAAAAAAGAGCAAACTCTTGGTTAATACTTGTAACAGCACTTGTTGGATTAGTAGATGTATATAGCATGGCTGCCGTTTATTCTAATACATTAGTAAACGGTTGGGATAGCGCTAATACATTTCTATCATTTTATGGAACAACCTTTACACTAGGTGCTATTTTAATGATTAGCTTAAAAGCAACTTTTATCAAAAATGCTGATGTAACAAAACAATTATTTAAAATTGGTTTTTCTATAGCAGCTGTAGGTATTGCCATACAACTTGTCGGAGCGGCATTGTTAGCAGCCTTCAATGGAGATGTAACTCTGATTTCTGGTACTGCTGCATCTGCAAGCTTAGCAGATTACCAATCCATTATTATTACTCGCTGGGTAATTGAAATCATAGGAATGGCTATTTTCGGATTCTATGCTATTTCTTCAAACAAAAAATCAATGGCTGCAGCAAGCTATGCAGCACTTGCAGCTATCCTTGTAGCTGAAGGTATGAGCAGATACGTATTTTATGTTCTAGGTGCTTAAAACAAATGCCGAGTATTCATTGGAATGCTCGGCATTATTTTTATAGAAATAACGTAGAAATGAGAACGTATCAATTATTATTTTTTCTTAGCTAGTACATCCCTGTATAGGAAAAGATCAGGAAAATTAAGTAGTCCAAATCTAATCCCTTTTGAGTGGATGTTGGCAACAGAAATGTTAGCTCTTCTCTTTCTATATTCAGGGATTTCCTGTTCCTCTATTTCCTCTATGGTTTTTCTATTTTTAAGTGAAGCAAATTCTGTTCAATCTTTCTAAATTACTCTCATCTACTACCTTTTAAAAAATTTGAATAATGCCGTATAGCACTTTATCAGCCTATCCTTTTACCTTTAAATCATCTTGTATAGCCCTAATTTTTTATTTTATAAAATTGATAAATTTATCAAGCCTAAACGAAAAAAAGCAGATAATAAGCACGTCAAATTGTTAAATAAAAGAATTTAAACCTAAAAAAGAAAACGCTTGCAATGATTTTTTTGATATGCTATATTCTACTTGTATAAAAAATATACAAGTTAAAAACAACTTGAATTTTCAATTAAAGGAGTTAACAACAAGATGATGACGACTAAAGAAACACCTCATATTAAGCCTAATGGAGTTGAAATAGCTGAGACAATTCTTTTACCAGGAGACCCTTTAAGAGCAAAGTTTATTGCGGAAAATTTTTTAGAAAATTACGAGTGTTTTAATGAAGTAAGAGGGATGCTAGGTTATACAGGTACATACAAAGGGAAGAAAATTTCTGTAATGGGTACTGGCATGGGACCAGGAAGTATGGGGATTTATTCTTGGGAATTAATCAATGTTTTTGGCGTGAAAAATTTAATCAGAATTGGTACTTGTGGCGCAATGCAAAAAGATATAGATTTATATGATGTCATTTTAGGAATGGGAGCAGCAACAGATTCTAATTATGGTCATCAATTTAATTTACCAGGTCAATTCCCATTAACAGCTTCTTTCGACCTTTTAGAAAAAGCTAAAAAAATAGCCGATGATAAAGGACAAAAAGTTCATATTGGTAATATTTTATCAAGTGAGTTATTCTATAACGCTGATTCTACAGCGATGAAAAAGTGGCAAGATGTTGGGATATTAAGTGTTGAAATGGAGTCAGTAGCATTATATTGGAATGCTATTCAAGCAGGTGTTAAGGCACTTTGTATTTTAACTGTTAGTGATCATTTAGTCACAAATGAACATGCATCAACTGAAGAGCGTCAAACAGCCTTTACGAAGATGATGGAGATCGCGCTAGAATTAGCGTAAAGGTCTATTAATCTACAAGATATTGAAACAATTATTATAGATGAGGTTATTAACTTTTAATGATGTTAATAACCTCACAATACCCCTTTTGAAAGCGCTTTTAATAAACGCTAAATATCATAAAGTATTGATGGTAGTGGAGGTCAACGTATGAATCATACAGGTGAAAGAAAAGCAGTTTTAAATATAAATAAAGTAGTTCCTGTCATATTACTTTTAATGATTTTTTCAATTGTTATTGATAATTCTTTTAAAATTATCTCTCCAGACTTAGTAGAGTACTTTGGAGTATCGGCTAGTACAGTTAGTTGGCAAGTAACATTATCAGGATTAGTGATTGGAATAGGGGCAGTTGTCTATTCTTCTCTATCCGATTCAATTAGCGTGCGAAATCTATTAGCTATAGGTATTGGTTTAATCTGTGTGGGGTCTTTACTTGGTTACGTAACGCATGAAAACTATTGGTTAATTGTATTTTCAAGAATCATTCAATCAGCTGGTTTAGGGGCCACTGAAACACTATATTTAATCTTTATCGCAAAATACGCAACAGCAGAAGAACAAAAGAAATATATGGGCTTTAGTACAAGCAGTTTCCAAATTGCAACCGTTATTGGTACATTAACTGGTGGATTCGTAGCAACTTATCTTCAATGGCAAAACTTATTTTTAATTCCTTTGCTTAGCTTACTATTACTACCTTTCATTTTGAAAAACTTACCTAAAGAAGAAAGAAAGCAAAATAACGTTGACGTTTTAGGTTTAATTTTGGTTACTGTCATTGCAACAACTATTATGCTGTATATGTCTTATTTCAATTGGATTCTGTTCATTCTCTTTATAGCAGCTGTTGTTGTGTTCTTAATCTATGTAAGCAAAAATAAAAATGCTTTTATTACAATTGAGTTTTTTAAAAACAAGCAATTTTTATTCGTATTGGTAGTAGCGTTTATTCTGAATTCAATCTATTCAGCTTACGCATTAAATACTTTCTCGTTTCTTTTAACAACTGTTTACGATATTCAATTGGATACTGTTTCATTATTGTTTATTCCGGCTTGTTTATTAGCAGCAATTGTTGGAGCTTTATCTGGTAAAATAGGAAGATATTTAAGTAGTAAACAATGTATTTACTTGGCAATTAGTTTAATTATTATTAGTATGCTACTAAGTTCACTTTTAATTGAACAATCGATTTTTGTGTTTGCTATATCTCTAATCTTGTTCTCTTGTAGTTTTGCGCTGTTATACGCACCGATGATTGATACAGGTATTAAAAATGTCCCTACTGAAAAAGCAGGTGCAGCTCTAGGTTTCTATAACTTATGTATCAACATTGCTATGTCTACAGGATTTACGTATTCAGCATTTTTAATTGATAAAAAAGACTTACAATTTGGTTTCTTAAGCTTTGTGACAGATAATCCGGTTGCTTTGAATTACAGTAGTATAGTACTTGTGATTGTAGCTATAGCAGTAGTAGCGATCGTATTATTTTGGTTTTTAGTTGGTCGCAAATTAGATAATAGTAAGTTAACTGGAGGTACATCAGAATGAAGAAATTCAAACGTGTCCATTTAATTGTTATGGATTCAGTAGGTATTGGTGAAGCAAAAGATGCGGCTCAATTTAACGATGTTGGTTCTCATACACTTCAACATATTGCGGAATATATGAACGGTTTGAATGTACCGAATCTTGCGAAATTAGGTTTATCTAATATTGAAGAAATACTTGGAGTACCTAAGTCTGATGAACCTCTAGCCTATTACACAAAATTACAAGAAAAATCAGTAGGCAAAGATACTATGACAGGGCATTGGGAAATTATGGGACTAAACATAGATAAGCCGTTTAATGTGTTTCCGAATGGTTTCCCAGCTGAATTAATTAAACAAATTGAAGAAGCAACAGGACGTAAAGTAGTGGCAAACAAACCTGCAAGTGGAACGGCCATTATCGACGAGTACGGTGAGCACCAAATGAAAACAGGTGATCTAATTGTGTATACTTCAGCTGACCCTGTTTTACAAATTGCCGCTCACGAAGACATTATTCCTCTAGAAGAGTTATATAACATTTGTGAAAAGGTTCGTGAAATTACAAAAGACCCTAAATATTTAATCGGTCGCATTATTGCAAGACCGTATATGGGAACGCCAGGAAACTTTACAAGAACAGCAAACCGTCATGACTATGCCTTAAAACCTTTTGGAAAAACAGTCATGAATAGTTTACAAGATGGTGGATTTGATGTCATTGCCATCGGAAAAATCAACGATATTTTTGATGGGGAGGGAGTAACGGAATCCATCCGTACTAAGAACAATATGGATGGAATGGATAAGTTACTTGAGGTAGTGAAGAAAGAGTTTACAGGATTAAGTTTCTTAAATTTAGTGGATTTCGATGCTTTATATGGACATCGCCGTGATCCAAAAGGTTATGGTAAAGCGTTAGAAGATTTTGATAAACGCTTGGATGAATTATTATCTATACTTCCTGAGGAAGATTTATTAATTATTACTGCTGACCACGGTAATGACCCAACTTTCTCAGGAACAGATCATACGCGAGAATTCATTCCTGTGTTAGTTTATTCAAAGCAATTTAAGAATACTTGTAAATTACCTCAAAATGATACATTTGCAGATATTGGTGCAACCATTGCTGATAATTTTGATGTGGCTATGCCTGAATATGGTGACTCCTTCTTATCATTCTTGAAGTAGTATGTTACGATAGTAAAAAACCAAAAAATATTTATTTTTGGTTTTTTATTAAATATGAAGAAAAAAGGATATGACTGAATGAATCCTAACAAAGCAGATAAATTAAAAAGACCGCTCTATATTAAAGTGTATGATGAACTGCTTCTACAGATATCAAAGAATACATATCCAGTAGGCAGCAGGCTTCCTTCTGAACCGGATTTAGCTAAAAGCTTAGGGGTTAGTCGTGTTACTTTAAGACAGGCTCTAGCACTTTTACAAGATGATGGATTGGTTAGAAATGAACGAGGGAAAGGAAATTTTGTGATTGATACGTTTTACAAACAAGACCCCGTTCAGTTAGAAAAATTAAGTAACCCAATGCATAAATGTCACATAGCCACTTTTGACCAGATAGAAACCCACTACCGCTTAGACACAGAAACTAAATATACAAAACAAGTGTTGAAAAGTGAAGTATCTACTGTTGTAGCGTTAGAACGCTTATATAGAAAAAACAATGATTTAGTAGCCTATGCTTTTACATTTATGCCGATGGAAACTGTAGAAAATTTTTCACTCGACTTGAACAATAAAGAACAAATACTGGATTTTCTTGAGAGCCAAGTATATGAGTATGCGAATCATGGTGAAATTGAAGTCAAATTTACACATACTGTTAACCTTGCGGATAGAAAGGAAAAGCTAGTTGGGCAAAATGAATGCTTTTTATTATTAGAAAATCTATATAATAATAAAGAAAATCCATTACTGATTAATAAGCTCTATATACCAAAGCAATTTGCGAAAATAAAATTAAATGTATTTAAATAAATCCATTTAACATTTCTATCTTTAGAAATAACGAAGGTTTCATCAATAAAAAAGAAGAATATCCCCCAAATATTGAGAATCTATTCTTCTCAATATTTGAGGGATATTCTATAATTCGTGAAAGATGTTCATTTTTTTACAGATATTAAACAATTCGATGGCTAGACTTCAAAATGTAGAAGCTTCTCAAAAGTAGATTAGACTTTGGAGAAGCTTCTTTTTTGTGTAGAAATACTTGAGCGTTTCTTTTTATATTATCAATTTACTAGTTTCTGCTAGATAGAGATAAAGGCATCGTTTGTATCATTGAGAACAACTATGAATTAAATTTAATATTCAGTATTTTATGGACTTCTTGGGCTATAGCTTCAAATGTAGTATTTAATGCGATAGATAATTCTTTGAATAATATATTTTGGGTTAATATCAATATTTGTTTATCACTTTCCGCTAGCTTTTTTCCATTACTTTCGTCTTCTGCTTTTTTCCGCATTAAAGTATTAATGACTTTAGAAATTTCTTTGCTAGTTCCAGTCTTTATAATATCTGTATATATCTTGTTTCGGTCATGGCTCTTTTCAATCCAAGATATACCTGGTAGTTTAAAAGATTGTAAAATTTCCTCTGCTTCATTACGATTAATAATTCCTTGCATGATTCCTAGATTCTTATTATCGACAGGGGTATTAATTGTCAATGAGTGATCTTCGATAGGATGTAAAACATAGTAAGTTCGAGTAATTCCTGAATACGTCTTTTTGCAAATATCATCTATTCGGCAAATGCCATGGGTTGAGTAGATGACTAAATCTCCAATATTATACATTTGTCATACTCCTATATGGATTATTGTCAACTAAGTTGACTATTTATAGTGTATGCCTTTAACTTCAAATTGTCAATTAAGTTGACAATGAAGAGCGGCTTTTATATAGTAAAAGACGGGAAAAATTCAAGAGGTGATAATGGTTGGATACAGAATTACAGAACTTAGATTTTATTGATGTACTAAGTGAACGTCATGTTCAACTTCGAAGAATAACGGAGAAACTATGGAATGATTCCAGTGATATTTATATATCGAATTCTGAATGGTTTATTATGGCGAGAATTTACAAAAAGCATCCAACTATATCACAGGTTTCGAAACAGGTAGATATTTCTAGACAAGCAACTCATAAACTTATCAAAAGGCTTGAAATGAAGAATTTAGTTGAGATAAAAAGCTTAGAGAATAACAAGAAAGACAAGTGTCTCCAATTAACGAAATTGGGAGAAGAGTGTTATGAGAAAAATGAATTGCTAAAGGCTACGATTGAGAAGAAAATTTCTGATCATATTGGACAAGAAAAAGTTGCAATCCTAAAAGATATGTTGAAATTAGATTGGGGCTTATAATTTTAAAAGTTGAATATGTTTATGCTAATGAGGTATTGAAATCCTTAAAAAAGCTTCTCTTTGGTAATTGGACCAAGGAGAAGCTTTTTTATTTATATTTAATGATTTTCTTCTTTTTGTAATTTATATTCATGGAATGTTTTTTTACTTACACGAAAGTTTTCTCCACAGTTTAAGCACTTCATACGTTTTCCACCATTATCTTTAAGTATCATGGCTATGCCTAAAATTAAAAAGAATAGACTGATCATCCATCCGATACTCTCAAACCAGGCTGTAGCAAAGGCTAGAGCAAACATCATCAGCGGAAGGTTTAGTAGCTTCTTTACTTTATGACTATGGCAATTTGGACATATAATAACATTTTGTTTTCTCATAAAAAATCCCCCATTATGTATTCGTATGTTTTCATTGGAAGTAGCATCCAATAAGTGATTTGTATTCATTTTCCCTTATTAACAAAGTGTAAACATGTTTAATAGTTGGAACATAATAAGGATGGTATATGGAAATAAAGAAATGATAGAGGTTCTTTTTATGTTAAAGGTAGAACCTACAATGTTTGTGGAATTGGTGTTTTGAGGTGGAGATCCTACTTGGGCTTATTTCGACAAATATATTTCTTAGGAAATATATTTGTAAAAAAGAGTAGAATTCATGTGAAAAATGTAGATAAATGAACCATCAAGATTTGTATTAAATAACTAAATATTGTTGGTTTTTGAAAATTCCCACTAGACACTGTTCTTATGTTTAAGTGATATATAGTTATTAGGCTACTCAAATAGGATAGTAGGGTTAGAACGTATGATGCCCTCTTTCGTACGTGTAGAGAGAATAACTAAGAGACTGCTCAAAGATGTGATTATATGTTTGATAAAAAGTGTATATATATTATAAGTTGGATACGTTTTATGTATAGTTTGAATAACTTATGTGCTTTTCATTACGAAATAGGTTCCTTTTTTAAGTTAACTTTCCATCATAATATTATTTTGGTATATTTTTAATAAAATAAATGATTTTATCTTGGAAGTATTCAAATAGAAAATTGCTTAGGAAGAAGGAGAGTACATGAAGGATCAAAAGGCTAAGAGAGCACTCAAAGTCGACCGCTGGATTTGGTGGATCGTGACTATTATTATTACGGCCTGGAGTGTATGGATGATTGTAGATGGAAGAAGTACAAAAGCATTCATGGGCATATTAACGATATTATCACTCGTTGCAATAGGAACTTGGCAGAGAAAGGCTCGGAATCCATTCCCATCCATTTTTGCTAGTATGACGTATGGTTTTATCTTTATATCAGTAGGCATAGGAACATTTGGTGGAGCATACAGCATTCATCACTTTGATGATTTTCTTCATCTTACATCTGGTATATGGATTGGATATGGTGCGTGGTTAATATTGCAATATATTGTTGGTAAGCAATTAGTGGAACAGTTACCGATTGCTTTCATCGGTTTGTATATTATCACTTTTGCATTAGCTGTCGCAGGCTTTTGGGAGCTACTTGAATTTGCTGGAGATAAATTATTTCATTTCACTGCGCAAGGTCGAGATCCAGACGATACGATGTTTGATATGATTGATGGCTTAATTGGTGGAACAGTTACCGCTGTTTTCTTAATGATTAAGATGAAACGTGCTGTTAAACATTGATGTTGCTTTTCGCTGCAAATGGGCGTTTTCTGTGGGAATGGTTTTAGCAGGGGCTTTTGCTCATGCTATTCCCACAGGAGTTGTCCAACTTTCGCTGCAATTAATTCCTAGTTAAAAAACAACACTGAAGTATAAGAGAGCCAAATGAAAAAAGTAGATGAACCTTATTCTATTCAATATATATTTTATTGATGGACTCCGTTAGTTCGATAGCTTGTAAGAAATAAGAGTCTCAGTTTTAAGTAGAAATGATATCTTGCTATCAAATGAATAGTGAGAACAAATGTAGGTGAATTTGATCTGACTCAATAAAGTTAGACACATAGTTTAGGCAGCTTCTAAGATCTATCATTCGATAGATCTTTTTGGTATTTATTGTAAAATGATACATAAGTAATGAAAGAACAATAAATTTGTATTCTTATATGCCTTTGGATAGATCTTTTGCTGGTTCAATATAACCTATTGAAAGAAAAAATTTTCATTTCATCTATGCGATTTTGAGAGAATTACACTATTAATTGATTCTAAAGACTTAGACAAGTTTCGGCGTGGGTTTGACGAACTATTTATATTAGTGATAAAAAATATTTGAACCAAAAAACATATTATGGAAATACATCTGGAAACAAAGGGTATTATTATCTATTTATGGAGGTATTTATTTATGCTAGAGGGCAATCGAAGAAGTAGACTTTGGATAGGAGTTGTGTCCCTACTTTTATTGGTATCTTTAACTGCTTGTGGATTAAGTGAACAAACAGATACCAATAAGGAAAAGAATGAAGCATCTCAAAAGAAAGAATCCGAAAAAAATTCTGAATCAGAAGAACAAGATTATGAAGTTGCTAGCAATATAGAAGAAATAATTAAAGAAAAAAAGGGGAAATACTCAGGGAACGCATATAATAAAGCAGTGATTCATAGAGCGTTAGATAATAAGAGTTTTCAAGATAAAGATAGCTTTCAAATATATCATTCCTTGTTACAGTTAATAAGAGAGGGAAAAAATTATCAACCATATTATACATATTTTGAAGAATTTAACCCTAGCATTGAAACAATAATAAGTGAAATGCCTGGAGGAATGAAGTTAGATGAAGATGGTGGATTAGAAGGTAATACAAATATTGCAATCCTATTAGACGCAAGTGGTAGCATGGCACAAAAGATAGGTGGTAAAACCAAAATGGATCTTGCTAAAAATGCCATTAATGAGTTTGTTGCTTCAATGCCTGAAGGCGCTAATGTTTCCTTAAGGGTTTATGGGCATAAGGGAAGTAATAGTGATAGTGATAAAAAAAGCTCATGTAACAGCACTGAAATAGTATATGATTTGAAGCCGTATAATTCATCAGTATTTACAAGCTCATTAGGGAAATTTCAGCCTACTGGTTGGACTCCAATTGCAAAAGCTATCATAGAAACAAAAGCTGATTTTGAAAAAGCAAATTTACCAGGTAAAAACATTATTTATATAGTAAGTGATGGAGTTGAAACATGTGACGGTAATCCTGCAAAGGCTGCAAAAGAGCTTCATGATTCAAATATTGAAGCAGTAGTAAATATTATTGGTTTTGATGTGGATCGTAATGGACAAAAACAATTGTTAGCCGTTGCTGAGGCTGGGGGAGGAGAATTTGAAACTGTCGATACAGCAGAAGATTTTAAACGGTTATGGAAAGAGGAAAGACAACGTTTGTGGAATGAATGGTGGGATTGGGGAAATGAGAATTGGAACAAAGTTTGGGATGAGCAAGCAAAAAAAGAAAATGAGTTACATGGTAATAAATCGGAATTTTCTAATTTAATATACGATGAAAAAAGTAGGCTAACAGAAGCTTCGTATTATCTTCAAGAAAAAGAACAAATTAGTTATGATGTTCGCTTAGAAGTAGATAGTTTAATAAATCAACGATATGAAATTTTAAATGATTATTCAAAAGAAACTTATGATGAACTAAGTCAAACTCTTAAAGCTGAAGGGAAAGAGTTAAAAGAATCCATAAAGGAAAAAGAGAAAGAAATGAAGGATAAATACAAATAGAATAGAGCGTTTGTAAAGAAAAATCGAGTGCTGAATAACTATTGTTTTGTTTAAAAATGTAATCATAAATGGAGTCTGATTTTTGTGTGTAATAACACAAAGAAGTCAGACTCCTATTTGTTGTAGTATAATCATTGTAGACATATTTAGAAATGGGGTAGCGGAAATGATTGAGCTATTGCCTTTAATGTTAGAAAGAGTGGGATTATTAGTTATTTTGGCTTTTTTACTTTCTAGATTAAAGCTGTTTCGCCAGATTATGCACAATGATCATGGGATGAAAGAAAAGATAATCTTGATTTTTATATTCGGCATTTTCGGAATTATTAGTAATTATACAGGAATTCAAATTGAACAAGGATTTATTAGCGGTCAGTCTTGGCATACCTCAGTCGATTTGGAAGGTGCCTTAGCTAATACGAGAATAATGGGAGTAGCTATAGGTGGGCTATTAGGAGGACCGATTGTTGGAATTGGAGCTGGTTTATTAGCAGGGATTCATCGTTTAACGCTTGGAGGCTTTACAGCTGTGGCTTGTGGTGTTTCCACCATTATTGCTGGTATCATAACGGGATATCTAGGAAAAAAGCTTGAAATTAAACATAGTCTTTCTTATAAACATGCTGTTATTATTGGGTTAATTATGGAAACGTTTCAAATGGGCTTTATCTTATTAGTAGCCAAACCATTTGAATCGGCTCTCCACTTAGTCGAAATTATTGCGATTCCTATGATCCTTATTAATGGGTTTGGGACACTCATTTTTATGATCATTATTAAATCTATGATGGTTGAAGAAGAAAAAACAAAGGCATTGCAAACACATAAGGCTCTTCATATTGCCCAAGCAACTCTTCCGTATTTTCGTAAAGGATTGAATGAACAGTCATGTCAAAAGGTTGCTGAAATTATTTGGAATGCAACAAAAGCAGATGCGATTGCTATTACGAATAAAGAAGAGGTGTTAGCTCATATCGGTGCCGGAGCAGATCATCACATAAGAAAACAAAATATTTGGACAAAATTAACAAAAAGAGTGATTGAGGAAGGTCGTATATTAACAGCAAAAAGGCGAGAGGAGATTGGTTGTTATAACCCTAATTGTCCGCTTCATGCAGCGATTGTTTTACCTTTGCAGGCCCATAATCAAACAGTAGGTTCGCTCAAACTGTATTTTACAAATCCTGATCGGCTTACGAGTGTAGAGCAGGAATTAGCTGAAGGTTTAAGTAAATTATTCTCTACTCAATTAGAGCTGGCTGAAGCGGAATCACAGCGAAAACTATTAAAAGATGCTGAAATTAAAGCTCTACAAGCGCAAGTACATCCTCATTTCTTATTTAATAGTATCAATACAATATCTAGTTTAGTTCGGTCAGATGCTGATCAAGCAAGAATGTTACTAATAAAATTAAGCACGTTTTTTCGAAGCAATTTGCATGGAGCGCGTTCGATGTTGATTCCACTTGAAAAGGAGCTTGAGCACGTAGAAGCATACTTAGCGATTGAAAAGGCTAGATTTCCAGATAAATATACGATTTGTTTAGATATAGATCCTTTATTAAAGGATGTATTAATTCCGCCTTTTACACTTCAGCCATTAGTAGAGAATGCTGTTCAGCATGCTTTTACGAGGTCTAAGAAAGGTGAGGTGAAAGTTCGTGTAGTTACAGAATGTGAGCAAGTGATTTTAATTACAGAGGATAATGGCATAGGGATTAACGATGAGAATCTTATGAAGTTAGGCAATCAAACGGTTGATTCTAAAAAAGGAACTGGCTCAGCGTTATGGAATATCAAGCAAAGAATTATAGAAATATATGGAGATGAAGCTTCTTTTGAGATTACTAGTACGATTGGAATTGGTACAAAAGTTGAAATTCATCTTCCTTTTAAGCAAAGCAGATGGGAGGAAGAAGATGTTAAGAGCGTTTATAGTGGATGATGAGCCATTAGCAAGAGATGAACTTGCCTATCTATTAAAGCGAAGCAGAGAAGTGGATATTGTTGGTGAGGCTGATCATATTGAAGATGTTCTAGAACAAGTGATTGAACAAGATATTGATGTTTTGTTTTTAGATATTGAGCTTGCAGGAGGAAATGGTCTCGAATTAGCTGAACGATTACGAGAACATACGGATGTCCCTGAAATTGTGTTTGCTACAGCCTATGATGAGTATGCTCTAAAAGCCTTTGAATTAAGTGCCTTTGATTATATATTAAAGCCCTTTGAAGAAAACCGTGTGAAACAAACGATTGTTAAGCTTAAACACAAAATGAATGATAAAAAAAGTCGTACACAAGAGTTCGTTCAAGTTCTAAATCAGAAAAAGGAAATTAAAGATAAGCTCGCTATTAATCTAGATGATCGTATTGTGTTAGTAAATATGAAAGATATCGTTTATTGTACAACTGAAGAAGGTAATACGATTATTACTACATTATCTGAAAGATTTGCAGCAACGGAGTCACTAGTAACGTTTGAAAGAAAACTACAAGATACAAGTATTATCCGTGTACATCGCTCCTATCTTGTAAATACTGAATATATTAAAGAAATACAACCATGGTTTAACTCAACTTACAATCTTATTATGCAGGAGGGGACATCTATTCCTGTAAGTAGAACATATACAAAGGAGTTAAGAGCTAAAATTGGCTTATAACTATAAAAAACAATGTTCCTACTAATAATAGAGTATGTCTAGTTATCATGCTTAGGACATTTGGTTGACTTCTCATGGTTTCGCGTCTTTTTGCAACTCATCCAGAATATTTAGGTCTTTAACCAGCGAAATAAGTGTATATACTTTGTTGTTTCGTTGAATTTCATGCCAGCTATTTTGCATTTCAACTCGGATTTTTGACATTTTAAAATGAAAACCTACGTTTATAACATACGTAGGTTATTATTTTACTATTAACAAGCGGAGGGGTTGAAAAGTAATGAATGCGATTACAATTGTTATAGGAGCTATCTGTATTTTAATGATTGCATATCGTTTATACGGTACGTTTATTGCGGTAAAGGTGTTAAAGCTTGATGATTCAGTTCCAACACCTGCTCATGAGTTAGAAGATGGAAAAGATTATGTTCCAACAAATAAATGGGTAACATTTGGACATCATTTTGCGGCGATTGCAGCAGCAGGACCACTTGTAGGTCCAATTTTAGCGGCGCAATTTGGTTATTTGCCAGGGTTACTATGGCTATTAATTGGAGCTGTAATTGGTGGAGCGGTTCATGACGCAGTAGTATTATTTGCTTCGATGAAAAAGAAAGGGAAATCTCTTTCTGAAGTTGCAAAAGAAGAGTTAGGACCTGTTGCGGGCTTCTGTACGGGACTTGCAATGTTGTTTATTATTACAATTACAATGGCTGGACTTTCAATGGTTGTACTAAATGCATTACAAAACAACCCATGGGGAACGTTTGCAGTAGCGATTACAATCCCTATTGCTATGTTAGTTGGAATTGCTTATAAAATGACAGGAAAATTGGGTATAACATCAACTATTGGATTTATTCTACTAATGGTAGGTGTTTTCTTAGGACCAAAAATTCAAGGAACAGCTCTTGGAGATTTATTAACACTTGATTATAAAACATTAGCTATTATTTTACCTATTTATGCTTTTTTCGCAGCAGCATTACCAGTATGGTTACTGCTTGCACCACGTGATTATTTAAGTAGTTTTATGAAAATTGGTGTGTTTATTGCACTTATTGTAGGGGTATTCTTTGTTAATCCAGTTATTCAAATGCCTGCTTTTACTGATTTTATAAATGGTGGAGGGCCAATTAATGCGGGTCCAGTATGGCCGTTTGTTTCTATTACAATTGCCTGTGGAGCCATTTCTGGTTTCCATGCTTTTGTTGGATCAGGTACTACGCCTAAAATGTTGGATAAATGGAGCGACATTAAGGTTGTTGGTTTTGGAGCGATGCTTGTAGAATGTTTAGTAGGAATTATGGCATTGATTGCTGCTACAGCGTTACATCCAGCAGATTATTTTGCAATTAACTCTACACCTGAAGTATTCAAAACATTAGGTATGACAGTAGATAATTTACCGGAATTAAGTAAAGAAATTGGAATGGATTTAGAAGGAAGAACAGGTGGAGCCGTAACGCTTGCTGTTGGTATGACGTATATATTTACGGGGATTAAATGGTTTAGTCATTTAGCGTCGTACTTCTATCAATTCGTTATTATGTTTGAAGCAGTATTTATTTTAACAGCGATTGACGCTGGAACTCGTGTTGCTCGTTACTTAATTCAAGATTTCTTAGGTGATGTGTATAAGCCATTGAAAAAGACGGATTGGATACCTGGATCAATCTTCGCTAGTGCTCTAGCATGTTTTATGTGGGGATATTTGTTGTTTTCAGGAGATATTAGCTCGGTTTGGGCATTATTCGGTGTTTCCAATCAGCTCATGGCTTCAATCGGTTTAATCATTGGAGCAACTATTATTTTGAAAATTGCTGATAAGCGTTGGTATATGCTTACTTGCTTAGTTCCACTTGCTTACTTATATGTAACGGTTAACTATGCCGGCTATTGGATGATTAAACATGTATATTGGAACAAAGCAGCGGCAGGATATAACTTCTTAAATGGAACGTTATCCGTTATCATGCTGGTGCTTGGACTAATAATCATGATTGCGGCTATTAAAAAATGGTCAGAATTATGGAAAAATCCACAGATAGGAATGGATACAAAAAGAGTACCAACCGTTTAATAGATAATGAATTTCATAGATTTATCGAATAGAACCCGCAGAGGAATTGTTTCTGTGGGTTCTATTTTTATAGAGAGATGTAAAAGACTAAATTCGCTTACAAATGTCAAAATTATTAGAAAACAATTCAGCCCCAGATGTTATGATGTTCTTACATAAGATATTCAGTGAATGATGATGTTTTTTGTTATTTGTTCGAATTTTTTGTCAATAATTTGTCAAAAGATGCTATTATGGAAATACATTTACAAAAAATGAAAATATATCAATTCGGAGGTACAGATGGTATACGAACAGAAAAATCCTATAATTGAACAAATCTTAAATAATATAGATCGTGTCATCATTGGAAAAAGAAATATATCGGAGTTAAGTATTGTGGCTTTATTAGCGGAAGGGCATGTTTTACTAGAAGATGTGCCTGGAGTGGGGAAAACAATGATGGTACGAGCTCTTGCTACTTCTATTAATGCAAGCTTTAAAAGAATTCAATTTACACCAGATTTATTACCTTCAGATGTAACGGGTACATCTATTTATAATCCGAAAGAGCAAGAATTTAATTTTCGCCCTGGGCCGATAATGGGAAATATTATTTTGGCAGATGAAATAAATCGTACATCTCCGAAAACACAATCCGCTTTACTAGAGGGAATGGAAGAAGCAAGTGTAACTGTTGATGGAGTAACTAGAAAGCTAGAGCAACCATTTTTTGTTATGGCTACACAAAATCCTATAGAACATGAAGGGACTTATCCATTACCTGAAGCACAGTTAGATCGTTTTTTATTAAAAATGGGAATGGGGTATCCTCAAGTTGTTGAGGAAATTGATATTTTAAATGGTGTTCAATATAATCAACCGATTGAACAACTGCAGCCTGTTATTCAAGTCGAAGAGATTCGACGCTTACAAGAAGAAGTACGTAATGTGCATGTTGATTATGCCATTAAAGAATATATTGTGAGAATTTCTAATGAAACAAGAACAGACCCATCTGTTTACCTGGGAGCTAGTCCACGTGGATCCATTGCTTTAATGAAAGCGGGACAGGCCTATGCTTTTATTCAAGGTAGAGATTATGTCATACCAGATGATATTCAGTATTTAGTTCCATATGTATTTTCTCACCGTATTATTTTAAAACCGGAAGCTCGATATAGTGGCGTTACACCTGAAGAGATTATAACAAAGCTATTAATTAGAATTCCTGTTCCTGTTCAAAGGACTGTGAAGAAATGATAAAAAAATTTCGTTTTTTTTCATCACCTCTGATGAAGATGGTGATGTTGATCTTATTAATAGTTATTTTATTTGTGTTTTCTATGTTTCAGGGTGGGTTTGTAAGCTGGTTTTTATTTTATAGTTTTCTACCTTTTGTAGTGTATGCCGTTCTATTAAAGTTATATCCATTAAAGAATATTGAAGTGAGTCGTCGTTTTAATCGAAAGGAATATAAGATGGGAGATTCTATCATAGTTGAAATTAAGATAAAGTTTCCTAGGTTTTTTCCATTATTATATGTAGTTGTTGAAGATTTTATGGATGAGAGATTGCGGATTCAAGCTTATGACTATAATCGAAGAATGATATTTCCTCTTTTTCAAAAAGAAGTGAATTTTACTTATACCATTCCTGAAACGGTTCGAGGAGAGCATAATTTTAAAGCAGTTTCATTTAAAACAGGAGATTTACTGGGGTTATATGAAAAGTCTGTTAGCATTGAATGTCATAATCGCATTCTAGTGTTTCCAAGTTATCAAAAAATCAATTATCAACAATTAGAAGCTTTTTATGAACAAGGACAGCTCGCCTCAGCGGTGAAAAATCATAGTGAAACATCCATTGTTTCTGGTGTACGAGATTATACAGCTGGTGATCGATTATCTTGGATACATTGGAAAGCGACCGCTAAAAAAAATGAAATTATGACAAAAGAATTTGAAGAGCGAAAAAGCCAAGATGTCTTAATTGTTTTAGACCAATCTCCTTCAGATTTATTTGAAGAAATGGTTTGTTTAGCAGCTTCTTTAGCTCATAGCATATTGTACAAGGGAGTAGGAGTTGCATTCGTTGGAACAGCTAATTTAAATCAAGCAACTTTTGTGGGTAGAGGTGAACAGCAACGAGTTAAAATTTTTTATTCGTTAGCCAAAATAGAAGATGTTGGAGAAAAGTCTATAGAAGACTATTTGTATGTTGGCAAACAGAATATACCAGCTAACACCTCCTATATTCTCATTACATCACAATTTAATAAATCGGTGTTGTCTTCTGTAAGTGTTATGAAAGGAAATACGAAAGCTACGGTATTTGTCATGGAGGACAGCTCGACTAACCAAAAATGGGACCAGTCTGTTAAAACTGAAGCAATGATGAAAGGTATTCGTTGTCGCTTTATTCAATCTGGCAAATGGAAAAGCGAAATGGGGGAGGGGCTAAATAAATGAGCAGGTTTTGGTCTAATCGCTTTTCTTTATTGTGCTTTTATATATTAGGATTTTTGCTTTTATGTGAATGGTTAAGGCCGTTAAAAGTAATTGTTGAAATTCAAAACATCTCGGTTTTTATCCTATTTGTCGGAGTAGCGATGATTTTATATGCGTTTGGTATAAGGTTTTTGTGGAAAGCTGTTATTTTATTTGCTTTTATTTTTATTTCAATCCATTACCTCTATTATGATGTTGTTTCTATTTTTGATTTTCAATGGATTCGTCAATTTATAGAAGAGTGTATTTACAGTATAGGCGTGTTGTTTGAACAAGAATGGATGTCTATCACTAATAGCATAAGAACAATCTTGTTTTATTTGTTCTTATGGATTTTAGTATATTTACTTTTTTATTGGATTTCGATAAAGAAAAGCATATTTTTGTTTTATGTGATTAGTGTTATGTTTATTAGCATTTTAGATACATTTTCGAACTATGATGGAGATTGGGCTATCATCCGTATGTTTGTCATTGGTTTTATGTTAATTGGGAGCTTGACAGTAGAACGTCTTCTTCAAAAAGAAAGACTTTCTATTAGTTTCAAACAATACAGTCGATGGATTGTTCCATTATTAATTATGATTACAGTTAGTGGAGTATTTGCTTATTTGATGCCTAAGCCAGAAGAACAATGGCCCGATCCTGTACCTTTCCTTATCTCCTATTCAGATAAATTCGCTGATAAGTCAACAACAGCGAAGGTAGGTTACGGAGTAGATGATTCGAAATTAGGAGGGGGTTTTGAAGAAGATAACACCTTGGTCTTTACGGCTACAACGGAATCCAAACACTATTGGAAAGTCGAGAATAAAAATTATTATACGGGCTTGGGATGGGAACAAACGGCAGAGTTTTTTAATGAAAATGTGATCAATAACGATACTATTCCGCTCGATACTTATTCTATGATTGATGAGAGTATAAAAAAGAAAAAAGACATAGTTAAAGTTGAAATTCCTTATAGTCATATCTCGTATCCAACCCCAATTGATAGCTTGGATATTATCAATCCATCAGAAAATAACAAGGCTTTATATAAATATAATTATACATCGAACAAAATTAAGAGTGTTGATGCAGAAGGAGTGGACGTAGAGCTTGATGAATTCGAACTTGATTATCGAGTTCCAACCTTTCAAGTGGAAGATCTAAAAAAAATACAGAATCAGGACGATTCTTATTGGACTGAAGATCTTCAACTGCCTCCTTATTTACCAGATAGAATAAGGGAACTAACAGTAAGCCTTACGCAGGATAAAGATAATAGATACGATAAGGTTAAAGCGGTAGAAAATTATTTTGATCGCCCGGAATTTGAATATGACCGTATTGATATCCCTTATCCTGAAGATGGTCAAGATTTTGTAGATCAATTTTTATTTGAGACAAAGAGAGGGTATTGTGATCATTTTTCCACTTCCATGGTCATCATGCTACGTACAATAGGTATACCAGCTCGATGGGCTAAAGGATATACAGAAGGAGAGTATGCTTCATCTGAAAAAAGTCGTAAAGTTTATAAGGTTACGAATAACAATGCTCATTCATGGGTGGAGGTGTTTTTTGAAGGAGTAGGCTGGGTTCCTTTTGAACCAACAAAAGGATTCACAAATAATGCTCGCTTTGAATTCAAACCAACTACCACTTCTTCTGGAACGGATAGTAAAAAGAATTCGGATACACCAAAAAAGCCTACGCAAACACCTAATAAACAAAAGGAATTGGAAGAGCAGCAAAGCTCTGGAAAAGCTCCTATTACGATAACTCATGTAAAGAATAAGGTCATTCAAAATTGGAAAAAAAATGCAGGTACTCTCGCGGGGGTACTTGCGTTTGTGGGGCTCTTATATTTAATAAGAGGTAAATGGCTTCCGTATGTTTGGATTTGGTACTTTAAGAGACATTCATCAAAAGATACGTTCATTAAGGCTTATCATGTGTTAAATAAACAGCTTAAAAGAATGGGCTTGAAAAAACATAAAGGTCAAACGCTCCGAGAGTTTGCAAATTATGTAGATGAGCATTTCAATAATGATGATATGAGCCAATTAACAAAGCATTATGAAAAAGTAATCTATGGAAATGCGGATGCTTTAGAGAGTTGGAGTGGAGCGAAAGAATTATGGGAGAAAGTTATGAAAAAAACAATAACTTGACCTCTATTTTAATCAGTTGTTACAATAGGTTTTGATTTACATTTAAATTTAATATTATTTCCTGCGTATATCCTCGATAATATGGTTCGAAAGTTTCTACCGGGTTGCCGTAAATAACCTGACTATGAAGGAAGTGAGTAGCTTTGTGTTGCTTGCTTCTTAGAGGAACGATTGGAAATAGAACTAGATTACTGCCTTATGCGATGATTTATGGTAGATTCTAGTTCTTTCTTTATACTATCAGAATTTAGGATAGTGTATGCCATTTGGCATCAAAGAACCGGATGTTTTTTGGAGGCGCAAATCTAGATGAGTTATGCTTTGTTCTGATGCTTATTCTATACTTTTGTCGTTCTAACAAGTGAATGCGGCTATAACTTGTTATTGCTATTCTGCAAATGATAAGATAAGAACAATATTTCTTAGTTGTTTACCGTTTTATATAAATAGAAGATTATTGAACTTAGACGGCTGTCTAGCTTCAGAGCCTTAGTCTTGAAAGGTCATAAGTTCATCCGGTCAATGAATAACTTTTTTGCCGGTTAGTCTTATACTATTTGGTGCTACATAAGGCACTTGCACTTTCCTTTATATAAGCGGTTTTGAATTATAAATTATTAGTAGAGGTGACGTTTGTGTCAGGGAAAACAGAAATGCAAAATCAAGAAATCATAGTAGTACTTGATTTTGGTAGTCAGTACAATCAGCTTATCACAAGACGTATTAGAGAATTTGGTGTGTATTCGGAATTGCATCCTCATACAATCACTTTGGAAGAACTTCAAGAAATGAATCCAAAAGGAATCATTTTATCTGGTGGACCAAACAGTGTTTATGATGAAAACTCATTCCGCTGTGATGAACGTATTTTCGACATGGGAATTCCAGTATTCGGGATTTGTTACGGAATGCAATTAATGACAACGCATTTTGGTGGAAAAGTAGAGAAAGCAGATCACAGTGAGTACGGTAAAGCAGAAATCAATATTAAAAATGCTTCTTCTCTTTATAAAGAATTACCAACTGACCAAATTGTATGGATGAGCCATGGAGATCTTGTAACGGCTACACCTGAAGGATTCACTATTGATACAACAAGTGCATCATGTCCAATCGCTGGTATGAGTAATGAAGAACGCCAATTATATGCTGTTCAATTCCATCCAGAAGTACAACATTCAGAGTACGGTAATGATATTTTGAAAAACTTTGCATTCAATGTATGTGGATGTAAAGGCGATTGGTCTATGCACAACTTCATTGAAATGGAAGTTGAAAAAATTCGTGAAATAGTTGGAGATAAACAAGTTCTATGTGCATTAAGTGGTGGCGTAGATTCTTCTGTCGTAGCTGTCTTAATTCACAAAGCAATCGGCGATCAATTAACATGTATTTTCGTTGATCATGGTCTTCTTCGTAAAGGTGAAGCAGAAGGCGTTATGAAAACATTCACTGAGCAATTCCATATGAATGTTATTAAAGTTGATGCAAAAGATCGTTTCATGTCTAAGCTTAAAGGTGTTTCGGATCCTGAGCAAAAACGTAAAATCATCGGTAACGAATTCATCTATGTGTTCGATGATGAAGCAGCTAAATTAGAAGGTATTGACTTCTTAGCTCAAGGTACTTTATACACGGATATTATTGAAAGTGGTACAGCAACTGCACAAACAATCAAATCTCACCATAATGTAGGTGGACTTCCTGAAGATATGCAGTTTAAGTTAATTGAGCCATTAAATACATTATTCAAAGACGAAGTTCGTGCTTTAGGTACAGAGCTAGGTATGTCTGATGAAGTAGTATGGCGTCAGCCTTTCCCAGGACCAGGTCTTGGAATTCGTGTACTTGGAGAAGTGACAGAAGAGAAATTAGAAATCGTTCGTGAATCTGATTTCATCCTTCGCGATGAAATCAAAAAAGCGGGCTTAGAGCGCGACATCTGGCAATACTTTACAGTACTACCTGACATCCGTAGCGTTGGTGTAATGGGAGATGCTCGTACGTACGATTACACAATCGGTATCCGTGCTGTTACTTCAATCGATGGAATGACATCTGACTGGGCACGTATCCCTTGGGATGTTCTTCAAAAGATCTCAGTACGTATCGTAAACGAAGTAGCACACATCAACCGCGTTGTGTATGATATTACTTCTAAGCCACCTGCTACTATTGAGTGGGAATAAAATAATTTATCAACCTCGGAAACCTAATTGATAAAGGGTTTTCGAGGTTTTTATTTTTTGTTGGCCTATTTAGTGGAGATGTGATTGACTTATAGATTGTAAAATGATATTCTCCATACATACCATTGGTATGTATGGAGGCAAAAATTATGGCTCGAAATAAGCATCCCGAGAAAACAATTGAACAAATTCTTTCGATTTCATATCGATTGTTTTTGGAAAAGGGTTATGAACAAACAACGATCCAAGATATTATTAATGAATTAGGCATGAGTAAGGGTGCGATTTATCATCATTTTAAATCAAAGGAAGAAATCTTACATGCAATTGGTGATAGGGGCTTCAATGAACGAAATTCGTTTCAAAAGTTCAAAAATGCCGAGCGTTTAAATGGGTTAGAAAAACTCAAAAAAATCATTTGTGCTGAATTTGAAGCTTTTGAAAAGCAACAGTTTGATAAAATGGCTATATCTTTAGCGGAAAATCCAAAATTCGTTAGTACTTTACTTCATGGTACGATGAAATACGGTGTTCCAATCTTTCAAGATTTAATCGAAGAAGGCAAAAAAGATGGGTCTATCAACGTAGAAGATAGCAAAAGTGCAAGTGAAGTGATTTTGTTATTAAATAATGTTTGGCTTAGTCCGATGATTGCTCAAGTAAGTGAAGAAGATTTAGAACGTAAAATAGTATTCCTAAAACATCTTACGGAACAGATGGGAATACCGTTTATGGATGAAGAAGTTTTGCATGCAATGCATAGTTATTTAAAAAGTGTATTCAAATAATGAACTGCCTTTTTGGGAAGGCAGTATATTATTTGAATTATACATACCGCTAGTCGGTTTGTTTTTAAAAAAGGAGTGATACAAATGAAAAGTAAGTTATTTCATAAAGATTTTACATTAATGATTATTGGTCAGATTATATCTTTGTTTGGAAACTCTATTTTACGATTTTCTTTATCATTATATGTATTAGACGTGACAGGATCGGCTACTGCGTTTGGAAGCATTCTGGCTTTATCGATGATACCAACGATTTTATTATCGCCTGTTGGAGGAGTGATAGCTGATCGCTTTAATCGAAGAAATATTATGGTTTGTTTAGATGCATTTACTTCATTAGTGTGTATTTTGTTTCTTTTTCAATTAAATAATAGCAATATTGTTTTCTTAATTGCTGTTGTAATGGTTGTATTATCAGTCATTCAATCGATGTATCAACCTTCTGTTCAAGCAAGTGTTCCCGTCTTAGTAGATGGTGAGTATTTGTTACAAGCAAATGGAGTTGTAGTGCAGGTAAATGCTTTAGCGAATTTTATAGGACCTATTTTAGGAGGAATATTGTACGGATTTTTTGGCTTAAAAGTAATTGTAATAGTTGGAGCAGTTGCATTTTTTCTTTCGGCGCTGATTGAAGTATTTATCCATATTCCTTTGACAAAGCAAGAATCAAAAGGAAATGCGATTGAAACAGCAATTACAGATTTAAAACAAGCTCTCTTTTTTATTGGTAAGGATAACCCGATATTATTTAAGGTTTTATTAGTAGTCGCTGCTATTAATCTTTTTTTTTCTACAATGCTTATGATTGGCTTACCTTATATTATTAAAGTACAACTTGGTTTAAGCTCTCAATTATATGGAATAGCAGAAAGCATCCTAGCTATCGGATCAATTGGTGCGGGGCTCGCGATAGGTTTTGTATCAAAAAAATACAGCATCCATAACTCTTATGTATTTATTCTAATAGGAAGTCTGGTGTTGTTACCAATAGCACTTGTAACAAGTATAGAGATACAGCCAATGATTGCTTATGTAATAATTTGTTTATGTACTTTTTTATGCTTGGCATCAGTGGGGATTTTCACTATTTTTGCTCAAATGTTTATCCAAACTGAAACACCGAATGTAATGTTAGGAAAAGTTAGTGCATTTGTTTCAACGATTGTTATGTGTTCATATCCTATAGGGCAGGCGTTATATGGACTGATGTTTGATCGATTCTCAGATAAAGTATATTTCATCGTATTGTTTGCGATTATTGTGGAATTAGTTTTAGGGTATCTTACAAAACAGTACCTCATTAAATTGAAAACGAAGCCGTTAAATGTAGTGAATGAATAATGTAGTAGATCATCTTGCAATTGTTAAGTTGATAAAAAGGTGTACGACTGTAAAAATCTAGACTCTTCATTAGAAGGTCTAGATTTTTTTGTTTGAACTTAGGAGTTAGTCTAATCTTTACTCTGCAATTCTTTCTTTCAAGATGTTTTCTTCTAAACAAAATACGTTTAGCAATGAATGGAAGAGTGTAATAAGAAAATATCACTTGAATGAAGGAAGGTTATTGGTTATGACGAAAAAAGCGCTGAAGCGAGTTATAATAATTTTGTTTTTCTTTACTGGAATAGGTGCGATGGCTGGAGGATTTGGTTTCATTGTAGATCCTTCTGGGAAGACGTTAGGCATGTCGACTGAGATTTTACCGAGTGAGGTTTTCTTTGATTTTCTCATACCAGGTCTATTCTTATTCATTGTTATTGGAATAGGGCATATTTTAGTTACCATTCTATTTTTAATATCACGTTCACTTGGAGTTTGGAAGTACTTATTTTTAATGGGATTTATATTGGGGATTTGGATTATTATACAGATTTTAATGATTGGCTATTTATCCGTACTACAACCAATCTATTTGTTGGTAGCCTTAGTTGAAATGTTTTTGGCTTCGAAATGGCATAAAGCTGCCGATAATGTCATGTATGTATTGAAATGAAAGGTGAAATAGATGGTAATAATCGCTATTTAAAAATAGAGAAAACTATACTGTTAGCTAAATATGGAAAATAATGTGTCGTTTTCATGAAAAAAAGAGTAGAAAGCGAACTTTAAAACTATCAGAAAAAATAATGTTCGTCTTTTTTCTTGACTTTTATATTTTGTGTTGTTAATATGATTACAGAAATTATATTTAACTTAATATTGTTAGTCGTATATTCTTGGGGATATGGCCCAAAAGTTTCTACCAAGCTGCCATGAACGGCTTGACTACGATGAAATGATTACCTTTTTTAACTGTAACAAGTATTATGCAACTTGTGTGAAAAGGGTAGTTTCTTATTTTCATTGATTGTCAAAGCTCCGTTCTATATAGACGGAGCTTTTTCTGTGGGGAAAAGGGATCTCATAAGGTATTACAACAACAAATTTTCGGAGGGAAATTGATAATGAAAAAATATTTTCAATTTGATGAGCTTGGCACAAGCTATAGAAGTGAAATTATTGGTGGTATTACAACATTCTTAGCGATGGCATACATCCTTGTAGTAAACCCAAATGTTTTAACACTAGCTGATATTGCAGATTTTCCTGCCGAGCTAAGAATGGATAAAGGTGCTGTATTCGTAGCAACAGCATTAGCTGCAGCGGTTGGTAGTATCTTGATGGGACTAATCGCAAGGTTCCCAGTTGCTCTTGCTCCTGGTATGGGTCTAAACGCACTGTTTGCTTATACAGCCGTGTTAACATTAGGTATTCCTTGGCAAACCGCTTTAACTGGTGTTTTAATTTCTGGGGTAATTTTCGTATGTTTATCTCTTTCAGGTATCCGTGAAAAGATTATTAATGCTATTCCAGTTGAATTGAAAAATGCAGTTGGAGCAGGTATTGGTATATTCATTGCTTTTATCGGATTACAAAGTGCAGGAATCGTTGTTGCTAATTCAGCTACATTAGTTGGAATTGGTGATTTAACAAATGGTAATACATTATTAGCAATCTTCGGAATCGTTATTGCGGTTATTTTATTAACAAGAGGATTTAAAGCAGCCATTTTTATTGGTATGATTATTTCTACAATTGTTGGTATGATTTTTGGATTAATTAAAGTTCCAAGCCAAATAGTTGGTGCTGTACCAAGTATCGAGCCAACTTTTGGAGCAGCTTTTGAAGCATTTAAAGAACCGTCACAATTATTAACAGGTGATATTTTCATTGTTATTTTAACATTCTTATTCGTAGCCTTCTTTGATACAGCTGGAACATTAGTAGCTGTTACGAAACAAGCGGGTATTATGAAAGGAAACGAACTACCACGCGCTGGTAGAGGTCTATTAGCAGATTCACTTGCGATTGTAGCTGGAGCTATTTTTGGTACATCTACAACAACTTCTTTCGTTGAGTCAACTGCTGGGGTTGCAGCTGGAGCACGTACAGGATTTGCAGCAATCGTAACTGGTATTTTAATGCTATTGTCGCTATTCTTCTTCCCGTTACTATCTGTTATCACATCTGCTGTAACAGCACCTGCACTAATTATTGTTGGTGTTCTTATGGCAACGTCACTTAAAGATATCGAGTGGAATAAGTTTGAAGTAGCAGTACCTGCTTTCTTTACAGTTGTAATGATGGCATTAACATATAGTATTGCAACTGGTATAGCAATTGGATTCTTATTCTATCCAATTACAATGATTGTTTCAGGAAAAGCGAAAAAAGTACATCCGATTATGTATGGATTAGCTGTTATTTTCTTGTTATACTTTATCTTTTTAAAATAATAATTAAAGTACTTTATAGAGCTAGTCCAACTATCATATATGATAGTTGGACTAGCTTTTTTTGTGTTTATGCTTAGTTTACTAGTGTTTGAAATGTTATATGAATAAACCATTTTTGGTAATAATTTTTTAGAGAAAAAAGAGGTTTAGTAATGTGAATTAATGAACAATATTAAAGTAGTAATTATTCGTATAATAATTGTTAAGAGGGGAAATACAGTGAGTGAATTATCTGTAAGTGCATTAGTTATTCGATTTGTGTTAGGTGGTTTAGCCGTTTTAGCTTCAACAATTATTTCAAGGAGGTTAGGAGAAAGAGTTGGAGGTATATTTGCTGCTTTCCCAGCCGTTTATTTAGCGGCCTTACTTTCTATAGCGCTAGATTTTAAAGGTGAGCTTCTTGTTGAACACTCCGTTGTTCTATCAAAAGGTGCTATTTTCGGTATGCTAATTAATATTTTTATCGCCGTTATCGCTGGGTATTTGCTACCGAAGCAAGGATGGAAAATAGGTCTAACAAATTCTATGATGTGTTGGCTTGTATTTTCAGTAGCTGTTGTATTGCTTACGTCGCAGTTTAAATAAGGGGGTGAGAAGAAGTGGATAAAGATTTATGGTTTCGTTTTTTACTTGGAGGAACAGCGGTTATGCTAAGTTATCTCATTAGCGTCGTTTCTCCATGGAGGATATTAGCGGGGATATTTGCTGCATTTCCAGCTGTTATGATTACAGCTGTCATAATGGTTGGAATAAAATCAGGATCTAAAAAGGCTGCTTATATAGCAAATGGCTCAGTGTTTGGGATGATTGGCGGGGTTGTTTGTGTTATCACTGTTTTGTTAGGTTTACAAATCAGTGGTAATTGGTTGTTTAGTATTTGTATTGGTATTTTTAGTTGGTTAATAAGCTCTGTTGCTATTTCATATATAAGATTTAACCCTAAGCACATAACTGTAAAGAGAAAATAATACATAAACAATAGAGATGTGATGTGAAAAATTAGAGTCATTGTTGCAATCTTTTTTACGAATATTACTAGATCTGTAAGAGAAAAAATGATTTACATCTTTTAGTAGATTAAAAGTCGCATTGCTATTTCTATAATAGTTGTGTTGAGCAGAAAGAATTTTTCTCTGCTCTTTTTTATTTGCGGAATAAAATCATATTTGTAAGAATTGGGAATTTAAGTTAAAATTATACTTGTAATATTTAGAAAAACATTCCAAGTTAGTAAATTTTACATAGTTTTTTGTAACCGTTTTCTAACAGGTTAATCCTCGTATGTTTTACCCCGATTTCCAAACTTCTATATTTCTTCTGGCAAAGTTTAAATGTAAATTGTCATCTATCGGTATATAACGACAAATGGAGGAGAGAGATAATGAAGCATCCATATTTAAGAGAAGAACATGAGATTTTTCGTCAATCATTCAGAAAGTTTTTGGAGAAAGAAGCATACCCTTATTATGAACAATGGGAAGAAGATCGAATTATTCCTCGCTCTTTTTGGACAAAGATGGGTGAGCAAGGTTTTTTATGTCCAGACTTACCTGAAGAATATGGTGGTAGTGAAGTAGACTGGGGATTCAATGTTGTAATAAATGAAGAGTTGGAGAAAGTAGGTTCAGGTTTAGTTGGAATAGGTCTTCATAGTGACGTTAATATCCCGTATATTATGGCGTTTGGAACAGATGAGCAAAAAGAAAGATGGCTGCCAAAATGTGTTAGTGGAGAGTGTATTACAGCTATTGCTATGACAGAACCAGGAGCAGGGTCGGATTTAGCAAATATAAGTACAACGGCTGTTTTAAATGGAGACCATTATATTGTTAATGGACAAAAAACATTTATAACTAATGGTATTCATTCTGATTTAGTCATCGTCGCTTGTAAAACAAATCCGAAAGCAGTGCCTAAGCATAAAGGCATTAGTTTGTTGGTTATTGAAAGAGATCATCCGGGATTTTCTCGAGGTAGAAAACTAGATAAAATTGGCTTACATTGTCAGGATACAGCAGAATTGATTTTTGAAGACTGTAAAGTCCCAAAAGAAAATCTACTAGGGGAAGAAGGTCATGGTTTTCTTTATATGATGCAAAAACTACAGCAGGAACGTCTTATCGTGGCTATTGCTGCGCAGGTTGCTTCTGAAGAAATGCTATCTACTACATTAGACTATGTAAAATCTCGTCAGGCATTTGGTAAGTCAATTGGACAATTCCAAAATACACAATTCAAATTAGCAGAGATGGCGACGGATATCGAAATGGGAAGAGTATTTCTAGATTCCTTAATAGCTGATCATATAGCGGGAAAAGATGTTGTGACAAAAGTTTCGATGGCGAAATGGAAATATACTGAACTAGCTAAAAAGATTGCAGGCGAATGTCTCCAACTTCATGGTGGATATGGTTATATGGAAGAATATAAGATTGCTAGGAGATACCGTGATATTCCGGTAGCGAGCATTTATGCTGGCACCAATGAAATAATGAAAACAATTATAGCAAAGAATTTAGGACTATAAGTGTTTGGGGAGGGGTTTCATGAGACAAGCGGTAATAGTGGAAGGTGTTAGGACGCCTGTTGGTAAGAAAAATGGATATTTAAAAGATATAAGAGCGGATGACTTAGCAGGTATGGTGATAAAAGAATTAGTATATCGATCTGGTATTGAACCACGTCGAATAGAAGATGTTATTTTAGGCTGTGTATCTCAAATTGGCGAACAAGCGGGTGATATTGCTAGGTTATCTGCCTTAATTGCAGGTCTTCCAGTTGAGGTTCCTGGTACAACGATTGATAGACAATGTGGTTCAAGCCAGCAAGCCATTCACTTTGCTGCCCAAGCTATTTTAGCTGGAGATATGGATATCGTCATTGCTGGCGGAGTGGAAAGTATGTCTAGGATTCCAATAGGTTCTAATTATCAAGGTATAGCTTTTAGCAATGCTTTGACTCAAAAATATGAAGTCATTCATCAAGGATTATCTGCCGAAAGAATTGCTGAGAAATATGGCTTTTCTCGAGAGGATCTGGATCAGTATGCTTTATTAAGTCATCAAAAAGCAATCATGGCCCAGGAGGCTGGATATTTTGATAATGAAATAATGCCTATGGACATTTCATTAAGTAGTACAGAATCCGTTTTAATTCAGGAAGATGCAGGTCCAAGGAGGGAAACAACGCTTGAAGCCTTAGGGAAGTTAAAACCTGCTTTTAAAGAAAATGGTTCAATTCATGCAGGAAATGCAAGTCAAATCAGCGATGGTGCGGCAGCTGTCCTTATTATGAGCAAAGAAAAGGCAGAAGAACTAGGGTTTAAACCGAAATTTTTAATTCACACGAGAGTTATTGTGGGATCTGACCCAACCTTAATGTTAACAGGACCTATTCCTGCCACACAAAAAGCGTTGGAAAAAGCAGGTCTATCTATTGACGATATTGATGTTTTTGAAGTGAATGAAGCCTTTGCTTCAGTAACATTAGCTTGGTTAAAAGAAACAGGTGCTAATCCAGATAAGTTGAATCCTTGTGGAGGAGCAATTGCACTTGGGCACCCTTTAGGTGCGAGTGGTGCTAGACTAATGCTTACAATGATGAATCACTTAGAAAGAACAGGTGGTAGATTTGGTTTGCAAACGATGTGTGAAGGTCATGGCATGGCTAATGCTACCATAATAGAAAGATTAGATGGATAGTTTAGCAATATTTTTGCTTATACTATAGATTTTGAGTTCTTTTTACAAGTTCTTAAAGGAGATGGAGGCATGTCGATTACGATTGGTGAAGCTTTTAATGCAACCTTGAAGAAATTTCCAAACAAAGAAGCGCTGTATGATGTAAGGAGTAATAACAGATACACGTATAGGGAATGGGGTGACCAAATTAATCGACTTGCTCACGCCTTGAAGCTGGAAGGTGTTAAGAGGGGAGATCGAGTGTCAACTTTTCTATTTAATAGAGAAGAGTTGGCAACGGCCTTTTTCGCTTGTGCGAAAATTGGTGCTGTATTTAACCCGATTAATTTCCGCTTGTTGGCAGAAGAAATAGCTTTTATTTTAGAGGATGCTGCGCCAAAAATTGTATTGTTTGAGGAGGCTGTGGAAGCGGTTGTTATGCAAGTTGAAATGCGTTTTCCTCATATTTCATTCTGGTATTGCGATCGAGATAAACGACCTTCATATGCTGAAAGCTATCAAGATAAGATTTTGACTGCTTCTTCTGAACTAGTTGAAGAACAACTGAGCGAAGATGATGATTACGCTATTATGTATACAAGTGGAACAACGGGACGTCCAAAAGGAGTGATTCATCGACATCGAGATATGATTGAGCATAGTAAAATAGTAGTAGAGAAGACAAAGTTAGATGCATCGGATCGCGGCCTAATTATTGCTCCGATGTTTCATTGCGCGGAGTTACACTGTGCTTTTTTGCCAAGGGTACACGTTGGTGCAGCAAATGTGATTATGCATCATTTTAATCCGGTAGAAACGCTTAGAACGATTGAAAGTGAAAAAATCACGAAATTCTTTGGAGCACCAACAATGTGGAACATGTTATTACAAGAGAAGTTTACGAAGTATGATTTGTCTAGTATTAAGCTTGGGTTATATGGGGCAGCTCCAATGGCGCCGGCACTTGTGCACGCCTGTCAAGAAAACTTTAAAGTACAGCTTGTACAAGCGTATGGGATGACAGAAATGGGTCCAGCAATTACCTTTCTTTCAGAAAATGATCAGATAAGAAAAGCTGGTTCGGCTGGAAACGTGATTAAGCATCATGAAATTCGGATTGTGCGAACTAGTGAAGAAGGTCCTTCTGATCCAGATGATGTAATGCCAATTGGTCAAACGGGTGAAATTCTTGTTAAAGGCCCTTGTATGATGAAGGGATATTTTCAAAATGAAGAAGCGACGAGGAAAGCCTTATACAAAGATTGGTACCATACTAGAGATATCGGCTATTTGGATGAGGAAGGATATTTGTTTGTACAAGACCGAGTAGATGACATGATTATTAGTGGCGGTGAAAACATTTATCCAAGAGAAGTTGAAGATATATTATATGAGCATCCTAGCATTTTAGATGTTGCGATACTAGGGCAACCAGATGAGCGTTGGGGAGAAACAGTGACGGCTTTTATTGTGTCTAAAGATTCTTCCTTAACGGAAGTAGAACTGGATGAGTTTTGCAGAAATAGTCATAAACTAGCGAATTATAAGCGCCCAAGAAGATATATCTTTAGTGAAACAATGCCAAGAAATGCAAGTGGAAAAATACAAAAATTTCTGTTGAAGAAGCAATTAGAGGATTTGTCACCTAATGAAAATTTATCTGCTAATTAAAATATGCTTATGAAATGATGTTCTAATTATAGTGAGAGGAGTAATGCTAAATGATGAATGTACCTTTTACAGTTAGTTCGCTTCTAGAAAGAGCAGAAAAATTTTTTAGTAAGAAGGAGGTAATTTCTCGCACCCATTCTGGAATTCATAGGTTTACTTATAAAAAAATTGGTGAACGAACGAGAAAGCTTGCTCATGCTTTAGAAACCTTGGGTGTACAAAAAGGTGATCGAGTAGGTACGCTAGCATGGAATCATCACAGACATTTAGAAGCGTATTTTGCTGCTCCAGGAATAGGTGCCGTGCTGCATACAATTAATTTCCGGCTTTCTCCAGAAGATATTTCATATATTGTGAATCATGCAGAAGATAAAATCTTATTAATTGATGAAGATATATTACCTCTTATAGAAAAACTCCAAGATACATTTAAATCCGTAAAAGCCTATATTATTATGACTGATAAAGAAGAACTACCAAATACGACACTTTCTCCAGTTTATTCATATGAGGATATTATTTCTGATTGTGATGCAAATTATCAATTTATTACTGATATTGATGAAAATGATCCCGCAGGTATGTGCTATACTTCTGCCACAACAGGAAAACCTAAAGGAGTCATGTATTCTCATAGAGGAATTGTTCTTCATAGCTATTCTTTAGGACTGGCTGATACAGCTGCATTGTCTGAAAGTGATATTGCTATGCCTGTAGTTCCAATGTTTCATGTGAATGCCTGGGGTATGCCGTTTGCGGCAACGTGGTTTGGAACTACTCAAGTGTTACCCGGACCTCAATTTTATCCTAAGTTGTTAGCGGATCTGATTGAACAGGAAAGAGTAACTGTCACAGCGGGTGTACCAACAATTTGGATTGCTTTATTAAACGAGCTTGATAAAGGCAATTATGATACTTCATCTTTACGCTCCATTCTTTGCGGAGGATCAGCAGCTCCAAGAGGAATGATAGCCGCATTTGAAACAAGACACAATATACCGTTTAGTCATGCGTATGGAATGACAGAAACAACTCCTTTAGCATTATACTCTAGAGTAAAGAGCTATCAGAAAGATCTTTCAAAGGATGAACTTTTCGATATGAAAGCAAAACAAGGGATTTTGGTACCTGGACTTGATATGAAAGTTGTAGGTGCAGATGGAGAAGTAGAATGGAATGGGAAAGATATGGGAGAGATTCTGCTTCGGGGACCTTGGATTGCAGATGAGTATTATTGTGATAATAGAAGTCGGGAGTCATTTAAAGATGGCTGGTTGTGTACAGGTGATGTAGCTACAGTTGATGAAGAAGGTAATGTGAAAATAGTTGACCGGACCAAGGACTTAATTAAGAGCGGTGGAGAGTGGATTTCTTCTGTAGATTTAGAAAATACGTTGATGGCACATGATGCTGTACTTGAGGCGTGTGTTGTAGCAGTCCCTCATCCCGAGTGGCAAGAGCGCCCTATTGCATGCGTTGTACTGAAAGAAGATTATAAGAATAAGGTAGAGAAAGATGAGTTAATGGAATTTCTTAAACTACAATTTGCAAAATGGTGGTTGCCAGATGATATTTTATTTATTGAAGCAATACCAAAAACATCTGTGGGCAAATTCTTGAAAACAGAATTAAGAGAGTTTGTAAAAAAACAAATAGTTAATGAAGTTTAGTATGAAATAAAGGGTATGTCAAAAGGAGTGTTAATGCCCTTTTGACATACTTATAGATTAGGAAAATATATTAGTATTATAATTTTACTAACATGTATTTTATAAATCTAGCAAATTTGTTTTAAAAAAAGCTTGCTTTAATTTAAATCGGATGATATATTTATACAAGTCGCTTCGGTGTCGCTAGTTTTTAAAGAATCATATAAAAGTTTTTTAAAAAAGTTATTGACAAAGAAATTACGAAGTGATATATTAATAAAGTCGCTTTTGAGCGATGGGAAAATAAAACGAAGAGTCATTGAATGATTGAATTATTTCAGTATAAGGAAATGTTTGGTCAAAAATGATGGGTGTT
>NZ_CABKRX010000029.1 GCF_902374955.1 Bacillus massilioanorexius
AATTAGCAGCGAGCTATTCAAGGAAGTGACCGAGCGAACACCGGAACTTATTTAGATAAGTGAGGATGTGAGTGAGGAAAGCTGACGATGAAGAGCGAAGTTGATTATTCATTAGAATATGTCTGGTAATGATGGCGAAGAGGTCACACCCGTTCCCATTCCGAACACGGAAGTTAAGCTCTTCAGCGCCGATGGTAGTTGGGGGTCTCCCCCTGTGAGAGTAGGACGTTGCCAGGCATTTATATTGTCGCGGGGTGGAGCAGTCTGGTAGCTCGTCGGGCTCATAACCCGAAGGTCGCAGGTTCAAATCCTGTCCCCGCAACCAAATGGTCCCGTGGTGTAGCGGTTAACATGCCTGCCTGTCACGCAGGAGATCGCGGGTTCGATTCCCGTCGGGACCGCCATATTATAAAGCGATAACGAAACTTTGTTTCGTTTTTTTTGTTGTTTGAGAAATATGATGGTATTTTGTACAATTAGCATCTGTATTATGAGATAATACAAGTTGTGAATTTGTTTATTATATTAAAAAAAGGTAAACTACAATGTAAGAGAATCCTTAGGAGTTGTACTTCTAAGGTTTTTTTAAAAGATAAGAGAGTATATTTTACGTTTAGATGACTGTTTTGCTCAAAGTACCTAACTCTTTTATAAAATAGCTATCAAGGCTAAGAAAATAAGAGAATACATGGGTGTGTTTGTGCTCTTCTTAACAGTGTATATTTTAATAAGTTAATCAAATGGACTATGCAGGTGATAAATAGATGAAACAGTATGAAGTAGTATCACATTCAGCAGAGGAAACACATTCCCTTGCTAATAGAATTGGTAGCTTAGCATTTGAAAATATGGTGATTACATTAGAAGGTGATCTTGGGGCGGGTAAGACCACTTTTTCAAAAGGGTTGGCAAAAGGATTAGGTGTTACAAAGAATGTAAATAGCCCTACCTTTACTATTATAAAAGAATATAAAGGACGATTGCCTTTATATCATATGGATGTCTATCGAATTGAAGATGAATTTGAAGATTTAGGTTTTCATGAATATTTTGAAGGGAACGGAGTAACAATTGTTGAATGGGCTCATTTAATTCAAGAACAATTACCAGATGAGCTGTTAGCGATCCGAATTCTTTATCAAAATGATAATGAAAGAAAACTGATTTTTGAACCAAAAGGCGAAAAGTACGTTGAATTTTGTAAGGAGATTTTATCATGAAAATACTGGCCATAGATACATCCAATTATGCTTTAGGTGTAGCCTTAATAGAGGACAACCAGATTATTGGTGAGTACATAACAAATATTAAAAAAAATCATTCAGTGCGTGCTATGCCTGCTATTGAGACGTTGATGCATGATTGTAATGTTAAGCCTAGTGATTTAGACAAAATTGTTGTAGCTAAAGGTCCTGGATCTTACACTGGAGTACGTATAGGCGTAACAATAGCTAAAACTCTAGCATGGACACTAAAGATCCCAATTTCAGGTGTATCAAGTTTAAAAGTTCTTGCAGCTAATGGAAAATACTTTGATGGTTACATTTCTCCATTATTTGATGCAAGAAGAGGTCAAATTTATACAGGCTTATATGAGTATAAGCAAGGAGAGTTAGTAGCTGTTAAAGAGGATACGATTATCCAAAGTAGTGAATGGGCACAGCAATTACGGACATTAGATAAAGATATACTATTCATTGGCTCAGACTATTTCATTCATCAAGAAACGCTATTAACTTATCTGGGTGAGCAAGCTGTCTTTGCTGATGAAGCTCAGTTAGTTCCTAGACCAAGTGTATTGGCGCTCCTTGGGAAGGGTTTAGAACCGGAAGATGTCCATGAATTTGTACCTAATTATATAAGGCTTGCTGAGGCTGAAGCGAATTGGATTGAACAACAAAAGAATAACTCTGTCAAATAAAGTGAAGCTTTGTTTGTTGGATGTATTTTGTATAGATAGTAGTTGTGTCATTCAAGTTTTACTAACGCTTAATCTTTATATGTTGAAGTTATGAACATAGCGCTAGTTAAAACGGGATAAAGGAGAGAATGATATGAGCCAAACCCTTTCTTTTCGTTTCATGGAAGAACGAGATTTAGATGCCATTATGGTATTAGAAGAGAGATGCTTTACCTTACCTTGGAGTAGGGAAGCTTTTTATAATGAATTGAACCAAAATCGATTTGCTACTTATCTTGTACTAGAAGAAGAAGGACAAATTATTGGATATTGTGGAGCATGGTTAGTTGTAGATGAAGCTCATATTACCAATATAGCCATTTTGCCTGAATTTCGTGGAAGAGGTTTGGGGGAAGCATTGCTAAGTAAAATGATTGAACAGTGTAAAGAGCAGAATATTGAGAGAATGACATTAGAAGTAAGAGAGACTAATACAGTAGCTCAATCTCTTTATACCAAATTAGGTTTCCAAAAAGGAGCTATTCGAAGAAATTATTATAGTGATAACCAAGAGGATGCGATTGTAATGTGGGTGAACATAGAGTGAAGGATCAATATATATTAGGAATTGAAACAAGTTGTGATGAAACCGCTGTAGCCATAGTAAAAAACGGACATGAGATTGTTGCAAATATAGTCGCTTCTCAAATCGAGAGCCATAAGCGATTTGGTGGCGTAGTACCTGAAATAGCATCACGTCATCATGTAGAGTCTATGACTTTGGTGTTGGAAGAAGCTTTGGAAAAAGCAAACTTAAATTATGAGGATATTGATGCAATTGCAGTGACAGAAGGTCCAGGACTTGTGGGTGCCCTACTAATTGGAGTAAACGCTGCTAAGGCAGTTGCGTTTGCACATAATATTCCTTTAGTAGGTGTACACCATATTGCTGGTCATATTTATGCCAACCGATTGGTGACAGAAATGAAATTTCCGCTTTTATCATTAGTCGTTTCAGGTGGTCATACTGAACTTGTATATATGGAAGAGCATGGTGAGTTTAAAGTATTAGGTGAAACAAGAGATGATGCAGCTGGTGAAGCTTATGATAAAGTAGCAAGAACATTACATTTACCATATCCAGGTGGGCCACATATTGACCGTCTTGCCCATGAGGGACAACCAACTGTTAAATTACCAAGAGCCTGGTTAGAAGAAGGTTCGTATGATTTTAGCTTTAGTGGTTTAAAATCTGCTGTAATTAATACGCTTCATAATGCAGAGCAACGAGGAGAGCATATTGAACCAGCAGATTTAGCAGCCAGTTTTCAAAATAGTGTTATTGAGGTACTAGTCGAAAAAACACGTAAGGCTGCGGAAGAATATCATGTTAAACAAGTATTATTAGCTGGTGGTGTAGCAGCCAATAAAGGGCTTCGTTCAGAGTTACAAAAAACTTTTGATAACATTCCTTCAGTTGAATTAGTGATACCACCATTATCTTTATGTACGGATAATGCAGCAATGATTGCTGCTATTGGAAGTGTCATGTTTGAAAAAGGACATAGATCTGGATATGACCTAAATGCAAATCCAGGACTTGATCTTGAAAGATAACAGAAGAGGAAGGTGTGCCAAAATTTTATGTTTGGCACACCTTCCTTCATTTATTTGTTCACAAGAAAAATAGGAAAATAAGTAAAGTGAAAGATAGATTGAGGGATTTTCACAAAGATAACAGTAAGCTCATTTTTTTAGTTTATCAGAAATCCACAGACTTAATAACTTATACACTTTTTTATCCACAATATAAAGCCGATAATAGTGGGATGTTCATAAGTTTTCCACATAATCCACAAAAAATGCATTAGTTATCAACAAAAAATTCAGTTTATTCACAAAAAGAGGTTGTGAATTTTTATTTATCCACAGAATTCTGAAAACAAAAGAAAAATCCAGAGTATTACCTCTGGATATGTGGATGGAACAGAGAATCTTAGATTTGTTCAGCTTCTAAATCAGACCATTCTTCCATTAATTTTTCTAATTCGGTATTTGATTCATGAATAACATCATTAATTTGAACTACTTTTTCATGATCTTGATATATATCAGGATCACAAAGAAGTTCATGTTGCTGAGAAATGATTACCTCTAGCTTCTCTATCTGACTTTCAATTTCTTCAATTCTTCTTTTTATTTGACGCTGACGTTTTTTTGTTTCCTTATCCATCTGATAGCTTGCTTTTTCATCGTTAGCCTTTGTAGGAGTAGCTGATGTACTTTGTTCTAGTAACTCAAGCTCAGCTTGTTCTTCCTTCTTTTGAAGATAGTAATTGTAGTCTCCTAGGAATTCTTCACTTCCATTTGTGGATAATTCAATGACTTTTGAAGCTATGCGATTAATGAAATATCGATCATGTGAAACAAAAAGAATAGTTCCTGGAAAATCCACTAATGCATTTTCTAAGATAATTTTACTATCTAAATCTAGATGGTTAGTAGGCTCGTCCAGTATTAAGAAATTAGCTCCCTGCATCATTAGCTTAGCTAGTGCAAGACGTGCTTTTTCTCCACCACTTAGTGCAGAAACAGGCTTTAATACGTCGTCTCCAGAGAATAAGAAGTTTCCAAGGACAGTTCTAATATCTTTTTCATTTGTTAATGGGTATTCATCCCAAAGTTCATTTAATACTTTTTTATTAGAAGATAAATTGGCTTGCTCTTGATCATAATAGCCAATTTCAATATTTGAGCCAAAGGAAATTTGTCCATTAATAGCTTGAAGTCGACCAATAATAGTTTTTAATAACGTTGTTTTTCCAACACCATTTGGTCCTACTAATGCAATACTATCGCCTTTTGTTATGGCTATATTAATGTGTTTAGAAATGGCCTGATCATTAAAGCCGATACTTACATCAGAGATAGTTGAGACGATATGTCCTGTAGGTTTATTGACTTTAAATGAGAAAGAGGCGGATTTTTCATCACCTTGAGGACGGTCCATTATTTCCATCCTGTCTAATTGCTTGCGCCTGCTTTGAGCTCTTTTAGTAGTAGTTGCTCTAGCGATATTTTTTTGGATAAAATCATTTAATTTAGCAATTTCCTCTTGCTGTTTTTCAAACTGCTTCATTTCTCGTTGGTAGTCTTCTGCCTTGCGTTCAAGATAATAGCTATAATTTCCATGATACTTTTTAATCGTATGTCTAGATAATTCATAAATGACAGAAACGACCTTATCCATAAAATAACGGTCATGGGATACGATTAGTACTGCACCCTTGTAATTTTGTAAGTATTGTTCTAGCCAAGTTAATGTTTCAATATCTAAATGATTGGTAGGTTCATCAAGGATGAGAAGGTCTGGTTGTGAGAGCAATAGTTTCCCTAAAGCTAATCTTGTTCGTTGTCCGCCACTTAACGAAGAAATGGGGGTTGCATAATCGAACTGCTGAAATTGAAGACCATGTAAAACAGATCGGATATCTGCTTCGTATTGATATCCTCCTTTTTCTTTAAAAGAAATTTGCAGCTCATCATAGTCTTTTAAAACTTTTTGATATTTTTCATCGTTGTTATACGTCTCTGGTAATGTCATTTGATGTTCTAGTGATCGTAATTGCTGTTCAAGTTGAATTAATGGTGTATATACGGTTAACATTTCATCCCAAATGGAGCGCTCAGAATGTAAACCCGTATTCTGTGCTAGATAACCTAAAGATAAATCCTTTGGCTTTATTATTTCTCCATCATCATAGGACATTTGATCAGCAATGATTTTTAACAAGGTTGATTTTCCGGCACCATTTCTTCCTACTAGACCTATACGATCCCTTTTTTGTACTTCTAGCTTTATATCAGAAAGGATTTGCTCAGCTCCATAATATTTCGATAATTTATTTACTTGTAACACAATCATATTATTCACCTCAGTTGTCTTACTGATAGTGTATACGAAACACACTATTGGAGCAATTAAAGGAATATAAATTGTGAAAAACAGTACAAACTGTGGCACAAAATTGTGAAAATAGTGTATCATCAATGTAAAGGGGGTAATAGATGGGAGAAGTAACTTAATCAGTTGGATTGGTAAAGTTAAGATTGGGATAAAAGAGACCAGTTAAACGGGTAACAAAGCCATTGGTAGACAAAAGCTTTGTTACACCTGAAAAAGGGGATGTTCTTTCTATGAAATGGAATGTTAATAAGAGGATTGCTTAATCCATACTTATTCATCCATTCTGTTATACTTAATGAAATCAAAAAGGCATAGAAAGTTCATAATTATATTATATTTTGCGCAATTATTAATTTTAAATGTTTCGAACATTATTACTGTGGAAGCGTTTACAACTGTTTTTGCAATAATTACATTATGTGCATATGACAAGATAAAGGTATAATTATTGAATTAAATATTTTCGAGTAGGAATAGTAAGAAATTCAAGCCCTGATTATTATAGATAATTTATTGAACTTTAAGAGCAATTATAATGGGGGGAGCAGATTATGCCACAGGAAAACATAAAAATTCCTCAAGCAACAGCAAAGAGATTACCTTTGTATTATCGTTTTTTGAAAAATTTACATTCGTCAGGAAAGCAACGTGTTTCATCAGCTGAACTAAGTGAAGCTGTAAAAGTAGATTCCGCTACAATTCGTAGAGATTTTTCTTATTTTGGAGCGTTAGGTAAAAAAGGTTACGGTTATAACGTAAATTATTTATTATCTTTTTTTAGAAAGACACTTGATCAAGATGAATTAACGAAAGTCGCATTAATTGGGGTAGGAAATTTAGGGACTGCTTTTTTGCATTATAATTTTTTGAAAAACAATAATACGAAGATTGAAATGGCTTTTGATGTTGATAAGGAAAAAATCGGTACAAAAATAGGTGACGTTACCATTTTTGACATGGATGAAATGGAAGAGATTCTACAAAAAGAAGGAGTAACGGTTGCAATCCTAACCGTCCCAGCTCCTGTAGCACAACCTATCACGGATCGTTTAGTTGGTGCTAATGTAAAAGGAATCTTAAACTTTACACCAGCAAGATTAAATGTTCCACTTTCTATTCGTGTCCATCATATTGATTTAGCGGTAGAATTACAATCGCTTGTATATTTCTTAAAGCACTACCCAATAGAAGATATACATGACATCGAATTAGAGCATCAAGAACAGGAATAGAAAAGAGGTTATCTGAAGGTAATATATCATTTATCTTTAGATAACCTCTTCTTCATTTCAAGCTTATATGATGTTTTATAAAATCATATAAGCTTATAATGAGTAATCAGAGTATAGATGCCATTATTTAAGGTTTCTTTTTTTGCATTCTCTTTAACCGGAAATGTAGCATTACTAAACGGATTCCAGATCCGAAATCAATGGTTGCTAAAAATACTATTAGGAATGATAATACATTCCATCCATCGGCTGATACATAATTAATAGCCAGAGCAGTAAAAATGATTCCAAGTATGATGTAAATGATACCTGAAGTTAAGGGTGACTGACGTCTCATAGTAATCCTCCAATAAAGCTTTGCACTTGTTCGACTTGTTTCATCATATCTTCTATTTGATCTTGGAACATTAGCTGCACAATAACAACTGTAGTGTTCATCATGACATGAGCAAAAATCGGTACTATAATTCGTTTTGTTTTAACGTATAGGAATGCAAAGGTGAATCCCATAGCGGTGTATAGAATGATATGCTCAAATTCTAGATGTGCTAAACCAAATATGATCGAACTAATTAATGCGGCTAATATAAAATTCATTTTTTTATAAAGAGAACCAAAAATAATTTTTCTAAATATCAATTCTTCTAGTATTGGTCCAACTATAGAAGTTATTATAGCAAATGATGGAACAGAAGAAATCACATTTACAAGGGTTTGAGTATTTTCGGAGCCTACTTCGATTCCAATTAATCTTTCTATATTTGCTGCAATAGTTTGAGCGAAGAAAGCTAGAAAAATTCCCGCTATAGCCCAAAGAATGGACATACCCACTGGTGCAGGAGGTTCATTTCTTATCCAACTAGCTGAACCAAAATCCTTTCTCATTAAAATCAGTGTAATAATTAAAGCTACGATAAAGCTAAATATAGACCAATAGGCAGTAGCATAGATATTTATCGTATTTTCAGAAGCTCCCATTGCAAGACCAATATATTTAAAGAGAGGAGCACCAATAATACCGGATAATTGCATGGCAATATACACCATGATGACATACCAATATTCTTTTTTCACACTATTATCTCCTTTTGAAGTTACATATCTATTATTGTACTTCTTTTTGATGAAAGGTTACAAACCATTCCTTTTTTCAAATTCTATAAAATTTTCTTTTTGCAAAATTTTATTATAAAAGAGAGTAATTTGTAGCATACTGTAGAAGGTTTAGATCACTTAGGAAGAATATTGTTGGAATCTGTTGAAGGGAAGGGATTTTTTTTAAAGACAAATACTTGAAAAATAGTGCGAATTTATTTATTATATTAATTGTGTTAGCACTCAATATAGTTGAGTGCTAATAATAGAAAAATTTTATGAATTGTTATTGAGGAGGGTGTTTTTCTTGTTAAAACCATTAGGTGATCGCGTTATTATTGAACTAGTTCAATCAGAAGAAAAAACTGCAAGTGGTATCGTATTACCAGATACTGCAAAGGAAAAACCTCAAGAAGGTAAAATTGTAGCAGTAGGTGCTGGAAATGTACTTGATAACGGTGAGCGAGTAGCCTTAGAGGTTGCTGTTGGCGATCGTATCATCTTCTCAAAATATGCTGGTACTGAAGTGAAATATGAAGGTACTGAATACTTAATCTTACGTGAATCAGACATCTTAGCAGTAATTGGCTAATACTATACTTATTTATTAATAAACGTGAATATTCTAGGGAGGTAATGAAACATGGCTAAAGATATTAAATTTAGTGAAGAAGCTCGCCGTTCGATGCTTCGTGGTGTAGATGCTCTTGCAAATGCAGTAAAAGTTACTCTTGGACCTAAAGGACGTAACGTGGTTCTTGAGAAAAAATTCGGTTCACCACTTATTACAAATGATGGTGTAACAATTGCAAAAGAAATCGAATTAGAAGATGCTTTTGAAAACATGGGAGCTAAACTAGTTGCTGAAGTAGCAAGCAAAACAAATGATATTGCTGGTGACGGTACAACTACTGCAACAGTTCTTGCTCAAGCGATGATTCGTGAAGGCTTAAAGAACGTTACAGCTGGCGCTAACCCAATGGGTATCCGTAAAGGTATTGAAAAAGCGGTTAAAGAAGCTGTTTCTGAATTACAAGCTATTTCTAAGCCAATCGAAAACAAAGAATCTATCGCACAAGTAGCGGCTATTTCTGCAGCTGATGAAGAAGTAGGTCAATTAATTGCTGAAGCGATGGAGCGCGTTGGAAACGACGGAGTTATTACAATTGAAGAATCTAAAGGTTTCACAACTGAGTTAGATGTTGTAGAAGGTATGCAATTCGATCGTGGGTATGCATCTCCATACATGGTAACAGATTCTGATAAAATGGAAGCTGTTTTAGAAAATCCATATATTTTAATCACTGACAAAAAAGTGGGAAGCATTCAAGAAATCCTACCAGTTCTTGAGCAAGTGGTTCAACAAGGTAAACCTTTATTAATCATTGCTGAAGATGTTGAAGGGGAAGCTCTTGCAACGCTTGTAGTGAACAAACTTCGTGGAACATTCAATGCAGTGGCTGTTAAAGCTCCTGGATTCGGTGACCGTCGTAAAGCGATGCTTGAAGATATCGCTGCACTAACTGGCGGAGAAGTAATCACTGAAGAACTTGGTCGTGACCTTAAATCTGCTGGTATCGAGTCACTAGGACGTGCAGCAAAAGTTGTTGTTACAAAAGAAAACACAACAATTGTTGAAGGTTCTGGAGATAAAAACAATATCGATGCTCGTATTAACCAAATTCGCGTTCAATTAGAAGAAACTACTTCTGAATTCGATCGTGAAAAACTTCAAGAGCGTCTTGCTAAATTAGCTGGTGGCGTTGCTGTAATCAAAGTTGGTGCTGCTACTGAAACTGAGCTTAAAGAACGCAAACTACGCATTGAAGACGCATTAAACTCAACTCGTGCAGCAGTTGAAGAAGGTATCGTTGCTGGTGGTGGTACTGCACTTCTTAACGTATATAACAAAGTGGCTGAAATCGTTGCTGAAGGTGACGAAGCTACTGGTGTAAACATTGTACTTCGTGCAATGGAAGAGCCTGTACGTCAAATCGCTCACAACGCTGGTTTAGAAGGTTCTGTAATCGTAGAACGTCTAAAAGGCGAAGAAGTGGGAACTGGATTCAATGCAGCTACTGGCGAGTGGGTAAACATGATCAATGCTGGTATCGTTGACCCAACCAAAGTAACTCGTTCTGCACTTCAAAATGCAGCATCAGTTGCAGCTATGTTCTTAACTACTGAAGCAGTAGTTGCTGACAAGCCACAAGAAAACGCTGGTGCACCAATGATGCCTGACATGGGCGGCATGGGTGGAATGGGCGGCATGATGTAATCTGCCCCCAAAACCCTTGATATACAAGGTTTTTAAATAAGGGATAAGAGCAATGCTAACATTTTGCTAACATTTCTTGCCCGATTAGAGGCTACTCATTAATTGAGCAAATTTATGAGAAGCCTCTTTTTTCATTTCTTTCGTTACATGAAGATAAACGTTCTTCGTTGTTTCATCATCACAATGTCCTAATCGATCCATAATCTCTTCTAGGCCTACTCTTGCTTCTGCAAGTAAAGATGTATGCGTATGGCGTAAAGAGTGGGGAGTAAGCTCTGTGTTTAGTCCAGCTAATTTCAGTAATCGAGCCATTCGGTTTTCGACGGTCTTAATGAAAATAGGGTAGCCAGGATGTCTGTCATGCTTAGCAAAAATGAATTCTTCATCTAGATAGGTAGCACCTAATCGTTCCTTAACCTTCCTTTGTAATTCCATATGCTCTTTAAGAGCTGCAATAACATCTTCAGCAACGACTATGGTTCGCTTAGATCTTCTAGTCTTAGGTGGTACTAGTTGATATTTCAGCGTGTTATTAGTCGGATTATAGTATGTTTTCGTAATGCTGATTGTATGTTCTTCGAAGTCAATGTCTTTCCACTTAAGTGCTACTAATTCACCAACACGCATTCCTGTGTAGGAAAGAGTAAGGAAGATTAAGTAATCCAAATCCAATCCTTTTTGAGAGGATGTTTGCAGTAGTAACGCTAGCTCTTCCTTTTCCATATATTTAGGGATCTCTTGTTCTTCTAATTCCTCAATGGTTTTTCTATCTTTCTTCAAATAGGCGAACTCTGTTGGATCATTTTTAATGATTCTCATTTCAATTGCCTTCTTGAAAATCATTCTTCCGGTACGATGTACACCATCCAATGTATTGTCAGCGTAACCTTTTTCTTTTAAATCATTTAAAGCATCCTGGTATCGTTTGGCTGTGATGTCTTTTAGCTTTAAAAGAGAGAAGTAAGGCAATAATTTATTGATTTCGTGCTGTCGAATACGAATAGTGCCAGGTTTTACATTATTCTTCTCACTATATATAAGAAGCCATTCGTTTGCAAAATCTTTGAAGACGACGTTCTGTTCCTGTACATACATGCCTTGATTGATTTCATAAATAAGCTCTGTAGCAGCTGATTCAGCTTCCTGCTTTGTTCGAAATCCTCCTTTTGTCTTTTGCTTTCTCTTTCCTGTTGCAGGATCTCTACCGATATCTATAACGAAGCTCCAAGTAGATCCGCATGTGCATCGTTTCTTTTTACATGTACAGCCTCTGCGATGAAAATGTCCTTTCAAATTCGTAAACCTCTTTTCTTTAATGAAATGTTATTGCGATTATTTATTATTTCCACTGCGTATGTAGCAGATACGTTTTGTTTATTTGTTATGAGAGGAGGAGAAGAAATTCTTTTTCCTCTTCAACTCCTAACCTACATTGCTTCAGCTTTTTTCTGTTTTTGATTGGCGATCCACATGGCTAAATCGGATTTTTCTACTCGCTTAGAAGCGCCAATATCAAAGTTTGGGATGCCTCCGTGTTCTACATGTAGCTTGAATAATTCATAGACTGTTTTTCTTGAGATTCCAAGAAATTGTGCGATGTGCGATGCTGTTAATGTATCGGGTAGAGACTCCCAAGTTGTGTATTGCTTTGTTTGATTCATAATTAAACCCCTCCAAATTGTATTTATGTATATATTTCGATAATGTGTCTATACTTGGAATATATGTTTCGAAAATCTATCCAGTAAAGTATCCTTTTCTGTATAGATTCTTATGAAAAGAAAGTAGAAAACCGCTTAATTAGAGAGGTTTTCCACTTGTGTTTTTATCAAAGTTAAAATAACACTTTGTTTTTTCGATTATCTGTTTCAGTAATTTAATTGATTTCGATAATCTGTCTTTCCTTTAATCAAAAGGATGCTTTTTGAAGAATAGTTGATACTCTCCTTGATTAGTAATTGAAATAGATTCAATAAATAGTGAGAGTATAAAACGTTGTTCAGATCGAAGTAATGCAGAAACGTCTATCCCTGAAAACTGGTTAAAGAATAGCTCGAGCTGCTCCTCGTTGAAAAAGGATTTAATTCGCTTTAAATCTTTTTCGAGTTCGGAAATTTCATATGTAATGCAATCAAGAGCTTGTTGGACAATTTTTTTGACTTCGATTGGAAGACCTTCAGGTTTTTCCTCTATGAAATCCATATTTATTTGCATTCGTTTTTTATCATCTTGTTTGATGCGTATAGCTTCTTGAATCGACTGAGTAAAATTAGCAATATACATTAAAACAGCCGATTTTATTTGTTCTAAATCATTTGTTAAATGTGTTGCTAACTCAATAAGAATGTATTCGTGAAGATTCGTAATATCTATTGAGTAATCACAATTCATGCATTGATAGTAACGATAGCCATATGTTTTTCCATTTCGTTTCGTCGAGCTATTACGACTTGATAAAGGTTGTCCGCAATGAAAGCAATAGGCAATGTTTAATAAGAGAAACGGGGTATCAAACCGTTCAAGTTTTATTTTTAATGCCTTATTTAGTTCCGTCATTTTATAAAGGAAATCTGGAATGATGGGGTCATGTACGTCTTCCCATTCAAACTGCAGATTAAATCGACTAGTAAAATTCCATGTTAGTTTTCCTTGATAAATCGTATTGAATAATATTTGTTCAATCGTATTAGTACGCCATTGTGTTCCTCTTGGCGGTGGAACTTTATCCGTATTTAATATTTGAGCAATTTTATTCATAGAGAAACCCCATGAATAAAGAAAGAAAATCCAGGCCACAATAGGTGCATTGTTATTCGGATAAAGCGTTTTTTCAATCATTGTGTAACCATATGGTGTGCTCGCTGCGGGGCGCAGCTGTTTTTCTAAAGCGTTTTTTTGTGATTCCGAAATTAATCTCGCTTTTTTATCTGATTCAAAGTTTGCGATAATGAACTCTAATTTTGTACGTGGATCTTCCGGGTCAAAAACGGTGCCAGTCGTACATAAAAGAATTTTGACATCAGGTCGATATTGCTTTAAATCGAAATAAAAGTCTTCTACAAAAGAAAAGATAGTACGATCTAAACGCGAATAATCATAGAAATAGATAAACATGATGTCTTTATTGTTCTTGACGGTTTCTTTTAGATCGTTTAGTGCGGAGCGATTTTCAGCTTTCGTACGATAAGCACTTACCTTTCTATCGATAAAAATGAATTGGTTAGGCAATTGGTGTTCATTTCGATTGGCCGCATTCAGCATTTCTCTACGTTGTATTTCTACTGAATTATTTCCTTCTTGCTTGGAAGAAGAGTACCGAATATATCCTGCTGCTAGTGTCATTACTCATTCACCTCAATTACTTGATATGTTTCTTGTGATTGGTTTTTATCATAGAAAAATTGAACAACTTCAATTTTGTCGTGATAAGCAATGATATCAGCGATAATGGTAGGAATAAGTCGTATTAATTCCACTTCAGATTGTTGTTCCACTAGTTGATTTTGAACGATACTTACATTTTCTTTTAAGCATTGAAGTGTTAGTTGACAAACATTAATATCCGATTCAATTTCGAGGCATGCTGACTTTATGTCTTGGATTCGTTGAATGCCTCTTTGAAGAACTTCTATATTTTCTGCTCTCAAATTCTGTAATGAAAATCGATGTTCTTCTTGTTGGAGTTCTCGAATTCGTTCCATCTTCTCAGTAGACAATTGAGTAATGACCTTTTGTAATTGTTGAATGGTTACAGATTGAATATAGTCAGTGTTAAGATTCTGTAAGCTATTTTTTACAGCGGTAATAGCTACCGTTTTTATTTCTTCAACTCGATATCGAATGCGTTCCTTTTTATTTTTGGCGCAGTTGCAATAGTAATAGGCTTCGCTAGCAGTAGCTGTAATTTCATATTTAAGCCTTTTTCCACAGTGCCCACATATCACTGAAAAGAGGTCTTGTAATTCGAGTTCAGTTTGCTGTAGTGCAAGGTCACGAAGTAAAGGCTCGAATTTCGCTTCGTTTTGACGAAATTGTTCAACCGTTATATATGGCTCAACATGTGTAAGTGGAAATAACTTATCATTTGTCTTCTCGCAACCACAATAAAAGGGATCGATACACATTGAGAGAATCATTTTTAATGTGCGCTTCGAAGTCTTTTTTAACTTAGTTGCGGCTACTAATAAGTCTTCTAAACAATCAATGTACGTTAAAGCGTTTAGAAATATAGTTATTTCATCTTCAACATCTGGATGTTTTATATACTGTTTCGTTTCGTTACTAAGTTTTGATTGATAGCCAAACTTAGTAACCGGCGTTTTTCTATACAAATCATGTAAACGTCTACTTATATGTTTTCCTTCCTCCTCTGTAAGCAGAGCATTAATTGCTTCTGTAACGGTATTGCGTGAGAAGGGAGGATAAGAAGGATCCGTTGTAGTAAATATAACTTCGACATTATGTTCCCAAAGTAAGCTATACAGACAGAAATATTCATAAAATCGTCTTGTGAGTCGTGAACGATCATAAACATAAAGGGTATGAATTTCATCTCGTTTAACGCGTTCAATAAACTCCAGCAAATGCTTACGCTCTTTCATACTTAGTTTGTTAGAAGAAACGCCGTGTTCATTGATAGTAATGATTTCATCTTCTGCATATTGTCCACGAAATCGAGCGGCTGCTTGAACTTGCATTTCAACATCTTGTGATTTAGTACTTACACGTTGGTAAAAACACGCTTTTTTAAAAACTCTATTTTGATTGTGAATCATACGTGTTTAATCCCTTCTTCATTTGTAATGATTTATATAATACGAGTTTCTTCGTATTACTTGAGATATCTAGTTGCTTAATAAGTTGAGCTAAAATAAAATAGTCTAGCCAAACTTTAAGTGAATCGCTTTTTTCACTTTGTTTCATTTGAACTTTAATACGTTTCATTAGAAGCACCTCCTATTTGCTAATCAGCATTGACGGGAGGTGCTTATTTAATACGTTTTGTTCATCATAAGAATGTTGTGTGAAACAATCCCCGTTAATAATTAAGGTAAGCTGTTCATGTGGTTCTACTGAATGTTGCGTTTTAGCTGATCCATTTCGTTGTACATTTGGAAGCAAAGCAGTATGTGTTAATGAACAATCTAGCTCTATTCTTAGTTGGCAATTTTGCTCACTAGAATTGTCTCGCTGAACAATATAAAAGAGACTATGGCGTTTATGGCCAGCAATTTTATATTTATCTAGTATTTTCTTCATGATTTTGACCTTTCCAAAGAGAATAATATGCTTCAAATCGAGCAACCATTTGAGCTGAAACTAATTCATGCTCAATGGAATTCTTGAACTTTTCTTTGAAATTTGACTGCGGTGTGTTCATGTGAGTAAACCTCTATCTTTTAAGTGCTTGATAGTATTTTCCATACCATTGTGAATAGGATAGTTAGGTTTCTTGATAACAACTTTCACAGTTACACTTCCTTTCATTATGATTCTCATCATCTACTATCTCGATGACAGAGGGTAACATAACCATTTGGAGATAATTTTCAATGTATTGTTAATGGTAGGTGAGGAAAAACTTTCATATTATCTATTTGAGGCCACATCTAGTCTATTTGTAAGTAAGTGATGGATGGATTTCTAGAGGAGTCACAGTTGTAAGAGGTAGGAGGTTATCTGATTTAGAGACTAACTCCTTGAAGGGATAGTTTCTTAATATACACATTAGATAATTATTTACGATAGACAAACTGTTTGTCGAAGGTTTCGTGTTTAAGAAATCTGCTTACGGATTAAAACGTATCAGAACATGCAACATCACTAACTAAAGAATATTATGGGCGAACGAACTGTTTACATTTCTCTACCAAATATGGATACTTTAACTAAACTTCTACATTTTATGACTCCGGTATGCTGCGAGTTGTAGGCTATAGATTATAGAACACCTACCCTAGCCCCAAAAACAAAAAATTTTCAGTAGCTAGAGGATAGGTATTAGATTACTCCGTCCATGTGCTGAGTGCATAAATGAGTCATCCACTGCTTAACACGATATTTCTATCAAAGTTAGCACTTTGCCATTCTACCCAACAAAGTATCGCTAACAATCTACGAGGCCGTAACCTCTAGAATCCCAACCCGACCAATTCCTGCAAGAAGTTGTCGTCACTTCTCTAAGACTCCCATACCGGACATAAGCAGTGGCAACATCCTTGGCTGATGTATGGTACGTTGATTTTATATGCATCGGCTCAACTCACCTGACCTCTTCTTTAGCGTGACTTAAGGGCATTCCCACGGTTATATTGTTTCTAGTTGCGGTTAATGTCGGTACTAGCAATGACAGCGTTTTGACAGAGGTAGCGGCTCTGACCTTTGAGGATTTCTAGTTTGTATTTGTAATAAAACCATTTGATCGTGGAATGACAAGCTTTAACTTGAATAATTTTTTGTACGCATTTATGTGTGATAGTAGGGGCAGATTGACGGATAATTGTATGAGATAACATCATTTGGATTATGGTAGAATGAGAAAAGATGGTATTAGGTCTTATTACATAAAAATAAGGAAATATGAAGGCGGGTATAATGATGAGTCAATTAACATTACAAGAATTAGAATCGCATTTATGGAAGTCAGCTGACATCCTGCGAGGCTCTGTCGATTCAAGCGATTATAAGAACTATATATTTGGATTGTTATTTTTAAAGCGTCTGAGTGACGTATTTGAAGAACACAAATTAGAGCTTTTACAAGAGCATGGCGAAGAGATTGGACAACTACTAGCGGATGATCCAGATCAATACCAGTTCTATGTACCGGAAGCGGCTCGTTGGGAGGAAATTCGTAAGCATGCGTCTGACATCGGCTCAGCAATTAATGTAGCGTTTGAAGCATTAGAAAATGAAAATGTCACACTTGAAGGTGTGTTGACACCGATTGACTTTAATCGTAAAGAAGTATTGACGGATAGTGTCTTACAACGTCTGTTGCAACATTTCTCATTATTGGATTTACGTAATGTTAACCTTTCAGAGCCTGATATGTTGGGACGTGCGTATGAGTATCTGATCAAAATGTTTGCCGATGATGCTGGGAAAAAAGGTGGAGAATTCTATACGCCATCGAAAGTGGTTGAATTGATTGTCAAACTGATTAAGCCACAAGAAGGTATGCGTGTATACGACCCTACGTGTGGATCAGGCGGTATGTTAATTCAATCGGTGGACTATGTGAAAGAACATAATGGCAATCCACAATCGCTATCATTATTCGGTCAGGAGAAGAACTTGGGTACATGGGCAATTGCAAAAATGAACCTACTATTACACAATCTACCCGATCACCGTATTGAAAAAGGCGACACGATTCGTGAACCAAAGTTAGTTGAAGATGGGGAAATCATGCTGTTTGACCGAGTGATTGCCAATCCTCCGTTTTCATTGAAAGAATGGGGACGTGAAGAAGCAGAGCATGATTCATATGGGCGTTTCCAATATGGCATTCCACCGAAAAATGCTGGAGACTATGCGTTTATTCAACATATGATTGCATCGTTAAAAGCGGATGGAATGGCTGGCGTGGTTATGCCGCATGGTGTCCTGTTCCGTGGTGGCGCTGAAGGGAAAATTCGAAAGGGCTTGTTGGAATCGGATCTATTAGAAGCTGTTGTTGGCTTACCTTCTAACCTTTTCTACGGTACGGGTATTCCTGCTTGCGTGTTGATTTTCAATCGAAATAAAGCGGAACAGAGAAAAGGAAAAGTATTCTTCATTGCGGCAGAAGATGAATATCAAGAAGGCAAGAACCAAAACACACTTCGTGATGAAGACCTTGCAAAGATTGTCGCTACATTTGATGCATATGAAGATGTAGATAAATATGCTCGTGTCGTTACATTAGAAGAAATTAAAAACAATGACTATAACTTGAACATTACACGTTATATTGATAAATCAGAAGAAGAAGAGCAAGTGGATTTAGAATCGGTAATTAAAGAGATTACGGATTTAGAAAGTAGCCGTTCTGAGATTAAAGAGAAGTTGAACGGATACCTGCGTGAATTAGGGTTAGGTGAGATGTGATGGTAGAGAGTAATCAAGTTGTACGTGATGGATATAAGATGACGGAGCTTGGGGAGATACCGGTTGAGTGGGAATTGGTAGAATTAGCTAAGCTAGCTAAGGAGGAAGATAGGTACTCATTCTGTGGTGGGCCATTTGGATCGGATTTAACAAGTACCGAGTATACGGATAGTGGAGTGCAAATTATTCAATTGCAGAATATTGGTGATGGTAGCTTTAATAGCAATTATAAGATATACACAAGTGAAGAAAAGGCAGATAGCTTAAAAAAATGTAATATATTCCCTGGAGAAATAGTTATTGCGAAAATGGCAGAGCCTGTTGCAAGAGCATGTATAATTCCAGATTATAGCCCTAGATTTTTGATGGCTTCGGATGCAATAAGGCTGTCACCTGACATAGAGAAAGTAAATACTGTATTTTTAATGTATGCTATTAACTCAAATTATTTTAGAAAAATGGCCGAATTAAACAGTACTGGTACGACTAGATTACGTATAGGTTTGACAACTCTTGCTAAACTTAACGTGATATATCCTACACTTCTTGAACAACAAAAAATCGCCGAAATCCTTTCAACAGTCGATGAGCAAATCGAGAATACCAAACAGCTGATTGAAAAAACGAAAGAGTTGAAGAAAGGCTTAATGCAGCAATTGCTGACAAAAGGCATTGGACATACAGAGTTTAAGCAGACGGAACTTGGGGAGATACCGGTTGAATGGGAAATACAAAGTTTAGTGAATTTGATGGAAGCCGGAAGTACGGGAGTAAAAAGAGGTCCTTTTGGAGGAGCTCTAAAAAAGGAATACTTTGTAGAAGAAGGTTTTGCTGTTTATGAACAACAACATGTTATATATAATCAATTCAATAATATTCGATACTTTATTTCTCGAGAGAAATTTGAAGAATTAAATGGATTTGAAATATTAAGTGGAGATATATTAATCAGTTGTTCGGGTACAGTTGGAAGAGTAACTATTGTGCCTGATAATATTCAAAGAGGTGTTATGAATCAAGCACTATTACGATTTAGACCAAAAATAGAAACAGTCGATAGTGTTTTTTTATACTACTTACTTACGTCTGATTTTATGCAAGCTAAGATGTTAGATATGACTCATGGTTCGACAATCAAAAATATGGTTGCGGTGTCTGAAATTAAAGAAATCAAAATTGGATTACCATCTAAACAAGAACAACAAAAAATAGCTTCCATTCTATCATCCGTAAACGAACAAATTGAAAGCTACGAACAGGAAAAAGAGAAGTATCTGGAATTGAAAAAAGGCTTAATGCAACAGCTTCTTACTGGGAAGATTCGAGTGACGGTGTAAGCCGTCTCTCTCATACATAGGAGGTGAATAGGTTGAGTGGATTGGAATATACAGAAGTGGAATTACCACTAATCGAACAGCTGAAGAGTTATGGGTATACGCATAAGACTGGCTCAGAACTAGAGCATGAACGTTCTTCTAAATCGAGCATTGTGTTGGAAGAGCGTCTTGCTAATGCCATCCAGAAGCTGAATCCTTGGATTGACAAGCACAATGTAGAGAAGGTTGTAAAGCAATTTATGATGTTGCAAGCGGAAGATGTTTGGCATGCGAATAAGACCATTTTTGATTGGCTGTTTGGCGAAGGGATATCCGTCCTGCAAGATGTAGGAGCTGGGAAGAAAAATCAAACCGTGCAGCTATTCGACTTTGAACATGTGGAAAATAATGATTTTCTCGTTGTGAATCAGTTGAGTATCGAAAATGCGGCTGGAACGATTCGCCCGGATATTATCTTATATATTAATGGATTCCCATTAGTTCTCATCGAATGCAAGAGTCCGAAAGTACAAGTGGATAAGCAGTTGCCGGAGGGCGTTAAACAGTTCGAACGCTATATGGATACGAATGAAAAGTTGTTTTGGTATAACCAAATGCTCATTGTGACAAGCCGAGATCGTGCGCGGATAGGAACTATTTTAGCGAAAGCGCAGCATTATGGATTATGGAAAGACCCTTATCCGTATACATTTGATGAAATCGGAAGTAATCGAGCTCAAGATGTACTAGTTTCTGGAACGTTACGTAAAGAAGTTATTCTTGATTTAATGCGGAACTTCATCGTATTCGATGGAAAAGTGAAGAAACTGGCTCGCTATCAACAATATCGGGCAGTGAACAAAGCTATTGAACGAATCATGAGAGAGAAGAAGCCGGCTTTACGTGGTGGTGTTGTATGGCATACACAAGGGTCGGGGAAATCATTGACGATGGTCTATTTGGCGATGAAGCTACGTAGACAAGTAGAGTTGGAGAATCCGATGCTTGTCATTGTTACGGACCGACAAGACTTGGATGACCAAATTACGAAAACGTTCCAGCAATCAGGTTTTCCTAATCCAACGCAAGCAGCATCAGTGGCTGATTTAAAGCAACAATTAGCAAAAGGGCCAGGAGCAACGGTCATGACATTGATTCAAAAATTCCAAGGAAATGAAGAGAAGAACTTTCCGATTATTTCTGAAGCAGAGAATATTATTGTCATGACAGATGAATCGCATCGCTCCCAATATAAAGGATTAGCTATGAATATGCGTAAAGCGTTGCCTAACGCTACGTTTATTGGATTTACTGGTACGCCGATTGATAAGAAAAGTCGTTCTACTACGGGGAAATTCGGTTCGTATATCGATAAATATACCATTGAACAGGCGGTTGAAGATGGAGCGACGGTTCCAATCTACTATGAATCTCGTTTACCGAATCTTCATGTGAAAGGTGAAACGTTGGATGAACTGTTTGCTCGTTCATTTCATGAGTATGATGATGAAGCAAAAGAAAAAATCAAACAGAAATATGTAAATGATCAATTGCTTTTGACTGCTCCTGAACGAATGAGGGAGATTGCTTTGGACATTATCCATCATTTCGAAAGCAAAATTTTAATCAATGGCTATAAAGCACAAGTCGTGGCAGTTTCTCGTTATGCAGCCGTTCAATATAAGAAACTGATTGATGAATATGCTATGAATAAGTTTGAAACAGCTGTCATCTTTTCAGCAGGACAAAATGATAGCGAAGAATTACGAGAGTATCATGTTTCGAAAGAGGAAGAGAAAAAACTGATTGAGCGATTCAAGAAGCCGTTCTCCGAAGATAAACTATCCATGTTGATTGTATGTGATAAGTTGCTGACAGGATTCGATGCGCCGATTGAACAGGTCATATACTTGGATAAGCCATTGAAAGAGCATAATCTGTTGCAAGCCATCGCTCGAACGAACCGGAAGTATGATGCCAATAAATCATATGGATTGATTGTTGACTATTTTGGTGTATCTCGCTTCTTGGATCAAGCGCTTGAAATCTTTAGTTCGAATGATGTACAAGGTGCGTTGCATTCTATTGATTCTGAATTGCCGAGATTAGAACAACGTCATCGTTCGGCAATGAGATTCTTTGATGGGTTGAAAAAGAATCAACTAGAAGAGAGTGTTTTGCGCTTAGTAAATGAAGACGTGCGAGCTGATTTTGATATCGCCTATAAACGATTTGCTGAAAGCATGGATAAGGTATTACCAAGTCCAAAAGCAGAAAGATATGTGGATGATTTAAAACGTGCAGGTGTTATTCGTCAATTAGCTAAATCACGATTCTCGATTGAGGATGGCATGGATATCTCCGATTGTGGTGAAAAAGTGCGTAAACTGGTTCATGATTATCTATATTCTGAAGGAATCGATGCGCGTGATCCGGTATCTATTTTAGATGCATCGTTTAAAGAAGAACTGGATAAGAATGTCCATCCTGAAACAAAAGCAGCACAGATGGAACATGCAATCAAGAAAGAGATATCCGTTCGTATTGAAGAAGATAAAGTATTCTATACGTCATTAAAAGATAAAGTCGAAGAACTGATTGAGCGGTATAAGGAGCGCCAGCTAACAATCTTTGAATTATTAGAACACTATGATGCCATTCGAGAAGAGTTGTTAGATAAAGCGAGTGGTCAAACAAAGAGCGGATTAACCTATTTACAAGAGCCATATTACAATAAGCTACAGGAAGTTTGCGAAGATAAAGAAGACTACAAACTAAAAGAAGTAGCGGTAGAAGTACAACATTTTATTGAAGAACAAGTGACACCGATTAGTGATTGGACATCGAAAACAGACTTTAAACGTAAATTAACTGCTGATTTGAAATTAATGCTGTTAAAAAAGAAAATCCAGCCAAAGGATGCATTTTTATTAACAGGTTATTTCACAGCATTAGCAGAAACGCAATATGGGAAGAAATAAGAAAATGACCGGCATGGATGTGCTGGTCATTTTCTTATATATATAATGTTCTTCCATTTACTCTTAACCATTCTTTTTTTGCTTCATAATCAGGCAACAACATACGCAGTGTTTCCCAGTATTCCTTTGAGTGATTCATGTATTTTAAGTGCGCTAGTTCATGGGCCAATACATAATCGACAACAGATGCAGGAGCCAGGAATATGCGCCAGTTCAGCAGAATGTTGCCGGTTGGTGTACAACTGCCCCAACGTTGCTCTTGCTCTTTGACCTTGATAGCATTTGGGTGATGAGGGAATTTAATTGTAAATCTCTTCATTCGTTCTTGGGCAAACTGATGGCCCTTTTGTGTAACCCATTCAGCGTATAGAGGGTGTAATATTTCTCTAAAGTTGGATTCTGAAATATCTTCATGGAGCTCTGCGACAAATTGTCCTCTATGGAAACGAAAAGTTGAAGCTAGAGATTCATTTATTTTTATCACTTTAAGTCGGTACTGCCTACCGAGATAAGGCAACTTTTCCCCTGATACAAACTTTCGTTTTAAGCTATTTTGATTCATCTCTTTATAACTATTCAGCTGTTGTCTAATCCAAGCACCTTTTTGATGCACTATATCTTTAATAACATCATGTTCAGCAGAAGTAGGAGCAACAACCTTAACGCCATGCTGATTTACAGAAATAGAGATGCTTTTGCGACGATTGCTTCTGGATAGTTCATATCGTATTGTTTGTGAACCGAATTGTATGTAATGCATTTTGTTTTCCTCCTATCATTATTATACCAATTAGTTTTTGAATAGATATATTATGTTTGTTTTGGAAGAGATGGGGAATCTGTGAATATGTATCAACTTAGAACAGAATAAGGAAGGAGATGTGATAATTATTAATAGTTTAATATTTTGGTTAAATTTTCTATAAATTATAGAAATGTTGTATGTTTTGATGTAATATTTAAACTATTAAAACAAAAAACCATGATAACAGTTTGGTATAATTAAGAGATTGCATAAATTAACACACAACGTTTTATACCTATATGAAGTAGGGGGACAAGGATGGAGTATCTTATTAATTTGTGTAGAGATCTTAATAATACTGATAGAGAAAGAATGAAAGAATTAAAGATATCTCTAATCTATGAATCGAAATTTTTGTCGTGCGTAGGAGTTATAGCTGATTCTGATGAAATATTAAAGTGTCTTGATTTTGTAGAGAGTGTACAAGTGCCAATTGAAGGTGAATACCAAGATGGAGAGTTTGCCTCTAGTATTGCTTTTCAACCTCCAATAAGACGTTCAATATTAGTAAAAAGTGACCTTGTTGGTTGGGGAGATACTCGGATTGCAGTATTAGATTCTGGTGTTAATCCAGATGTGAACGTTGTTGATTCTAAGGACTTTACTAATAGCGGAATAGCTGATAGAAAGGGTCATGGGAATAATGTGGCAAAGATAATTAAATATTTTGCCAAAGGGTCGAGTTTATATGTTGCAAAAATTGGCGAACATAGACCTAATGAATTATATCTAATGAATGCGATAGAATGGGCAGTTGATAATGGGGCTCAAATCATAAACATTTCTGCAGGGTTTAATCGTCAATGTAATTCAAATTGTAAGTTGTGTAAGCTTGTAGACATTGTTTCTAATTTAGGAGTAGCGATAATTGTTGCAGCTGGGAATAACGATAATAAAGTTGGTAGCATTGCTTGTCCAGGGCATGCAATGAACGCCCTTACAGTAGGGGCTATAGACAAAGATAATAAAATTGCTGACTATTCCAGTTTTGGAAAGGAAGGTAAAGGCAAGCCTAATATTGTAGCTCCAGGTAATGTGTATGTGGATGGTAATTATATAACGGGGACTTCATTCTCTGCTCCGCTTGTTTCTGGAGTTATTGGAGCAATCTTAAATAGAGTTGGTAATATTCCGAAAGCTATTGAATATATTTATACAACTACTATTGATTTAGGCTATCCTGCACACCAACAAGGATTAGGGGCTATTAGTATAAATAAAATTGTGGAGGCGATTGAAAATGAAGAAGCTGATATTAGAAGTACAGAACAAAACAGAAGTTCGTAAAATATCTGAATTCTGCACAATTATATACATATCCAAGTTCTTGAATGTTGTCGGAATTGAAATTGATGATCGGGATATATATAAATTAGAAAAAGATAAAAATATATTGAGTTATAGAGAAAGTGAAGATGGAAACTTTCAATTAGCCAAGGTTGTATAAATCGGTAATAAAGTAACGTCTCATAATTATTGGGTTCTGAATATTTTAATTCAAAAAAGCGATGCATATAATCTGCATCGCTTTCGCTTTGTATATAATAATCTAATCATGCCTGCTAACTAAATGCTAACATTTTGCTAACGGAACCTAATAAATCGCATTAAATACAAGTTGAAGATATTACACTTAAGGTGAGTAAAACGTTGATTTGATACCGTTTTGTTCCACTATAGGGAAACATATTACACTTTGAAACTATATGGGCGGCATGATGTAATCTGCCCCTGATTAATAGTGAAATGCTAAAATAGGGTATTTTAACAGAGGCTTCCCATAAGTTGCGCAAACTTATGGGAGGCTTCTTTTTTCATGTCTTGCGTTACGTGAAGATACAGATTCTTCGTGATTTGATTATCGGAATGACCGACATGAAAAGAGATATATTTTATGTTTTAGTAGTCTGTTAAAGCTCTGTATATTCGTTAGAATACTTGGTATTATCAGCCTTTTAAAGAAGGACTTGATTTTTTAATTGCTGTATGAAAATATTATAGATTGTATCAAGCGTATTACAACGATTGATTGTTTACTAGAGGACCGAAAACTCAAAGGGAGGAACAGCTATGTATGAACCAAAATTAAAAAAAGAGATGATGTGTCCTATTGAGTATGCTATAGATTTATGTGGTGGTAAATGGAAAACAAGAATTATCTGTCTAATTACATCTAACGGTACTATGCGTTACAATGCAATTCGAAAAGAATTATCGAGTGTGACGGATACAGTTTTAGCCTCTACACTGAAAGAATTGATTGCAGAAGGCGTTGTTACGAGAAAACAGTATAATCAAATGCCACCTAAAGTTGAATACATCTTAACGGAAAAAGGAGAATCGTTAAAACCTATACTGCAAAGTATTTGTCAATGGTCAAGAACCTACACAGATTTTGATAAGGAAAAAGCATTGTCACCTTGCAAATCCTGCAACCAGCTTATCAGCTAATGTAGGTTGTATGCTTATATAACTTTAATAATCTTACGCGTACTAAAGTATTTATCATAATACGCGAAAGATTATTAAAGTAGAAGATTGCTTTTATAACAACTTAAATAAATGTATGTATGCAGAATCTTCTCCTCTTTATTCTTCATATTTCTTCTTTCACGATTTTTTTATTATGCTACTTAGTTTTAGCACAATCTTTCTGCCCCTACTTTCCTTGAACCTACACTTTTAATTTTTCGAATTTTTATTCTATTATGCTTTTCTATATTCCTAAACAAAAGTGCAATTTGTATTTAAGTGATGTAACTACTAATCCATCTCTCCAAAAGGTCTTGCTTTAACAAGAAATACAGCATCTGCAAGAATTGTACTCGTAAAGTGAGAAAGCCAAAACCACATTGAGAAAGAAGTAAGCGAGCTTTGCACTCGATCACGGAAAGCGAATAGACTGGGGCGATTATCCCCTTTAAACCTTTGGCACAGCTATCCAAAAAGAGATTATGCTAACCAAAATACTAGTTACTAACAAATTTATTAGTATTTTTTTCTCCTGATGTCATTGCTAAACTAGAAAAAGTAAATTGTTTTGTGAATGAAGTCACATGAAAGCTAGATAGACCGGGACATTGATGGTTTTATCTTGTTAATATTACTGTTTTCGTCAAGTAAGAATGAATGAACTTGTTGTGAAAATAAGCTTTTCACTTATCCAAGTCAGGAAAAAGATAAATTTCACAACAAATGAAAGATTACCTGTCTGTTATTTAGAAGGGAGATTAAAAATGATAACCACCCAAGTACCTAAATTGATGTCTATTAGTAAGGAAAGAGAAGTGATTTATTCGTTTTTAAGAGTTTCTCTTCAATGTCCATTAACAAAAGAAGTACTACTGAATTGGAAAGAACATTTTTCTTCTGAATTTAAAGCTGTATTAACGGAAGGAAATGAGTATTTATGTTCTTTCTTTGAAAGTTTAGATAAGAAACCTCTTACTGAGATTGTCGAACAAGAAAAAGAAGCATATTTAGCGACATTTTATATTTTTAATGAAGATGGTAAAGTTCCAGCTCCACCGTGGGAATCCGTTTATATAACGAGAGATAAATCTCTTTTTGGTGAACCTGTTTTTCAAATGAGAAAGAAGTTATCTGAATTTGGTTTGCAGTTTATCCATGAGAATACAGATCCAGACGATCATATTGCGATTGAATTAGAGTTTATGAATTATTTAATTAACTATACACTCTCTGCTATTGAAGAAGGTAGGGAAGCAGATTATATCAAAGGTGTTTATACACAATATTGGTTGATGAAAGAACATTTAAACAGATGGATTACCCCTTTTACGATGGATATTCTCTCTTCTCATACAAGTGATTTTTATAAAGGAATTGCACTATTACTGAGCATATTTGTAGAGGAAGATTTTGAATATATTAAAACAATGAAGGAGGACCTCGACAATGAGTGAGAATATTTTTGAAAAAATCTCAAATATAAAGATGAAACGCCGCTCATTTTTAAAGTGGTCGGGTGCGGTAGCTGCACCAGCAATTATCGGAGGTACTGCGGTATCAAGCAATCTTGTGAAAAAAGTAAATGCCGCAAGCTCAGATAGTAAAGTGGACGCTACAGTCATTCCAACATGTAGTACGCTAAACTGCGGAGGAAAATGTTTAATTAAAGCTCATGTAAAAGATGGTCAAATTGTACGATTAAGCACAGATGATGATGCAAGAGATGAACATGCTGATAATGAACAGTATCCGCAAATTCGTGCTTGTGTGCGTGGTCGTGGATATCGTAGACATATTTACTCTCCAGATCGTATAAAAAAGCCTTTAAAACGTGTAGGTAAACGTGGTGAAGGTAAATTTGAAGAAATTTCATGGGATGAAGCAATTAAAATCATAGCTAAAGAAAATAATCGCATTAAAGAAAAATATGGTCCTGCTTCTCGCTTCAGCCTTTATGCGACTGGACAAACTGGACAAATTGGTAGTGGAGATACAGTTATTCAAAGACTGCTTGCATTAGATGGTGGTTATTTAGGACGATATTCAAACTATAGCTCTGGTCAACATAGTGTAGCAACTCCTTTTACTTTTGGTGTAAGCGCTGCATCAAGTAGTTGTAATACATTGTTAGATTCAAAATTGATTATTTTACATGGTATGAATCCTGCTGAAACCATTATTGGACATTTTAATATGTATTTACGTATGGCAAAGGCTAAAGGAGCAAAAATTTATACTATCGATCCAAGAAAGACAGATACAGAAGTAGCTCTAGCAGATGATTGGTTTCCTGTAAAACTAGGTACTGACAATGCATTAATTGCTGCAATGGCTTATGTGATTTTCTCGGAGAATTTACAAGATAAAGAATTCTTGGATAAATTCTGTATTGGTCATGACGAAGCTCATATGCCAAAAGGTGTTCCAGCAGGAGAATCTTATTACAGCTATGTTATGGGTGTGAAAGATAAAACACCAAAAACACCAGAATGGGCAGCTAAGATAACTGGATTACCTGCAAGTCGAATTAAACAGCTAGCACGTGAAGTAGCCACTACAAAACCAATGGCTTGGGTACAAGGAAATGGTATTAACCGTCATATGAACGGTGAGCAGATGTCTCGTGGTGGCTCACTTATAGCTGCATTAACAGGTAACATCGGTATTAGTGGAGGCTGGGCTGGTGCAGGTGCAGCTGGTGAAATTATTAAATATGAAAAGTTCCCAATTCCTGATAATCCTTTAGATATTAGCATTCCATGTTTCTTGTACACAGATGCTATTGTACGTGGTAAAGAAATGGGAGCAAAAGATGGCGTTAAAGGGTTAGAAGAAGGGCAAACTTTACCTTCTAATATCAAAATGATTTATAACATGGCAGGTAACTGTTTAGTAAATCAACATTCCGATATTAATAAGACAATCGAAATTTTGGAAGATGAGTCATTGTGTGAATTTATTGTAACTTCAGACATTTACATGACTCCATCTGCTAAATATTCCGATATTGTTTTACCAACTTGTACGTTCTTTGAACAAAACGACTTAGTTCCACCATGGAGCTACGGTCAACACATTTTCCTATCACAAAAAGTGGTTGAGCCATTATACGGTTCTCTAACAGAATATGAGTGGATGTCGAAGTTAGCTGCTGAGCTAGGAATTGAACAAGAATTTACAGAAGGTAGAACACAAGATGAATGGGTGAAATGGATGATTGAAGAATCGAAAAAGAAAGATCCAAATTTCCCAACATACGAAGAAATGCAAAAAAATGGTGTGTATAAATATAAAGATATTACAGTTGTCAAATTCGCAGATCAAATCAAGGATTTGAAGAATAACCCATTTGAAACACCATCCGGGAAAATTGAGTTATTCTCTAAAGACTTATTTGATATGAATAATCCTGAAGAAATTCCTGCGATTCCAAAGCATGTGGCAGTTGAAGAAGGGCCTGAAAGTGAATTAGCAAAAAAATATCCACTTCAAGTTTTTGGTTGGCATGTGAAGAGACGTTGTCACTCTACCTGGGATACAAGTGATTGGATGGAAGAGGTACAAACTCAAGAGCTTTGGATTAATCCTATTGATGCGGACAAACGTGGCATTAAAAATGGAGATCAAGTTGAAATCTTTAATGATCGTGGAAAAATAAATATACCTGCAAAAGTGTCAAGTAGAATTATGCCTGGAGTTATTGCGTTACCACAAGGTGGTTGGTTTAATCCGGATCAAAAAGGCATAGATAAACGAGGAGCAATCAACGTTCTTACTAGTCAAAAAGCTTCACCGTTCCATTGTAATCCTCAACATACCAATTTAGCAGATGTAAAAAAAGCGTAGGGAGGAATAAAACATGGCTCAATTAGGCTTTTATATAGATCAAGCTCGTTGTAATGGCTGTAACGCTTGCGTTGTAGCTTGTAAAGAT
>NZ_CABKRX010000030.1 GCF_902374955.1 Bacillus massilioanorexius
GCCAGGCATGGCAACTATCTAGGTGGTGAAAGTCCACTGTGGGGGTACACATCGACCAACCACTAAGGAAGCGCAAGGTACTTATCGTGAGGTAAGGGCTAAAGGAAGCGTGGAATAAAATCTTGGCTCGACGAACAGAAATCTGATACCAAGGCTCTGTAAAGGGATGAGGCTCCTAAACAAGTCAAAGTCCAAAAGATGTGCGTAACTTTATAGAGTAAATCAGGCGAGTAAAAGAGGAAAGATAGTTGGCTTACCCTGGGAGGTCTTGCGAATGTACAGTCGTACAGTCGAAAAAGGTTAATCGCAAGAAGTCAGCAGAAGCCATAATAGTGAAAAAAAAAAAAAATTTTTTTCATGAAGGGCTGAACAATTTATAGTGTTTCAACGCCACGAATGCGTAAGTGACGTACTCCGAATGTGTTAATGGGGAAAGTATGAGCGTATCTCAGAGGATAACCAAAAAGGAGCTATCACTTACTACGTGAGAGGAAAGGAGAAACGAGTGTGGAACTTTTAGAAAAGATTCTAAGCAATCAAAATATGAATGAAGCTTACTTACGCGTTTATAAAAATAAAGGTGCAAGTGGAGTCGATGGAGTAACAGTCGATGAACTAAAGCAATATCTGAAAGAGAATAAGGATGAGCTGCGTAAGCGCATCAGAACAAGAAAATACCAACCACAAGCTGCCTTAAGAGTGGAGATTCCAAAAGAAAATGGTAAGATGCGCAAATTGGGAATACCAACAGTAGTGGATCGAGTCGTTCAACAAGCCATCCATCAAGTTCTCAGTCCGATATTTGAAGAGCAGTTCAGTGAATTCAGTTACGGTTTTAGACCAAAAAGAAGTTGTGAGATGGCTATCATAAAGAGCTTGGAATTTCTGAATGATGGATATGATTGGGTAGTGGATATTGACCTTGAAAGATTCTTCGATACAGTTCATCACGATAAACTCATGCGAATCATATCTAACACAATTAAGGATGGAGATGTGATTTCTTTAATAAGAAAGTACTTAGTCAGTGGAGTTATGGTGAACGGAAATTATGAAGAAACACCAATTGGAACTCCGCAAGGAGGGAACCTCAGTCCACTATTGAGCAATATTATGTTGAACGAACTGGATAAGGAACTAGAAGGTAGAGAACTTCCATTCGTGAGATACGCTGATGACGCTCTTATCTTTGTTAAGAGCGAGAAAGCAGCGAATAGAGTGATGACATCAATCGTGAGATTTATAGAAAAGAAATTAGGATTGAAAGTCAATGTAGAAAAGAGTAAGGTATCTCGCCCAGAAGATTTGAAATTCTTAGGGTTTGGATATTACTATGATTTTAAAAATAAGAAATATCAAGTGAAGCCACATCTCACTTCCATACAGAAATTTCAAAGAAAGCTTCGCCGACTGACTAAGCGAAATTGGAGTATTTCGTTAGACAATCGAATAGTGAAATTAAAACAAGTTATATTCGGATGGGTCAATTACTTCAGAATAGCAAACATGAAGAAAGTAACAGAACGAATAGATACGAAGTTACGCTCAAGAATTAGGGTAATCATTTGGAAGCAATGGAAGGTACTTAGGAAACAAATTAAATCGCTCATTCAACTAGGGATTCCGAAGGAAGAAGCGAAAGGATTGGCCTTCTGTCGAAAAGGCTACCGATATATAGGATTATCGAAAGTTGTTCAAAGAGCACTTTCGAATCAAAGACTAAAGCAGAGGGGAATACCCTCTGCTTTAGAACACTATCTGAAAGTACACACTGTAATATAAATTGAAACGCCGTATACGCGAACCGTACGTACGGTGTTGGGAGAGGGGCGAAAATAAATCATTTTATTTTCCCTCTACTCGATTGTAAAAGAAAAATCCGAATGATTAAACAACAAAAAGGTCAGCCAAATAGTAAACCGACGAAGGAGAAGCAAGAAGGTCGAGGACATGAAGGAGTGACGCCCGGAATGTACAATGTACATGAGGACGGAACGAGTGAAATGGACGAAGAGATTCGCTGCTTATCGTTCGTCGGCATTCGAACACGGAAGTTAGCGCCGATGGTAGTTGGGGGTCTCCCCCTATGAGAGTAGGACGTTGCCAGGCAAAGCAAAAGACCAACTGAGATGTTGGTCTTTTTTTGTTGTCTATAAGAAGGTGTGTATAATTATGTTACAAAAAAGCAGGAGAACAAAAATAAAAAGTGAATATAATAAAATATGAAATAGAAAACGAGATAATAAATCTCTTCCATGAAGAAAAGAATAATTAAAAAGAGCATTTTTTACGTTAAGATTATGAGAAAATGAGGTATAAATAAGGGGAGAGTTTGGCGAATATAGAGTATATAGTAAAGACACCTGAGTTGCAAAAAGGTGTTCTTTCCAATATAATTATAGTCAAATATAGTCAAAGTCAAGAGGAATGTTATTTATGCTGAGCAATCAAGATGTTAACGCAGATTGGAGGGGGTAAGATGAAAAATATATCTGACATAATTGAAACTTACTTAAAGAATGTGCTTAGTAATAGTGAGAAGGACATTGTAATAATAAAAAGAAGCGAAATAGCGGATAAATTTCAATGTGTGCCTTCTCAAATCAATTATGTCATTAATACTCGTTTTACAACTGAAAAGGGATATGTAGTCGAAAGTAAACGTGGTGGTGGTGGTTTTATCCGTATTGCCAAAGTACAATTGTATGATTATGCTCAGATTGTTGATCAGCTACTCAACCTCATTGACACAAAACTTCCTCAACAAATGGCAGAAAATATGATTTTTAGACTTGTAGAAGAGAAAATCATTAGTGAACGTGAAGCGAAAATTATGCTAAGCGTTATTAGCAGCTCGGTTTTAATGATTGAATTACCTTATCGAGATGAGCTTAGAGCTCGAATGATGAAGGCAATGCTTACTAGTCTTAAATACCAATAGATTTTAGAAGAGGTGTTGTGATGATTTGCCAAGAGTGCAAACAGAACCCGGCTACTCTTCATTTTACAAAGATTGTTAATGGGGAAAAAACAGAAGTTCATTTGTGTGAAAAGTGTTCGCAGGAAAAAAGTGAATTGTTAATGCTAAATGGTGGTCCTAGCTTTTCCATTAATAGCTTATTAGCCGGCTTATTAAATATAGATCAAAACTTTACTCCAAAGCAACAAAATGCATTTTCGCATCCTGATGATATTCATTGTGAACATTGTCATATGAGTTACCCACAATTCGCTCGTCTTGGAAGATTTGGCTGTTCTAATTGTTATAAGTCTTTTCAAAATCAGCTCGAGCCTATATTAAAGCGACTTCATAGTGGAAATTCTACTCATACGGGAAAGATCCCCAAAAGAATTGGTGGCAATATTTCACTTCGAAAAAAAATAGAAGATTTAAAGCAAGAACTTACAATTAGTATTATTCATGAAGAATTTGAGAAGGCTGCTGAGATTAGAGATGAAATTCGAGCACTTGAAAAAAGATCAGGTAACTCTGAGAAAAGGAGTGACCTTGATTGAGTTTAGAACATTTTATACAACAGGCTCTAAGTCCTTGGATGAATGAAGAAGGACCTGAATCTGATATTGTTTTAAGTAGTCGAGTGCGTTTAGCAAGGAATCTGCAGGATTTTACTTTCTCGACACTTCTTCAAAATGAAGAGGCCAATGAGCTAATTGAGTTAATTGAAGAAAAATTTACGACTTTAAAAGAAGAAAAAAAACTAGAACTAATTAAGATGTCTGCGATTCAACCATTAGAAAAAAGAATGTTAGTAGAGAAACATTTAATTAGTCCTCATCTAGCCCAAGAGTCTCCATTAGGAGCATGTTTTCTTTCTGATGATGAAAAAGTTAGTATTATGATTAATGAAGAAGATCATATCCGAATACAATGTCTTTTATCGGGATTACAGTTAACCGAAGCACTACAGCTTGCGGATGATATTGATAATGAGATAGAAGAGCGTGTAGATTATGCCTTTGATGAAAAAAAGGGGTATCTAACTAGTTGCCCAACAAATGTAGGAACTGGTTTGCGAGCATCTGTAATGATGCACTTACCCGGATTAGTCCTTTCTCAAAGAATGAATCGTATCATACCAGCCATTAATCAATTAGGGCTCGTTGTTAGAGGAATATACGGTGAAGGTAGCGAAGCGTTAGGAAACATTTTTCAAATCTCGAATCAAATAACGCTAGGTAAATCAGAAAAAGAAATTGTTGAAGATTTAACTAGTGTGGTTCTGCAAATCATCGCTCAAGAAAGAATGGCTCGTGAAGCATTAGTCAAAACCTCTAACATACAATTAGAAGATAGAATATTTCGTTCGCTTGGAACTCTTTCTTACGCAAGAATTTTAGAATCAAAAGAAGCAGCAAAATGTCTATCTGATGTTAGATTAGGAATCGATTTGGGGTATATAAAAAATATCTCTAAATCCATTCTTAATGAGCTGATGATTTTAACTCAACCAGGATTTTTACAGCAATATGCACAGGGACTGTTAAAGTCATCTGAAAGAGATCAAAGAAGAGCTGCTTTTATTAGAGAGCGTATAAATATGGAAAAACATAAAGAGTGAGGAGGCATTACTTATGATGTTTGGAAGGTTTACGGAGAGAGCCCAAAAGGTTTTAGCACTTGCACAAGAAGAGGCTATTCGATTAGGTCATAATAATATTGGAACGGAGCATATTTTACTTGGTCTAGTTCGTGAAGGCGATGGGATAGCTGCAAAAGCACTTTATGCATTAGGTTTAGGAGCTGAAAAAATTCAAAAAGAAGTTGAAAACTTAATTGGTCGAGGTCAAGATAGTGCGCAAACTATTCACTATACACCTAGAGCTAAAAAAGTTATTGAACTTTCAATGGATGAAGCTAGAAAACTTGGTCATTCCTATGTAGGTACAGAACATATTTTATTAGGTTTGATTCGTGAAGGAGAAGGCGTTGCTGCTAGAGTGTTAAACAATGTTGGAGTTAGCTTAAATAAGGCTCGTCAGCAAGTATTACAGCTACTCGGCAGTAATGAATCAGCAGGACATCAAGGTAATACATCGTCAGCGGCAAGTACGCCTACATTAGATAGTTTAGCGAGAGATCTAACTGTGATTGCTCGTGAAGGTAGCTTAGATCCTGTGATTGGTAGAAGCAAAGAAATTCAGCGTGTTATTGAAGTGCTTAGTCGTCGTACAAAAAATAACCCTGTATTAATCGGTGAACCCGGTGTAGGTAAAACAGCAATTGCTGAAGGATTAGCACAGCAAATTGTAAATAATGAAGTTCCTGAAATATTAAGAGATAAGCGTGTTATGACGCTTGATATGGGTACTGTTGTAGCAGGAACGAAATACCGTGGTGAGTTTGAAGATAGATTGAAAAAGGTAATGGATGAAATTAGAGCAGCAGGGAATATCATTTTATTTATCGATGAATTGCACACGTTAATTGGTGCAGGGGGTGCTGAAGGTGCAATTGATGCTTCCAATATACTAAAACCTTCATTAGCTCGTGGAGAGTTACAATGTATTGGAGCTACAACGCTTGATGAATATCGTAAATATATTGAAAAAGACGCAGCTCTTGAAAGACGTTTTCAACCGATTCAAGTGGATGAACCATCAATCGATGAGTCTATTCAAATCCTAAAAGGGCTAAGAGATCGATATGAGGCACACCACAGAGTATCTATTACAGATGATGCAATTGAGGCAGCGGTTAAACTTTCAGATAGATATATTTCTGATCGTTTCTTACCAGATAAAGCGATTGATTTAATTGATGAAGCTGGATCAAAGGTTCGATTAAGATCTTATACAACTCCTCCAAATTTAAAAGAATTGGAAGTTAAATTAGAGGAAGTTCGTAAAGAAAAAGACGCAGCTGTTCAAAGTCAAGAATTTGAGAAAGCCGCATCTTTACGTGATTCAGAACAACGATTAAGAGAAAAACTAGAAGAAACGAAAAAGACATGGAAAGAGCAGCAAGGAAAAGAGAATAGTGAAGTAACAGTTGATGATATTGCTACAGTAGTATCGAATTGGACTGGAGTTCCTGTTACTAAATTAGCTCAAACAGAAACTGAAAAACTTCTGAAAATGGAAGAGCTTCTTCATAAGCGAGTAATTGGTCAAGAAGAGGCAGTAAAAGCTGTTTCAAAAGCAGTTCGTCGTGCAAGAGCTGGCTTAAAGGATCCAAAACGACCAGTTGGTTCATTTATTTTCTTAGGACCTACAGGGGTAGGGAAAACAGAACTTGCTAGAGCTTTAGCAGAAGCTATTTTTGGCGATGAAGATGCCATGATTCGAGTAGATATGTCCGAATTTATGGAAAAACATTCGACTTCACGCTTAGTCGGTTCACCTCCAGGGTATGTAGGATTTGATGAAGGTGGTCAATTAACAGAAAAGGTTCGAAGAAAACCTTATTCCGTTATCCTACTTGATGAAATCGAAAAAGCACATCCAGATGTGTTTAATATTTTACTACAGGTTCTTGATGATGGTAGATTAACGGATTCTAAAGGTCGTACTGTTGATTTTAGAAATACCATCGTTATTATGACATCTAATGTAGGTGCTTCAGCACTTAAACGTAACAAATATGTGGGCTTCAATATTCAAGATGAAGGTTCAGATTATAAAGACATGAAATCAAAAGTGTTGGAAGAATTGAAAAAGGCATTTCGTCCAGAGTTCCTTAACCGAATTGATGAAATGATTGTATTCCATGCACTAGAGAAAAAGCATATCGAAGAAATTGTTCATTTAATGATAAATCAGCTTGTGAAACGATTAGACGAACAAGACATACATGTAGAATTATCTGAACCAGCTATTGAAAAGATTGCTAAAGAAGGCTACGATCCAGAATATGGTGCTCGACCACTTCGCAGAGCTATTCAAAAACACGTAGAGGATCAATTATCTGAAGAATTATTAAAAGGTACTATTAAAAAAGGCCAACGAATCCTAGTTGATGTAGAGAACGGAGAGTTTTTAGTAAAGCCTGTAGAAAAAGTTTCCATCGGTAAATAGTCATCTTAGAAATGCACAGGGCTTTGTACGCTCTGTGCATTTTTTAATCAATTTTTAAGAAAACTTTTTTATAATAATGATAAGTTATAGAAAATATACTTACTTGAACTGAAATTGTTTTATATACACGTGATTATTCATTTAAAATAAGCATATTTGAGGGATAATACTAAATAAAATGAAGGGGGAAGATCGTTGGCAAAAAAGAAAACAAAATTTATATGTCAATCATGTGGTTATGAATCACCAAAATGGATGGGGAAGTGCCCTGGTTGTTCAGAGTGGAACAAGATGATTGAAGAAGTTGAATTTGTGAAACCACTTAGAAAAGGTGCTTTCACCCATAGCGATGCTCCAGGAAGCGCAGGAGTACGTGTGAAGGCAGCTCCTATTACAAGTATTGAAACTTCCATTGAATCTCGTATACAAACAGATTTAAGGGAATTAAATCGTGCGCTTGGAGGAGGAATCGTTCAAGGATCGTTAGTGTTAATTGGAGGCGATCCAGGGATTGGTAAATCGACTCTACTTCTACAGGTTTCTGCCCAACTGGCACAAAAAGGACAAAAAGTCTTGTATGTATCTGGAGAAGAGTCGGTTAAACAAACGAAGCTAAGAGCAGATCGTCTAGGCACTGTTTCGGACCATTTGTTTGTTTTTTCAGAAACAGATATGGATTATATTGAACAAACAATAGAAGAAGTTCAACCTAATTTAGTCATTATTGATTCTATACAGACAGTCTTTCAGCCAGAAGTAACATCAGCGCCTGGTAGTGTATCACAAGTAAGAGAATGTACAGCTTCTCTCATGAGAATTGCCAAGACAAGAGGAATTGCTATATTTATCGTCGGCCATGTTACAAAGGAAGGAAATATTGCTGGACCAAGATTATTAGAGCATATGGTGGATACAGTTCTCTATTTTGAAGGAGAAAGACATCACACGTATCGAATCGTAAGGGCTGTAAAAAATCGTTTTGGTTCGACAAATGAAATGGGTATTTTTGAAATGAAAGAGCATGGCTTAGAAGAAGTGGAAAATCCATCTGAAATTTTTCTAGAAGAACGCTCACAAGGCGCTTCTGGTTCTACAGTGTGTGCTTCCATGGAAGGAACAAGACCAGTTTTAGTCGAAATCCAAGCACTAATTTCACCTACTAGTTTTGGTAATCCACGAAGAATGGCGACGGGAATTGATTATAACCGCGTATCATTATTGATGGCGGTATTGGAAAAAAGAGTAGGTTTGCTTCTGCAAAATCAAGATGCATACTTGAAGGTAGCGGGTGGTGTTAAGCTTGATGAGCCAGCAATTGATTTAGCTATTGCCGTGAGTATTGCTTCGAGCTTCCGCGATCAGCCGACTAAGCAGACAGATTGTATTATAGGCGAAGTAGGTTTAACAGGTGAAGTGAGAAGAGTTTCAAGAATTGAACAAAGGGTTCAAGAAGCAGCAAAATTAGGATTTGAACGAGTAATTATACCAGAAAATAATATCGGGGGCTGGAATCCGCCAAGAGGAATAGAAATAGTAGGGGTATCGACGGTTTCAGAAGCATTGAGACAGGCATTAGGAGGATAAATATGAGTGAGAAAAAGGCAGACAAAACCAAATCAGAAATACTACAACTAGTGTCTCCCGGTACCCCATTACGCGATGGTATTGATAATGTGTTAAGAGCAAATACGGGTGGCTTAATTGTTGTAGGATACAATGAAAAAGTAAAGGCTATCGTAGAAGGTGGTTTCAAGATTGCCTGCCCATTTACCCCTAGTGCTTTGTATGAGTTAGCTAAAATGGATGGTGCTATTGTTTTAAATGAATCAATCGATAAAATTCTATTAGCTAATGCTCAACTTGTGCCAGATACAATGTTTTCTTCTAATGAAACAGGTATGCGCCATCGTACAGCTGAAAGAGTAGCCAAAGAAACAAAAGCATTAGTCATTGCCATTTCTCAACGAAGAAATATTATAACGGTCTATCAGGGCAATTTCCGCTATGCGTTAAAAGATATTGGTATGATTTTAACTAAGGCAAACCAGGCTGTACAAACATTAGAAAAGTATAAGACAGTATTGAATCAAAGTATCAGTGGTCTAGGTTTAATGGAGTTTGAAGATATCGTTACTTATAATGACTTATTACGAGTCCTTCACAGATACATTATGTTTATTCGAATAAAAAATGAGTTATTGGCGTATTTAACTGAATTAGGAGATGAAGGAAGACTCATTCGATTGCAAATGAATGAAATTACATCCTCACTTGAAGATGAAGGTAAGCTTTTAATTCAGGATTATATGTGTTCTAGTGAATGTGATACAAAAGAAATATTACAGAAACTTCATGAGCTGTCACATCAACAATTCTTAGAAGATAGTGCGATTTTAAAAGCACTTGGCTATAACGGTTATGTTCCGTTAGATGAATTAATCATACCAAGAGGTTATAGAATGCTACATAAAATACCTCGACTTCCTGCTCTCATAATAGATAATTTAGTTCAAACATTTGATAACTTTAAAGTCATTATGAATGCGAGTGTGGAAGAATTAGATGATGTGGAAGGAATTGGAGAAGTTAGAGCGAAAAAGATAAGAGAAGGTCTTCGCTTATTAAGATCTTATTTGGTAACGGAAAGAACAATTTAAGTTTAGGTTCTAAATTGACACTCATTTTTGGGAGTGCTAGCCTTAAATTAAAGAGATATTGTATTTTCTTTCACGCACTACAGTATTTTAATAAATATGCATAAAAAGTCTTTACATTTTGATGACAAATATTAAAAGTACCGAGAATTAAGGTTTCAAAATAATAATTGTGTTTATAATGATGAATAAAGGGAGGTGAAAGGATGTTAAAACGTATTATACAAGCATGTTTTTTAATAATTGGTGGAACGTTAGGTATGTTTTTAATACCAAAATTATTAATTTTATTAGATGCTAATGATATTAGTTATATTAACAATCCTTATGTCACAGCTATTTTAGGTGCACTTATATTTTATATTTTTACTTTTTGGTCTATCGATCATATTGTACATTTCATTAAATGGATAGAAGAACGATTGGTGAAAGCACCAATAACTGATCTTATATTTGGTAGTTTAGGTTTAATAGTTGGGTTATTCGTAGCCTTTTTAATTGGTTTTGCTATTTCATCTATTAATGTTCCTATTGTGAATACGATTGCTCCAATAGTTATAACTTTGTTATTTGGTTACCTAGGCTTTCAAGTTGGATTTAAGAAGCGGGATGAATTATTAGGCTTATTTAGAAGTGGTAAAAAGAAAATCGCTGAAGTTGAAGAAGAAAAAGTAAAAGAGAGTACGTCTCCTTATAAAATATTAGATACAAGTGTTATCATTGATGGTAGGATTGCTGATATTTGTCAAACTGGTTTTGTTGAAGGGATATTGGTTATTCCACAGTTCGTATTAGCAGAGCTTCAGCATATCGCTGATTCTTCTGATGCTCTTAAACGTAATCGAGGCCGTAGAGGTCTAGATATTCTTAATCGCATCCAAAAAGAGCTTGCTGTAAAAGTAGAATTTTATGAAGGCGATTTTGAAGATATTCAGGAAGTTGATAGTAAGCTTGTGAAGCTTGCTAAAGTGATGGAAGGCGTATTAGTCACAAACGACTTTAATTTAAATAAAGTATGTGAATTTCAAAATGTACCGGTTCTAAATATAAACGATTTAGCGAATGCAATAAAACCTGTTGTCATTCCAGGTGAGGAAATGAAAGTCCTCGTTATTAAAGATGGTAAAGAGCACAATCAGGGTGTGGCCTATTTAGATGACGGAACGATGATTGTAGTTGAAGAAGGCAGAGATTATATTGGAAAGCAAATTGATGTTATCGTGACAAGTGTTTTACAAACTTCAGCTGGTCGCATGATATTTGCTAAACCGAAACTATTAGAAAAAGCATTATAGAAAGAGTTAGGAGAATATTTGACTATGAATTATGAAGTCATTATACTTGCTGCTGGACAAGGGAAGAGGATGAAAGCAGGAAAAAATAAAGTTTTTCTAGAGTTAGCAGGTGTTCCTCTTATTGTTCAAACAATAAAAGTATTTGATCAAGATAATCATTGCCAAAAGATTATTCTTCCTATCAATCTTGAAGAGAAAGCGATATTCGAACAACTAATTGAACAATATCATTTTGTTAAACCAATTCAGTTAGTTGCAGGTGGGAAAGAGCGCCAAAACAGTGTTTATAATGGTTTGAAATCAACTTCGCAAGAAAGAGATGCTATTGTTCTGGTCCATGATGGAGCACGTCCATTTGTGACACAGGAACTCATTCACGATCTTGTAAAAAGTTCTAAACTTCATGGTAGTGCGATACCGGGGGTACCGGTTAAGGATACAATTAAGCGAGTGAAAGATAGTCAGGTTTTAGACACTGTTGAACGATCAAGCTTGTGGGCTGTTCATACGCCACAAGCTTTTCGTCTTTCTATTTTGAAGGATGCCCATGAGAAAGCGGTAAATAAAGGCTTTCTTGGAACGGATGACGCTAGTCTCGTAGAAGAGATAGGGGAAATGGTTTATATGGTAGAGGATAGCTATAATAATATAAAAATTACAACACCTGAAGACCTATACATTGCAGAAGCAATTATGAAGCAGAAGAATAATAGGTGATGTTTTTTCAAATAAAGGAGAGTATATATTTATGTTTCGAATTGGACAAGGGTTTGATGTACATCAGCTAGTGGAAGGTAGACCGCTTATTATTGGCGGAATCACAATTCCGTATGAAAAAGGTTTACTAGGTCATTCAGATGCCGATGTATTGTTACATACAGTTGCTGATGCTTGTTTAGGAGCAATTGGTGAAGGGGATATTGGCAAGCACTTTCCAGATACTGATCCAGAGTTCAAAGATGCTGATTCAGCTAAGTTATTAGAACATGTATGGCAATTAGTGAAAGATAAAGGCTACGAATTAGGAAATGTAGATTGTACAATAATTGCCCAAAAACCAAAGATGTTACCGTATATTGGACAAATGCGTGCAAGAATTGCTGAGCTTTTGGAAGCATCGGAAGACGCGGTTAACGTGAAAGCAACAACCACAGAGAAGTTAGGATTTACAGGTAGAGGCGAAGGGATTGCTGCTCAAGTAGCGGTGCTGCTTAAAAAATCAGGGAACAATTGAATCTTGTAGTGGTCAAATGTGTTAAGAGCTTAAAGTCGAGCAAATAAATAAAAAGCAAACGACTAGCCGGTACATATTCTTTAAGGTAATTACCAAATCCAAAAGGATTGGTGTCAGTTTTTTTAAAAAAAGTAAGCATTTCAAAACCACTCTTTTTTCATGAGTGTTACAATGGTAAAATGGAAAAATACTTGTAGAGAAATATATATTTAATATGAATTTGGGAGGCATTTTAGAATGAGCCAAGATATAAGAGTCCGCTATGCTCCAAGCCCAACAGGTCATTTGCATATTGGGAATGCTCGTACAGCATTATTTAATTACTTATTTGCCCGTCATAACGGTGGAAAATTTATTATTCGAATTGAGGATACAGATAAAAAACGTAATATTGCAGATGGCGAAGAAAGCCAATTAAAATATTTAAAGTGGTTAGGGATCGATTGGGATGAAAGTGTAGATGTTCCTGGAGAATACGGACCATACCGTCAATCAGAGCGAAATGATATTTATGAGAAATATTATACAGAGCTACTTGAAAAAGGATTAGCTTATAAATGTTATTGTACGGAAGAAGAATTAGAGGCAGAGCGTGAAGCACAGTCTGCTCGTAATGAAACACCACATTACTCAGGTAAATGTCGTCACTTATCTGAAAGTGAACGTAATCAATTAGAAGCAGAAGGCAGACAAGCGGCCATTCGTATCGCTATTCCATCTGGGAAAACATATACATTTAATGATATGGTAAAAGGTGAAGTATCATTTGAAAGTGACGGAATTGGCGATTATGTAATCGTTAAAAAGGATGGTACTCCAACGTATAACTTTGCAGTATCTATTGATGATTATCTGATGAAGATTTCACATGTGTTGCGTGGGGACGATCATATTTCGAATACGCCGAAACAATTAGCGGTTTATGAAGCATTAGGTTGGGAAGCTCCAGTGTTTGGACATATGACTTTGATTGTAAATGAAAGTCGCAAAAAATTAAGTAAGCGTGATGAATCAATCATTCAGTTTATTGAGCAGTATGAAGAGCTAGGATACTTACCAGAGGCTTTATTCAATTTTATTACGTTATTAGGCTGGGCACCTGGTGGAGAAGAAGAAATCTTTACGAAAGAACAGTTTATTGAAATTTTTGATGAAAAAAGACTTTCTAAATCTCCGGCTTTATTTGATAAGCAAAAATTAACGTGGATGAACAACCAATACTTGAAAAACTTAGATGTGGATCGCGTTACTGAACTAGCTTTACCTCATCTTATTAAGGCAGGAAAAGTATCTGAACCATTATCAGCTGAAAAGACTCAGTGGGTTAAAGATTTAGTCGCTCTATATCAAGAGAAAATGAGTTTTGGTGCAGAAATTGTTGAGTTATCAGAAGTGATCTTTAAAGAAGAAATGGAAGTAGAAGATGAGGGGAAAGAAGTTTTGGCTGAAGAGCAAGTACCAGAAGTATTACAAGCTTTCCTTGAAGAAATAGACACTTTGGATGAATTCGTGGCGAGTGACATTAAAGCGGCTATGAAGGCTGTACAGAAAAAGACTGGTCAAAAAGGGAAAAAATTATTTATGCCAATTCGTGTAGCGACTACAGGTCAAACACATGGTCCGGATCTTCCGCAAGCAATTGCACTAATTGGTAAAGAAAAAATAAAAGCACGTATCCAAAGTATTTTAGATTAACAAATAGGTGAAAATATAATATATTATTAATTAAATAATGATTACTATATGTTGCGTAGATGGAGAGAAGTAAAAAAGCAGAACTTTACAGAGAGAATCACCTTGGCTGAAAGTGATTTATGGACAATGTTTTTTGAAATGCACTCTGGAGTCTTATACTGAAATGAAATCAAAGTAGGTATGAGCGGTATCACACCGTTATCATGAAGAGTTGGGAAATAGAAATCGTTGTCTGCCTTGTTTGGGGTTCAGCGAGTTTCCAAACAGAGTGGAACCGCGCTATTATAAGCGTCTCTGTCATTACGACAGAGACGCTTTTTTATTTTATTAAAATAGTGTAATCGTATGAAGTGTTCTATGGTTTGCCTGAATTAATTCGTATCTATTAGGTGCTAACCTGTTCATTTCAAAGTTCATTAGAATGGAATGAGTTTAGAAAAACGGTTAGGTATTTGAACAGTTCAATGAGTTATTAGTGAAAAAGAAAGGGTCATTTTTCAAAATTTCGCTTTATTTGGATTAGTATTTGATCAGCGTATCGATAGTCTACGTCCATAGAGGTTTTTACTATTCTGATATTGTATGATTAAGGGGGAAAAGGCGTAAGTGTTTAAATTACTTAAAGAGGATATCTCAGTTGTATTTGATCAGGATCCAGCAGCTAGAAGTTATGTAGAGGTAATCTTAACTTATTCAGGATTACATGCGATTTGGTCTCATCGAATTGCTCATGCTTTTTATAAGAAAAAACTTTACTTCATAGCTCGCTCTATTTCGCAAATTAGTCGCTTTTTCACTGGGATCGAAATTCATCCAGGTGCTAAAATCGGTCGAAGATTTTTCATTGATCATGGTATGGGTGTAGTTATTGGTGAAACTTGTGAAATTGGGGATAATGTAACGGTGTTTCAAGGGGTAACACTAGGGGGAACAGGTAAAGAAAAAGGGAAACGTCATCCAACGATTGAAGATAATGTTTTGATTGCTACTGGCGCAAAAGTATTAGGTTCTATCACTGTTGGAGAGAATTCTAAAATTGGAGCGGGTTCAGTGGTTTTAAAAGAAGTACCAGCCAATTCCACGGTAGTAGGAATACCAGGTAAAGTCGTTATTCAGGATGGTGTTCGTTTGAAGCAAGATTTAAATCATGGGGATTTACCAGATCCAGCTGGAGATGACTTTAGAAGACTTGAAAAAGAGTTAGTTGAATTGAAGAAAGAATTAGCAGCCCTTCGCAAAGAAAGGAGTAAGATTAATGACTATCAAAATTTATAATACATTAACTCGAGAAAAGGAGGAGTTTCAACCGTTAGAAGAGGGTAAAGTTAAGATGTATGTGTGCGGACCTACAGTTTATAACTTTATTCATATCGGTAATGCTCGCCCACCAATTGTATTTGATACAGTGAGAAAATATTTGCAGTATCGTGGTTATGATGTTCAGTACGTTTCAAATTTTACAGATGTTGATGATAAATTAATTCGAGTTGCAAATGAACTAGGCACAGATGTACCAACAGTAGCTCAACGATTTATCGATGCTTATTTTGAAGACGTTCTTTCATTAGGATGCAGTAAGGCTGATGTACATCCACGTGTTACAGAGAGCATGGATATTATTATTGAATTTATCGCTACACTTATTGATAAGGGATATGCTTATGAGTCTGAAGGTGACGTATATTATCATACTCGTAAATTTGATAGTTACGGTAAGTTATCCCATCAGTCGATTGATGAGTTACGTTCAGGAGCTCGTATAGAAGTTGGAGAGAAGAAAAAAGATCCGTTAGATTTCGTTCTTTGGAAAGCGGCGAAAGAAGGAGAAATTTTCTGGGAAAGTCCTTGGGGTAAAGGTCGTCCAGGTTGGCATATCGAATGCTCTGCGATGGCTAAAAAATATTTAGGTGATAGCATAGATATACATGCAGGTGGTCAAGATTTATCATTCCCTCACCATGAGAATGAAATTGCACAATCTGAAGCTTTAACAGGTAAACCATTTGCGAAGTATTGGATGCATAACGGTTACATTAATATCGATAATGAAAAAATGTCTAAGTCTCTTGGAAATTTCGTGTTAGTTCATGATATTATTAAACGCCATGATCCACAGGTCCTACGCTTTTTTATGTTATCTGTTCATTATCGTCATCCGATTAACTATAGTGATGAACTTCTAGAGAATGCGAAAACGGCGCTTGAACGTTTAAAAACGTCTTATCATAATTTACAACACCGTCTAGAAACAGCTACTAATTTAACAGAAAACAAAGATGAATGGTTAAAGAAAGTACAGGATCTTAACGAACAGTTTATTACGGAGATGGATGATGATTTTAATACAGCAAATGCTATTTCTGTATTATTCGAGCTATCAAAACAAGCAAATTATTATTTGATGGAGAAACATACTGATACGGAAGTAATAGAAGCCTTCATTCGACAATTTGAAACATTATTCTCTGTATTAGGGTTATCTCTTGCGGATGATGAGGAATTACTAGATGAAGAAATTGAACGTTTAATTCAAGAAAGAATTCAAGCAAGAAAAGATCGTAATTTCCAAAGATCAGACGAAATTCGAGATGAATTAAAGGCGAAAAATATTATTTTAGAAGATACTCCTCAAGGAACACGCTGGAAAAGAGGGTCATAATGACAACGGGTAATAACAAACTTAATCCTTTGGAACTTAATAGTTTGGCGCTAGCTTACATGGGAGATGCTGTATATGAGTCATATATACGGCATCATCTTCTTCTAAAGGGTGGAGTGAAACCAAATAGTCTACATAGAGAATCTACACGTTTTGTTTCGGCGAAGGCACAAAGTGTGGCTATTCATTTTCTATTAGATGAACATTTGTTATCAGAAGAAGAAGAAGGGGTCGTTCGTCGAGGAAGAAATGCTAAATCTGGAACGGTACCTAAAAACACAGACGTTCAGACGTATCGTTACGCAACAGCATTTGAAGCGGTAATTGGATACCTATTTTTAAGCAATCGTAAAGAACGAATGGAAGAACTTATCGCTAAAAGTATTACTTATATAGAAGAAATGAAAGAATTGAGGTGAGAACACTTTATGAGCGAAGAATTTATTATTGGAAGAAATCCTGTATTAGAAGCATTAAAATCAAAGAGAGATATTAATAAAATTTGGATTGCAGAAGGTTCACAAAAGGGATCTATGGGCCAAATTATTGAATTAGCTAAAGAGAAAAAAGTGTTAACACAAATTGTACCGAAGAAGAAAATAGATGCAATGGGAGTGGGCGTTCATCAAGGAGTAGTAGCTGCGGTTGCTGCCTATCAATATGCAGAATTGGATGATTTATTTGCAGTTGCGAAAAAAAGAAATGAAGCACCTTTCTTTTTGATATTAGATGAATTAGAAGACCCACATAACCTAGGCTCTATCATGCGAACGGCTGACGCGACAGGAGCGCATGGAATTATTATTCCTAAAAGACGTTCAGTAGGGTTGACAGCTACGGTTGCAAAAGCATCAACAGGTGCAATTGAATATATTCCTGTAGCTCGTGTGACCAATTTAGCTCGAACAATTGAGGAGTTAAAGGAAAGAGGTCTTTGGATTGTCGGTACAGATGCTAAGGGAAGCGATGATTATCGAAATCTAGATGGTACGATGTCAATCGGGATTATTATTGGTAGTGAAGGTAAAGGAATGAGCCGCATATTAAAAGAAAAGTGTGATTTTCTTATTCACATGCCAATGGTTGGGAAAGTTACTTCTTTAAATGCCTCTGTGGCTGCCGGACTGCTGATGTATGAAGTATATCGAAAACGAAATCCAGTAGGGCGATAAGCTATGAAAAATATCCTTATAGTAGACGGCTATAATATTATTGGGGCTTGGCCGGAGCTTAGGGTGTTAAAGAATCGAGATTTATCGGCTGCCCGTGATCGTCTTATTGAGATTATGGCTGAATATAAGGCATACACGGGGTTTCATGTCATTGTGGTTTTCGATGCATATTTTGTTCAAGGGCTAGAGAGAAAATATAAGAATTATAAAATCGATGTTATTTTTACTAAAGAAAATGAAACAGCGGATGAAAGAATTGAAAAGCTAGCTATTGAGTTGAATAATATAAAAACACAAGTACATGTAGCAACATCTGATTTCACAGAGCAATGGGCGATTTTCGGACAAGGTGCGCTTCGAAAATCAGCCCGTGATTTATTGATTGACTGTCAGTTTATTGAAAAAGAAGTAGAAAAAAAGGTTCAGATACAAACGCAAAAAAAACCATCCTCTAAAATTCAACTTAGCGATGAAGTGGCAGAAAAGTTCGAAAAATGGAGGAGAGGAGAATTTTGACATATTGACGTCTAAAAATTCCCTACTGTATAATAATTCTAACTTATGTTTCAGTCGGGAGGGGTATAATGGTTGCACAATATGGACACAAAGTGAACGAAAAATTTCTACATTTAGACGACGACATACTAGTAGAGTTAGTTCATAAGGGAGAAAGTGAAGCTTTAGATTTTTTGATTCATAAGTATCGTAATTTTGTCAGAGCGAAAGCTCGAACGTATTTTCTAATAGGGGCAGATAAAGAAGATATTGTTCAAGAAGGTATGATAGGTTTATATAAAGCAATTCGAGATTTTAAAGAGGACAAGCTTACCTCTTTTAAAGCTTTTGCTGAATTATGCATTACAAGACAAATTATTACAGCTATTAAAACTGCAACACGTCAAAAGCATATACCATTGAATTCATATGTTTCGTTGGATAAACCGATTTATGATGAAGAATCAGATCGAACACTTTTAGATGTGATTACGGGTGCAAAAACCATGAACCCAGAAGAATTAATTATCAACCAAGAAGAGTTTGATGATATAGAACTACAGATGGGCGAATTATTAAGTGAGTTGGAACGAAAAGTACTTGCTCTTTATTTAGATGGGCAGTCCTATCAAGAAATTTCAGAGGAATTGAATAGACATGTGAAATCTATCGATAATGCGCTTCAAAGAGTAAAGCGAAAACTAGAGCGTTATTTAGAAATCCGTGAAATTTCCCTTTAACAAAATCCTTTCTGAAAACATACTCCTTCCAAATACTCATTACCCTTTTGTCCGTTGACATTATACAGCATGCATGATAAGGTTTTAAGGAAATATTTTAATCGTACAAGCAGGTGTAAAATTCATGAGAAGTAAAGTGACTCTCGCATGTGCAGATTGTGGTTCGAGAAATTATTCAACTGAGAGCAGCAAAATTTCTAAATCAGAACGCCTTGAAATCAAGAAATTTTGTAAAATATGCAATGCTCATACTCTTCATAAAGAAACAAAATAATATATAACATATACACTTAAAAGGTGGAGGTTAGACACATGCAACGCATGACCGATTTTTTTCGCGGCGTAGTTCGAGAAATGAAAAAAGTAAGCTGGCCGAAAAGAAAAGAGCTTACTAGCTACACAATCATTGTTCTAACAACTGTTATCTTTATGGCTTTATTCTTTACAGTTATTGATCTAGGTATTTCTGAAGTTATCCGATTAGTAACAAAAAATTAATAGATAAACCCTTTTTTGTTAATTGAATAAGATATTCGTAAAAAAGGCATAATAGTGATAGAATAATAAGTATATAAAAAGCCCGTTTTTGTGGCTTTTTTAATTTGGGAAAATTATGTAGTTGATTTTAGCAAAATTTTAAAAGTTACCCTATAAGATGAATGAAAAGCAGGGAGGGAAGGACATAACGTCCTGATAAAATGGAAAAGAATTGGTATGTTGTTCACACTTATTCTGGATATGAGAATAAAGTAAAAGCGAACTTGGAAAAACGTGTAGAATCAATGGGAATGCAAGATAAAATCTTCCGAGTTGTTGTTCCTGAAGAGGAAGAAACAGAAATTAAAAACGGCAAGAAAAAAGTCGTAAAGAAAAAAGTATTCCCTGGTTATGTGCTTGTAGAAATTATTATGACGGATGACTCTTGGTATGTTGTTCGTAATACGCCAGGTGTAACTGGATTCGTAGGATCTGCAGGTGGTGGTTCAAAACCAACTCCTCTTTTACCAGAAGAAGTAGTAGCTCTACTGAAACAAATGGGAATGGAAGAAAAACGAGTAGAAGTTGACTTTGAATTAGGTGAGTCAGTACAAATTAAAGAAGGACCTTTTGCTACTTATACAGGTATCATTGAAGAGCTTGATACAGATAAAGCAAAAGTAAAAGTTCTTGTAAATATGTTTGGTAGAGATACGAAGGTAGAGCTTGATTTTACCCAAGTTGAAAAATTATAATTCGAAAAAACTTGAAATACATCCTGATAGATGATAAAATTTCATAGGTCAGTATGTCTCAATGATTAGAGGCCTGAACAATTGTTTAGTTCTTTATTCGATATATAAAGAATCTTATGAGTGGGAGGGGAACGAGCCCCTATTACCACATCACGGACTTTAAGGAGGTGTGTCTCGTGGCTAAAAAAGTAATTAAAATTGTAAAACTTCAGATTCCTGCAGCTAAAGCTAATCCAGCTCCACCAGTTGGTCCAGCACTTGGTCAAGCGGGTGTTAACATCATGGGTTTCTGTAAAGAGTTTAACGCTCGTACTGCAGAACAAGCTGGTCTTATCATTCCTGTAGAAATTACGGTTTTCGAAGACCGTTCATTTACATTCATTACGAAAACTCCACCTGCTGCTGTATTACTTAAAAAAGCGGCTGGTATCGAGTCAGGTTCTGGTGAACCAAATCGTAAGAAAGTGGCAACAGTTAAACGCGACAAAGTGCGTGAGATTGCTGAAACTAAAATGCCTGATCTAAACGCTGCAAACGTTGAGTCTGCAATGCGTATGGTTGAAGGTACTGCACGTAGCATGGGTATTGTCATCGAAGACTAATCCTTGCAAATAAGTTAGACGTTTCTACGGGGTTGCGAAGTTCATAATATAATTTCGCAACCTTTTTCGTGGGAGGCTTATACCGTTAAAACCACATTATTAGGAGGATTTAAAAATGGCTAAAAAAAGTAAAAAATATGTAGAAGCTGCTAAACTTGTAGAAGCTTCAAAAGCATACTCAGTAACAGAAGCTATCGAGCTTGTTAAAAAAACAAACTTCACTAAGTTTGATGCAACAGTAGAGGTTGCTTTCCGTCTTGGAGTAGATCCTAAGAAAGCTGACCAACAAATCCGTGGAGCTCTAGTTCTTCCAAATGGAACTGGTAAAACTCAACGTGTATTAGTATTCGCTAAAGGTGAAAAAGCTAAAGAAGCAGAAGCTGCTGGAGCTGACTTCGTAGGCGATGCTGACTACATCAACAAAATCCAACAAGGTTGGTTTGAGTTTGATGTAATCGTTGCTACTCCTGATATGATGGGTGAAGTTGGTAAACTTGGTCGTGTATTAGGACCTAAAGGTTTAATGCCAAACCCTAAAACAGGTACAGTTACTTTTGACGTAACAAAAGCAATCAATGAAATCAAAGCTGGTAAAGTAGAATACCGTGTAGATAAATCTGGTAACATCCATGTACCAATCGGAAAAGTTTCTTTTGAAGATAACAAATTAGCTGAAAACTTCACTGCTATCTATGATCAAATGATCAAAGTTAAACCAGCAGCTGCTAAAGGAACTTACATTAAGAACTTAACTGTAACTTCTACAATGGGACCTGGAATTAAAGTAGATCCTTCTACTTTCGCTTTAAAAAACTAATACAAAAAAATAATTGACATTCGACATATGAGTGTTATATAATTTTTCTTGTTGTAAAAATGAATACCATTTGTACCGTAGACAGCAGGGGTTCTACTTTAGGAACTTAATATCCTGCCGAGGTAATTTCGATATATTTAGTCATTGACTATTTTCTGGAATTTACTGCCCTCAAGTCTATTATTGTTGATCTGAGGGTTTTCTTTTTGAACGGTATAAATGTGTTTTAAGCAAATCTAATAGGAGGTGTAATTGATGAGCAGCGCTATTGAGGCTAAAAAACAAATCGTGCAAGAAATTGCCGACAAAATGAAAGCTAGCAAATCAACAATCGTTGTTGATTACCGTGGATTGAACGTTGCTGAGGTAACAGAATTACGTAAGCAACTACGTGAAGCGGGTATCGAATTTAAAGTGTACAAAAATACGCTTACTCGTCTTGCTGCGGAATCAGCTGAAGTTGCTGAGTTAAACTCAGTTCTTACTGGTCCGAACGCAATTGCTTTTTCTAACGAAGATGTAGTTGCACCTGCGAAAATCCTTAACGATTTCGCAAAAAAACACGAAGCATTAGAAATTAAAGCTGGTGTAATTGAAGGTAACGTTGCAACAGTAGAAGAAGTTAAAGCTCTTGCTGAACTTCCATCTCGTGAAGGTCTTCTTTCTATGTTACTTAGCGTACTTCAAGCTCCAATCCGCAACCTTGCTCTTGCTACTAAAGCAGTTGCAGATCAAAAAGAAGAACAAGGCGCATAATTGTTGCCTCGTATATTCGTAAAAACTAATCTTAAAATATTAATCGAAAAGTATTAAGGAGGAAATATATAATGACTAAAGAACAAATCATTGAAGCAGTTAAATCTATGACTGTTTTAGAACTAAATGACCTTGTAAAAGCAATCGAAGAAGAATTTGGCGTAACTGCTGCTGCTCCTGTAGCAATGGTTGGCGGAGCTGCTGGTGGAGATGCAGCTGCTGAAAAAACTGAATTTGACGTAGTACTAGCTGGTGCTGGAGATCAAAAAATCAAAGTTATCAAAGTGGTACGTGAAGTTACAGGTCTTGGACTTAAAGAAGCAAAAGAACTTGTTGACAACACTCCAAAAGCGCTTAAAGAAGGCGTTTCTAAAGATGAAGCTGAAGAAATCAAAGCTAAACTTGAAGAAGTTGGAGCAAACGTTGAAGTTAAGTAATGTTGCTTAAAAAAAGAGCTCGCTGAATACAGCGAGCTTTTTTTGGCTAGATAAGAAACTAGGTTCTCCGTTGTACTATCTTCAATAAAGCTAGACTTCTAAAATATCCTTTCTAAAGGAGGATGTCCTTTGACAAATCATTATTATACAAAAAATCCAGGTGTGGAAAGTAATCCTAAGTATTGGGAGTTCACGTTGAGAGGAAAAACATTTCGTTTTAAAACGGATAACGGAGTTTTCTCGAAAAAAGAAGTGGATTTTGGTTCGCGTTTATTAATTGATAGTTTCTCTTATCCTGATGGAGGAGAAGGAGGAATCTTGGATGTAGGCTGCGGGTATGGGCCAATTGGTTTAAGTGTTGCGAATGATTACCCAGAAGTACATGTTGAAATGATTGACGTGAATGCTCGTGCGGTTCAATTAGCGATAGATAACGCTGAACTAAATGGTGTAACCAATGTAACGATTTATGAGAGTGATGTTTTCTCGGAAGTGAAAAATAAATCCTTCGCCGCTATTTTAACTAACCCGCCGATTAGGGCAGGTAAGCAAGTGGTTCATGATATATTTACAAATAGTTTTAATCATTTATCTGCGAATGGAGAGCTATGGGTTGTAATCCAGAAGAAACAAGGTGCTCCATCAGCGATGGCTAAAATGGAAGAATTATTTGGCAATGTTGAAGTATTTGTAAAAAAGAAGGGTTATTATATACTTGTTTCTAAAAAAGTTTGACTCTAAAATAGGGCTATGATAGTATTATAAAATGCATATATATTATTTCCGCTCATTTTAAATGTTAAATAATCGTATAAATTAAGAATTAGTGGGAAAAATATATAAAATAATAGTTCGTTTTATGAGTATTGTGGTTTTTAAATAAAACCATTTTCTTTTTGTCTAAGAGAACTTATAATAGTTCTTTTGGATAATAAATCCTTATAACGCTTGATTTGAGGGGTGAATCTGTTGACAGGTCAACTTGTTCAGTATGGACGACACCGCCAACGCAGAAGCTATGCGCGCATTAGCGAGGTGCTGGAATTACCAAACCTTATTGAAATCCAAACAGCATCATACCAAAATTTCTTGGATGAAGGCTTAAGAGAGATGTTCAAGGATATTTCTCCTATCGAGGATTTCACTGGAAACCTATCGTTGGAATTTATTGATTACAGCTTAGGCGATCCTAAGTATTCTGTAGAGGAATCAAAAGAGCGCGATGTAACGTACTCAGCTCCTCTACGTGTGAAAGTCCGTCTAGTTAATAAAGAAACAGGGGAAGTAAAAGACCAAGATGTTTTCATGGGTGACTTTCCTTTAATGACGGAAACAGGAACATTTGTTGTAAATGGAGCAGAGCGTGTTATTGTATCACAGCTTGTACGTTCTCCAAGTGTGTACTTTAGTAATAAAGTAGACAAAAATGGTAAAAATGGCTTCACAGCAACAGTAATACCTAACCGTGGAGCATGGTTAGAATATGAAACAGATGCTAAAGATGTTGTTTATGTAAGAATTGATCGTACACGAAAACTTCCAGTAACTGTACTTTTACGTGCGCTTGGTTTTGGTTCTGATCAAGAGATTATCGACTTATTAGGAGATAATGAATACTTACGTAATACTCTTGAAAAAGATAACACAGAAAGCACTGAGAAAGCATTAATTGAAATTTATGAACGTCTAAGACCAGGTGAACCACCTACAGTGGAGAATGCGAAAAGCCTATTGGTTTCTCGATTCTTTGATCCTAAACGCTATGATTTAGCGAATGTTGGACGTTACAAAATAAATAAAAAACTTCATATTAAAAACCGCTTATTTAATCAGCGTATTGCAGAAACATTGGTTGATTCAGAAACTGGAGAAATCATTGTGGAAAAAGGAACGCTATTAGATCGCCGTAATTTGGATCGTATTCTACCTTATTTAGAGGCAGGAACTGGTTTTAAAACGTTCAAACCATTCGGTGGCGTGGTAGAAGATGATGTTTTACTGCAATCTATTAAAATTTATTCACCAGCTGAAACTGAAGGTGAAAAAGAGATAAACATAATTGGTAATGCAAATATCGTAGAAGAGATTAAAAATATCACACCTGCAGATATTATTGCATCTATTAGTTACTTCTTTAACTTGTTACACCAAGTTGGAGATACAGATGATATCGATCATCTAGGAAATCGTCGTTTACGTTCTGTTGGTGAGTTACTACAAAACCAATTCCGTATTGGTTTATCTCGTATGGAACGTGTAGTTCGTGAAAGAATGTCAATTCAAGATACGAACACAATTACACCGCAGCAACTGATTAATATTCGACCAGTTATTGCGTCTATTAAAGAATTCTTCGGAAGCTCTCAATTATCGCAATTCATGGATCAAACGAATCCACTGGCTGAATTAACACACAAACGTCGTCTTTCAGCATTAGGGCCTGGTGGTTTAACTCGTGAACGTGCTGGATTTGAAGTTCGTGACGTTCACTATTCTCACTATGGTCGTATGTGTCCGATTGAAACACCTGAGGGTCCAAATATCGGATTAATTAACTCATTATCTAGTTTCGCAAAGGTAAATCGTTTTGGGTTTATTGAAACTCCATATAGAAAAGTTGACCCGGAAACAGGAAAAGTAACTAATCATATCGATTATTTAACAGCAGATGAAGAAGACAATTATGTGGTAGCACAAGCAAATGTACTTCTTTCAGATGATGGAGCTTTCCTTGATAATGAAGTTGTTGCTCGTTTCCGAGGAGAAAATACAGTCGTACCACATGATCGTGTTGATTATATGGATGTATCACCTAAACAGGTTGTATCAGCAGCGACTGCTTGTATTCCTTTCTTAGAAAATGATGACTCTAACCGTGCACTAATGGGTGCGAACATGCAACGTCAAGCTGTACCATTAATGCAACCAGAATCACCAATTGTTGGAACAGGAATGGAATATGTATCTGCGAAGGATTCAGGGGCTGCAGTAATCTGTAAGCATGATGGAATCGTAGAACATGTTGAATCACGCGAAGTATGGGTTCGCCGTATTTCAGTGGTAGATGGCCAAGAGGTCAAGGGTAACCTTGATAAGTACCGCATGTTAAAATTCATCCGTTCTAACCAAGGAACATGTTACAACCAACGCCCAATCGTAGCTGTTGGAAACCGTGTAACAAAAGGTGAAATTTTAGCTGATGGTCCATCAATGGAAAAGGGTGAATTAGCTCTTGGACGTAACGTGTTAGTAGGATTTATGACATGGGATGGATACAACTACGAAGATGCAATCATTATGAGTGAGCGTCTTGTAAAAGACGATGTATATACATCTATTCATATCGAAGAATACGAATCAGAATCTCGTGATACAAAGCTAGGACCTGAAGAAATCACTCGTGATATTCCAAACGTAGGTGAAGATGCTTTAAGAAACCTAGATGAAAGAGGAATTATTCGTATTGGTGCTGAAGTAAAAGATGGTGATTTACTAGTAGGTAAAGTAACTCCTAAAGGTGTTACAGAACTTACTGCTGAAGAACGTCTTCTACATGCGATCTTCGGTGAGAAGGCGCGTGAAGTACGTGATACATCACTACGTGTACCACATGGTGGTGGCGGTATCGTTCTAGATGTTAAAGTATTTAACCGCGAAGATGGAGATGAACTTCCTCCAGGAGTAAATCAACTTGTTCGTGCTTATATTGTTCAAAAACGTAAAATCTCCGAGGGAGATAAAATGGCTGGACGTCATGGTAATAAAGGGGTTATCTCAAGAATCTTACCAGAAGAAGATATGCCTTACTTACCAGACGGTACTCCGATTGATATTATGCTTAACCCTCAGGGTGTACCATCACGTATGAATATCGGACAGGTGTTAGAATTACACTTAGGTATGGCAGCTCGCTACTTAGGTATTCATGTTGCATCGCCAGTATTCGATGGAGCAACCGAGGATGATGTATGGAGCACAATTGAAGAAGCTGGTATGGCACGTGATGCTAAAACAGTTCTTTATGATGGACGTACAGGTGAACCGTTTGATAACCGTGTATCTGTTGGTATCATGTATATGATTAAACTAGCCCACATGGTTGATGATAAACTACATGCTCGTTCTACTGGACCATACTCACTAGTAACACAGCAACCACTTGGTGGTAAAGCTCAGTTCGGTGGACAACGTTTCGGTGAGATGGAGGTATGGGCACTTGAAGCTTATGGTGCAGCATATACTCTTCAAGAAATTCTTACTGTTAAATCAGATGATGTTGTTGGTCGTGTAAAAACATACGAAGCGATTGTTAAAGGTGAAAATGTACCAGAACCAGGTGTTCCGGAATCATTTAAAGTATTAATTAAAGAGCTTCAAAGCTTAGGTTTAGATGTTAAGATCATGTCTAGCGATGATCAAGAAATAGAAATGCGTGATACAGAAGATGACGAAGACGTTCATCAAAGTGATGCATTATCATTAGAGTCAGAAACAAAAGAAGAAACTGTTGAAGAAACAGAAGTAAATACAACCAAGTAACCTATTATTCCACAGGCCTGAGCAATAAGGGTAATACCTGGAATCTAAAAGGGAGGTCGGCCCCTTGCTGGATGTAAATAATTTTGAGTATATGAAAATAGGTCTTGCTTCGCCTGACAAGATTCGTTCTTGGTCATTTGGTGAAGTCAAAAAACCAGAAACGATTAACTATCGTACATTAAAACCTGAAAAAGACGGTTTGTTTTGCGAAAGAATCTTTGGGCCAACAAAGGACTGGGAATGTCATTGTGGCAAATATAAAAGAGTACGTTATAAAGGCGTAGTATGTGATCGCTGTGGTGTTGAAGTTACAAGAGCTAAAGTACGTCGTGAACGTATGGGTCATATTGAACTAGCTGCACCAGTATCACATATTTGGTACTTTAAAGGAATTCCGAGCCGTATGGGACTTGTTTTAGACATGTCCCCACGCGCTCTAGAAGAAGTTATTTATTTTGCTTCATATGTAGTAACTGACAGTGGCGCAACTTCTTTAGAAAAGAAACAACTTCTTTCTGAAAAAGAGTACAGAACATACCGAGAAAAGTATGGTAACAAATTCCAAGCTTCTATGGGTGCTGAGGCAATCCGTAAACTTCTTTCAGATATTGATACTGAAAAAGAAACAGAAGCATTAAAAGAAGAGTTAAAAACTGCTCAAGGTCAACGTCGTACTCGTGCTATTAAACGTCTTGAAGTATTAGAAGCATTCCGTAATTCAGGTAACGAACCATCATGGATGATTTTGGAAGTTCTACCGGTAATTCCGCCAGAACTTCGTCCAATGGTTCAGCTTGATGGTGGACGCTTTGCTACTTCAGATTTAAACGATTTATACCGTCGTGTAATTAACCGTAATAATCGTCTAAAACGACTATTAGATTTAGGTGCACCAAGTATTATCGTTCAAAACGAAAAGCGTATGCTTCAAGAAGCTGTTGATGCTTTAATTGATAATGGTCGTCGTGGTAGACCGGTAACTGGACCAGGTAACCGTCCATTAAAATCATTATCACACATGCTAAAAGGGAAACAAGGTCGTTTCCGTCAAAACTTACTTGGTAAACGTGTTGACTATTCTGGTCGTTCCGTTATCGTTGTAGGTCCTAACTTAAAAATGTACCAATGTGGTCTTCCTAAAGAAATGGCAATTGAATTATTCAAGCCGTTTGTGATGAAAGAACTTGTTGGTAAAGGTTTAGCTCATAATATTAAGTCAGCTAAACGTAAAATCGAAAGATTACAACCTGAAGTATGGGATGTATTGGAATCGGTAATTAAGGAGCACCCAGTGTTGCTTAACCGTGCCCCTACGCTACACAGACTAGGAATCCAAGCATTTGAACCTACTCTAGTTGAAGGTCGTGCGATTCGTCTTCACCCATTAGTATGTACAGCGTATAACGCTGACTTTGACGGTGACCAAATGGCTGTCCACGTACCTCTATCTGCTGAAGCACAAGCTGAAGCGCGATTATTAATGCTGGCTGCACAAAATATCTTGAATCCTAAAGATGGTAAGCCAGTTGTTACTCCTTCTCAAGATATGGTATTAGGTAACTATTACTTAACTTTAGAAAGAGAAAATGCAGTTGGTGAAGGTATGATTTTTAACGATACAAATGAAGCACTTGTAGCATATCAAAATGGTTATGTACATCTTCATACACGTGTTGCAGTACGTGCATCATCGTTAAAGAATTTAACGTTTACTGAAGAACAAAATGAAAAACTTCTAATGACAACAGTTGGTAAACTGATATTCAATGAAATTCTTCCGAAGACTTTCCCTTATATCAATGAACCAACTAAAGAAAATTTAGAAGTGAAAACACCAGAGCGATTCTTCATTGAAAAAGGACAAAATGTTATTGAAGCTATTAAAGCTCAACCATTAAATGAGCCATTCAAGAAAGGCATTCTTGGAAATATCATTGCTGAAGTATTTAAACGTTTTAAAATTACTGAAACATCTAAGATGCTTGATAAAATGAAGGATCTTGGATTTAAATATTCTACAAAAGCTGGTATCACTGTTGGGGTTGCCGATATCGTAGTATTAGAGGAGAAGACACAAATCATTCATGATGCTCAAGCTAAGGTAGACAACGTTATGAAACAATTCAGACGTGGGCTTATTACAGAAGATGAGCGTTATGATCGTGTTATTTCAATTTGGAGTTCTGCGAAGGATGTTATTCAAGGTAAACTGATGAAATCCTTAAATCGTTCTAACCCAATCTTTATCATGAGTGACTCTGGTGCCCGTGGTAACGCGTCTAACTTTACGCAGCTTGCAGGTATGCGTGGTCTAATGGCCAACCCGGCTGGGCGTATTATTGAGTTACCAATTAAATCAAGTTTCCGTGAAGGTTTAACAGTATTAGAGTACTTTATCTCTACTCACGGTGCTCGTAAAGGTCTTGCGGATACAGCCCTTAAGACAGCCGATTCAGGTTACCTGACTCGTCGTCTTGTAGACGTAGCCCAAGATGTCATTGTTCGTGATGATGATTGTGGAACAGACCGTGGATTACTTGTTGGACCATTAAAAGAAGGTACGGAAATTATCGAAAGCCTAGAAGAACGTTTAATTGGTCGTTACGCAAGAAAAACAATCAAACACCCTGAAACAGGAGAAGTGATTGTTCCTGAAAATGGTCTAATTACGGAAGATCTTGCTATATATATTGAAAGTGTTGGCATTCAAGAAGCTTGGATTCGTTCGGCATTTACTTGTAATACTCGTCATGGTGTATGTAAAAAATGTTATGGACGTAACCTTGCTACTGGCCAAGAAGTTGAAGTCGGTGAAGCAGTTGGTATTATTGCTGCACAATCAATCGGTGAACCAGGTACACAGTTAACAATGCGTACATTCCATACTGGTGGGGTTGCCGGAGATGACATCACTCAAGGTTTACCTCGTATCCAAGAAATTTTTGAAGCACGTAATCCTAAAGGTTTGGCTCATATTTCTGAAATTGATGGTATTGTTGTGGCAATCAACGAAGCAAAAGACCGCCAACAAGAAATTGTTGTTCAAGGTCAAGTTGAAACTCGTTCTTACACAGTTCCTTATACAGCACGCTTAAAAGTAGCTGTGGATTCTGAAGTAAAACGTGGTCAAGAGCTAACTGAAGGTTCTATCGATCCGAAAGAACTTATTAAAGTTAAAGATACACTTGCAGTACAAGAATACTTGCTAAAAGAAGTTCAAAAAGTATACCGTATGCAAGGTGTTGAAATTGGAGATAAACATATCGAAGTTATGGTTAGACAAATGCTTCGTAAAATCCGTGTTGTTGACGCGGGTGAAACAGATGTGTTACCAGGAACATTGCTTGATATTCATCAGTTTACTGATGCTAATACATCAGCGTTACTTAATGGTAAAACTCCAGCAACTGGTCGTCCAGTATTACTTGGTATTACAAAAGCGTCCCTTGAAACAGACTCATTCTTATCTGCTGCATCATTCCAAGAAACAACAAGAGTTCTTACAGACGCAGCGATTAAAGGAAAACGAGACGAATTATTAGGGCTTAAAGAAAATGTTATCATTGGTAAGCTAGTTCCTGCTGGAACTGGAATGCCTCGATACAGAAAAGCTGTACCAGTTTTTACTGAAGAACAAAACAAAGAAACAACAGTTGTAGAATAAACAGTGGAGCGGTCAGTTGTTTGTGTGACTGATCGCTCTATTATTGTTTAGGGATCATTTATTTAAAGAAAGTTGAAGTCTAGCTTCAGCGCGCCTAGCCCCTAAAGGTCATAAGACAATTCGTCGAGAAGGTCAAAAGCAACCTTTTAGATAGCTCGTCTTATACTGGGTAGGGCTGACCAAGGCGCTTATGCTTGTGTTCTGTGTTTAAAAATATTTTATCAGTATGGTTGACACCCGATATGTAAAGATGATACTATATCAAAGGTGCTTCTATCATTACCCTTAGCTTTTAGAGTTACTTTAACTTTATAAACAAGACTAATTGTGTAAGCAGCTAGGTTCTTAACGAACTGAGCAATAGAAGCAATGTATGTTATTTTTTTAAGTAAAACTGTTTTTGTAGGGTTTCTGCAAGAACTTTGTTTTTGCTCATTTATGAACCACCTGGATGTGTGGTACTAGAATCAACTAGTGAAAGGAGGAAATTTCAATGCCTACTATTAATCAATTAGTTCGCAAAGGCCGTGAGTCTAAGGAGACTAAATCAAAATCTCCAGCTCTTAACAAAGGCTATAACAGTTTCAAAAAAGCTCAAACTAACGTATCATCTCCACAAAAACGCGGTGTTTGTACTCGTGTTGGTACAATGACACCTAAAAAACCAAACTCTGCGTTACGTAAATATGCTCGTGTACGTTTAACTAACGGAATCGAGGTAACTGCTTATATTCCTGGTATCGGTCACAACCTACAAGAGCACAGTGTTGTTCTTATCCGTGGCGGACGTGTAAAAGACTTACCAGGGGTACGTTATCACATCGTTCGTGGTGCACTTGATACTGCTGGTGTTAACAACCGTATGCAAAGCCGTTCTAAATACGGTACTAAGCGTCCTAAACCAGCTAAAAAGTAATCGTTTAAAAAATACAATAAGTACTATTGAAAGGAGGACAAAACATGCCTCGTAAAGGTCCTGTTGCAAAGAGAGATGTATTACCAGATCCTTTGTATAATTCAAAATTAATCACTCGTTTAATCAATAAATTAATGATTGACGGTAAAAGAGGTACAGCTCAACAAATTTTATATTCCTCTTTTGAAATCATTAAAGATCGTACAGGGAAAGAGCCAATGGAAGTATTCGATCAAGCTCTTAAAAACATCATGCCTGTATTAGAAGTTAAAGCTCGCCGTGTTGGGGGTTCTAACTACCAAGTACCAGTTGAGGTGCGTCCTGAGCGTCGTACTACTTTAGGTCTTCGTTGGTTAGTTAACTACACTCGTCTTCGTGGAGAAAAAACGATGGAAGAGCGTTTAGCTAACGAAATTTTAGATGCAGCTAACAACACTGGTGCATCAGTTAAGAAACGTGAAGATACACACAAAATGGCAGAAGCTAACAAAGCGTTTGCTCATTATCGTTGGTAAGATTCACAACTTATTCCTAATACTATTCTTCAATAAGGAAGGAGAAATACCAAATGGCAAGAGAGTTCTCCTTAGCAAAGACTCGTAATATTGGTATCATGGCACATATCGATGCTGGTAAAACTACCACTACTGAACGTGTTCTTTACTATACAGGTCGTATCCACAAAATTGGTGAAACACATGAAGGTGCTTCACAAATGGACTGGATGGAACAAGAACAAGAACGTGGTATTACAATCACTTCTGCTGCTACAACAGCACAGTGGAAAGAACACCGCGTTAACATTATCGATACACCAGGACACGTAGACTTCACTGTTGAAGTTGAACGTTCACTTCGTGTACTTGATGGTGCGGTTGCCGTACTTGATGCACAATCAGGCGTTGAGCCTCAAACTGAAACAGTTTGGCGCCAAGCTACAACTTACGGTGTACCACGTGTTGTATTCGTAAACAAGATGGATAAAATCGGTGCAGACTTCCTATACTCTGTAGGAACTCTACATGACCGTCTTCAAGCGAATGCACACCCAATTCAACTTCCAATCGGTGCTGAAGATCAATTCACTGGTATCATTGATTTAGTTGAAATGAAAGCTATTATGTATGGAAATGACTTAGGAACAGATATTACTGAAACTGAGATTCCTGCAGAATACCAAGATCAAGCTGAAGAATACCGTGAAAAATTAATAGAAGCGGTAGCTGAACTTGATGAAGAATTAATGGAGAAATACCTTGGCGGTGAAGAAATCACTGTGGATGAGCTAAAAGCTGCTATCCGTAAAGGTACTGTTAATGTAGAATTCTACCCAGTTATCTGTGGTTCAGCATTCAAAAACAAAGGTGTTCAACCAATGCTTGACGCTGTTATCGATTATCTTCCATCTCCATTGGATGTACCTGCTATCAAAGGTACTGTTCCTCAATCAGATGAAGAAGTTACTCGTCCTTCAAGCGACGACGAGCCATTTGCTGCGCTAGCGTTTAAAGTTATGACTGACCCTTACGTTGGTAAATTAACATTCTTCCGTGTATACTCTGGTACATTAAGCTCTGGTTCTTATGTACAAAACTCTACAAAAGGTAAGCGTGAACGTGTAGGTCGTATCCTTCAAATGCACGCTAACTCTCGTGAAGAGATTTCAGAAGTACATGCTGGAGATATCGCTGCAGCTGTAGGTCTTAAAGATACTACTACTGGTGACACTCTATGTGATGAAAAGAATCTTGTTATTCTTGAATCTATGGAATTCCCAGAGCCAGTTATCTCATTATCTATCGAGCCTAAAACTAAGGCTGACTTAGATAAAATGTCAACAGCTCTACAAAAATTACAAGAAGAAGATCCAACATTCCGTGCGCATACTGACCAAGAAACTGGTGAAGTAATTATTGCTGGTATGGGTGAGCTTCACCTTGATATCCTTGTAGATCGTATGCGTCGTGAATTTAAAGTGGAAGCTAACGTTGGTGCTCCTCAAGTAGCATACCGTGAAACTTTCCGTCAATCAGCACAAGTTGAGGGTAAATTTGCTCGTCAATCAGGTGGACGTGGACAATACGGACACGTTTGGATTGAATTCGCACCAAACGAAGAAGGAAAAGGTTTTGAATTTGAAAATGCTATCGTCGGTGGGGTTGTACCACGTGAATACATCCCAGCAGTACAAGCTGGTTTAGAAGATGCTCTTGAGCGCGGTGTATTAGCTGGTTTCCCAATGGTAGACGTTAAAGCTAAATTATTCGACGGATCTTACCATGATGTTGACTCATCTGAAATGGCGTTTAAAGTTGCTGCTTCTTTAGCTCTTAAAAATGCAGCTTCAAAATGTAAACCAGTAATCCTTGAGCCAGTCATGAAAGTTGAAGTTGTAATGCCTGAAGAATATCTTGGAGATATCATGGGTAACATTACTTCTCGTCGTGGACGCGTTGAAGGTATGGAAGCACGCGGTAATGCACAAGTTGTTAAAGCGTTCGTTCCACTATCTGAAATGTTCGGATATGCAACGACATTACGTTCTGCTACACAAGGTCGTGGAACATTCTCAATGCACTTCGATCACTATGAAGAAGTACCTAAAAACATCTCTGAAGACATCATCAAAAAAAATAAAGGTGAATAATTGATTTTCATCTTTTAATCAAGTATAACTACTATGTAAGCTATGAAGGGGGATATTCTCCCTTTATAGTGGCATACTTAAGTTTTTAATAAATCTAATTATTTAAATTCGAGGAGGAAATTCCTAATGGCTAAAGCTAAATTCGATCGCTCAAAACCACATGTTAACATCGGAACAATTGGTCACGTTGACCATGGTAAAACTACTCTAACAGCAGCTATCACTTCTGTACTTGCAAAAGTTGGTGGAGCTGAAGCTCGCGCTTACGATCAAATCGACGGTGCTCCAGAAGAAAGAGAACGTGGTATCACAATCTCTACTGCACACGTTGAGTATGAAACTGCTAACCGTCACTATGCACACGTTGACTGCCCAGGTCACGCTGACTATGTTAAAAACATGATCACTGGTGCTGCTCAAATGGACGGCGGTATCCTAGTTGTATCTGCTGCTGACGGCCCAATGCCACAAACTCGTGAGCACATCCTTCTTTCTCGTCAAGTAGGTGTACCTTACCTTGTTGTATTCATGAACAAATGTGACATGGTAGACGACGAAGAATTATTAGAATTAGTAGAAATGGAAATCCGTGATCTACTTTCTGAATATGAATTCCCTGGTGATGATATCCCAGTAATCAAAGGTTCTGCTCTTAAAGCTCTTGAAGGAGAAGCTGAGTGGGAAGAAAAAATCAACGAGCTTATGGCTGCTGTTGATGAGTACATCCCAACACCAACTCGTGACACTGACAAACCATTCATGATGCCTGTAGAGGATGTATTCTCAATCACAGGTCGTGGAACAGTTGCTACTGGACGTGTTGAACGTGGACAAGTTAAAGTTGGTGACGTAGTTGAAATCGTTGGTATCTCTGAAGAAGCTAAATCAACAACTGTAACAGGTGTTGAAATGTTCCGTAAACTTCTTGACTATGCAGAAGCTGGTGACAACATCGGTGCTCTACTTCGTGGTGTTTCTCGTGAAGAAATCCAACGTGGTCAAGTATTAGCTAAACCAGGTTCAATCAACCCACACAAAAAATTCAAAGCTGAAGTTTATGTTCTTTCAAAAGAAGAAGGTGGACGTCACACTCCATTCTTCTCTAACTACCGTCCTCAGTTCTACTTCCGTACAACTGACGTAACTGGTATTTGTAACCTTCCTGAAGGCGTAGAAATGGTTATGCCTGGGGATAACATCGAAATGTCAGTTGAGCTTATCGCTCCTGTAGCTATTGAAGAAGGTACTAAGTTCTCTATCCGTGAAGGTGGACGTACTGTAGGTGCTGGAGTAGTAGCTTCAATCACTGAGTAATCTTTAATAAAGATTTTATAAAAAGCAGATGGATATCCATCTGCTTTTTTTATTTCGTTATTTTAAGGCTAGGTAAAAGTAGAAATCTGAAAACGACTTGTTCGAGATACTTAGTGAATAGACTTTGATAATCTGTCAAAAAATGAAAAGGAATGAGATGCATAATTTAACATTAGACTTTTTACAAAAAAACAGTTATATTTTCATAGTACTTGATTGTAAGTTATGAAGTTCTTTAGAAATTCAGATGAACTTTACATTAATTATGTCGAGTTTCTTCTATATAAATAATGACACAATTCGATAAGTTTAATCATCGAAACAATCGCTTGAAAAAATCATCTAACCTATGTATAATAGGAAAAGTGTTTAACAGCAATAACGGTAAAAGAAAATGTTGCATTTTCTATTAGTGTTATGTATAATAGACAATGTTGGTCTTTGACCGCGGTGATGTGAGAGGTTGCTGACACACCCGGCCGCTTTGCCATGGCGAGTGTGTGGGAAATTTTCACGGAGTAAATGTCTATTTAGAAAAATAGGCGAAAAGGAGGGAAAGTAATGGCAAAACAAAAAATTCGTATTCGTTTAAAAGCATATGATCACAGAATCCTTGATCAATCTGCTGAGAAAATTGTAGAAACTGCAAAACGTTCTGGTGCGGCTGTATCTGGTCCAATTCCATTACCAACTGAAAGATCTGTATACACAATCCTTCGTGCGGTTCATAAATACAAAGATTCTCGTGAACAATTCGAGATGCGTACACATAAACGTTTAATCGACATCGTGAACCCAACACCACAAACAGTTGATTCATTAATGCGTTTAGACTTACCATCAGGTGTAGATATCGAAATCAAATTATAATTATTAAATATATATTTTCAGGAGGTGTGACTAATGACCAAAGGAATCTTAGGAAGAAAAATTGGTATGACGCAAGTATTTGCTGAAAACGGTGAACTTATTCCAGTAACTGTTGTTGAAGCAGCTTCTAACGTTGTTCTTCAAAAGAAAACAATTGAAAATGATGGCTACGAAGCGATCCAAATTGGTTTCTCTGACAAACGCGAAAAGCTTTCAAACAAACCTGAACAAGGTCACGTTAGCAAAGCAAACACTGCACCTAAGCGCTTCATTCGCGAATTCCGCGGAGTAAACCTTGATGAATACGAGGTTGGTCAAGAAGTCCAAGTTAATATTTTCGCTGAAGGCGATGTAGTTGATGTAACAGGTGTATCTAAAGGTAAAGGATTCCAAGGCTCTATCAAGCGCCACGGACAATCTCGTGGACCAATGTCTCACGGTTCTCGTTACCACCGTCGCCCTGGTTCAATGGGTCCTGTAGCACCTAACCGCGTATTCAAAGGTAAATTATTACCTGGTCGCATGGGTGGAGATCAAGTTACTGTTCAAAACTTAACTATTGTTAAAGTTGATGTTGAACGCAACCTACTATTAATTAAAGGTAACGTACCTGGTGCGAAAAAATCTTTAGTTAAAGTTAAAACTGCTATTAAAGCAAAATAAGTATAACAGGAAAGGAGGAGCATTAGAAAATGCCTAAAGTTACATTATTAGACCAAAAAGGAGCAAGCGTTGGCGAAATTGAGCTTAACGATTCTATTTTTGGTATCGAACCTAACCAACACGTATTATTCGAAGCTATCGTTATGCAACGCGCTTCTTTACGTCAAGGAACTCACAAAGTAAAAAATCGTTCTGAAGTAGCAGGCGGCGGACGCAAACCATGGCGCCAAAAAGGAACTGGTCGTGCTCGTCAAGGATCTATCCGTTCACCACAATGGCGTGGCGGTGGTACTGTATTCGGACCACAACCAAGATCTTATAGCTACAAATTACCTAAGAAAGTTCGTCGTTTAGCTCTTAAATCTGCTTTAGCTTCTAAAGTACAAGAGGAAAACATCTTAGTTCTTGACAGCTTATCTTTCGAAGCTCCAAAAACTAAAGAATTCGTAGCTTTCTTAAATGGTCTTTCAGTAGACTCTAAAGCTCTTATCGTAACAGATGTAGTAAATGATAATGTTGCATTATCTGCTCGTAACATCCCTGGTGTTACTGTATTAGATGCAGCTGGTTTAAATGTTCTTGATTTAGTAGGACACAACAAGCTTATTATTACTAAAGCAGCTGTTGAAAAAGTAGAGGAGGTGCTTGCATAATGGATGCACGCGATATCATTAAGCGCCCCGTTATCACAGAACGTTCTTCAGAAATCATGGCTGACAAAAAGTATACTTTCGAAGTAGACGTTAAAGCTAATAAAACTGAAGTTAAAGATGCTGTTCAAGAAATTTTCGGCGTTAAAGTTGAAAAAGTGAACATCATGAACTATAAAGGTAAATTCAAACGCATGGGTAAACATGCTGGATATACTAACAAGCGCCGCAAAGCTGTAGTAACATTAACAGCTGACAGCAAAGAAATCGAAATTTTTGAAGCGTAAGCTTACATTTTTAGAGAAGGAGGGAACTACACATGGCGATTATTAAGTATAAACCTACCTCTAACGGTCGACGTAATATGACTGCTTCTGATTTTGCTGAAATCACAACAAGCACACCAGAAAAATCATTACTTGCTCCTTTAAAGAAAAAAGGCGGCCGTAACAATCAAGGTAAGTTAACAGTTCGTCATCAAGGTGGTGGACACAAGCGTCAATACCGTATTATTGACTTCAAACGTAATAAAGATGGTATACCTGGACGCGTTGCTACTATCGAATACGATCCGAACCGTTCCGCTAACATTGCATTAATTAACTACGTGGATGGAGAAAAACGTTACATTCTAGCTCCTAAGAATTTAGAAGTTGGTATGGAAATTATGTCAGGTGCTGAGGCTGACATTAAAGTAGGTAACGCTCTTCCATTACAAAACATTCCGGTGGGTACAGTTATCCACAACATCGAATTAAAACCTGGTAAAGGTGGTCAGTTAGTTCGCTCTGCTGGTACATCTGCACAATTACTTGGTAAAGAAGGACGTTATGTTCTTGTACGTCTAAATTCTGGTGAAGTTCGCTTAGTATTAGCTACTTGCCGCGCTACAATCGGTCAAGTTGGTAATGAACAACACGAACTTATCAACATCGGTAAAGCTGGACGTAACCGTTGGTTAGGCAAACGCCCAACTGTACGTGGTTCTGTAATGAACCCAGTTGATCACCCACACGGTGGTGGTGAAGGACGTTCACCAATCGGACGTAAATCACCTATGTCTCCTTGGGGTAAACCAACTCTTGGTGCTAAAACTCGTAAGAAGAAAAATAAATCCGACAAGTTCATTGTACGTCGTCGTAAAAAATAACGGGATTGAACTACGGTTCAAAAACCGGACCGTAGAACAATCGCGAGAGGAGGTACACTCATGGGTCGCAGCCTAAAAAAAGGACCATTCGTTGATGAGCACTTAATGGTTAAAGTTGAGAAAATGAATGAATCAGATAAGAAACAAGTAATTAAAACTTGGTCTCGTCGTTCAACAATTTTCCCACAATTCATTGGTCATACAATCGCTGTTTATGATGGACGTAAACACGTTCCTGTATATGTAACAGAAGATATGGTAGGTCACAAATTAGGTGAGTTCGCACCGACGCGAGCTTACAAAGGTCACGCAAGTGACGATAAGAAAACAAGACGTTAACGAGAGGAGGGCATCTCATGCAAGCTAAAGCTGTTGCTAATACAGTTCGTATCGCTCCTCGTAAAGTTCGTCTAGTGATCGATCTAATCCGAGGAAAGCAAGTTGGCGAAGCAGTAGCAATTCTTCGTCATACTCCAAAATCTGCATCACCAGTAGTAGAAAAGTTATTAAAATCTGCTATGGCAAATGCTGAACATAACTACGAAATGGATGTAAACAATTTAGTAGTGAAAGAAGCTTATGTAAACGAAGGACCAACTTTAAAACGTTTCCGTCCTCGTGCACAAGGCCGTGCTAGCGCAATTAACAAACGCACAAGTCACATTACTATCGTGTTATCAGAAAAGAAGGAGGGATAAACTGTGGGTCAAAAGGTAAATCCAAATGGTTTGCGTGTCGGAATTATTCGTGACTGGGAATCAAAATGGTTCGCTAACGATAAAGACTATGCAACTCTTTTACATGAAGACTTAAAAGTACGTGAATATATCGCGAAACGTTTAAATGACGCTTCAGTTTCTAAAGTAGAAATTGAACGTGCTGCTAATCGTATCAACATTTCTGTTCACACTGCAAAGCCAGGAATGGTGATCGGTAAAGGTGGTACAGAAGTTGAAGCACTTCGCAAAGCGTTAAACCAATTAACTGGTAAACGCGTACACATCAACATTATCGAAATTAAGAAAGCTGACCTTGATGCAAAACTAGTTGCTGAGAATATCGCTCGTCAACTAGAAAACCGTGTATCATTCCGTCGTGCTCAAAAACAATCAATCCAACGCACAATGCGCGCTGGTGCTAAAGGTATCAAAACAATGGTTTCTGGTCGTCTTGGCGGTGCTGATATCGCACGTTCAGAACAATACAGCGAAGGAACTGTTCCACTTCACACACTTCGCGCGGATATAGACTATGCTCACGCTGAAGCTGATACTACTTACGGTAAGCTTGGTGTTAAAGTATGGATCTATCGTGGAGAAGTCCTTCCTACTAAGAAGAAATCCGAGGAAGGAGGAAAATAATCATGTTAATGCCTAAACGCGTTAAATATCGTCGCGAACACCGCGGTAAAATGAGAGGCCGTGCAAAAGGTGGCCAAGAGGTTCATTTCGGTGAATATGGTCTTCAAGCTTTAGAAGCTTCATGGATCACTAACCGTCAAATCGAAGCTGCTCGTATTGCAATGACTCGTTACATGAAACGTGGCGGTAAAGTTTGGATTAAAATTTTCCCAAGCAAGCCATACACTGCTAAACCTTTAGAAGTCCGAATGGGTTCTGGTAAAGGGGCTCCAGAAGGATGGGTAGCTGTTGTTAAACCAGGAAAAGTAATGTTTGAAATCTCAGGTGTATCTGAAGAGATCGCTCGTGAAGCATTACGTCTTGCTATGCACAAACTTCCTGTAAAATGTAAGTTTGTGAAACGAGAAGAAAATGGTGGTGAATCAAATGAAAGCTAATGAAATTAAAGACCTTACCACTGCTGAAATTGAACAAAAAGTAAAATCACTAAAAGAAGAATTATTTAATCTTCGTTTCCAGTTAGCTACTGGACAACTTGAAAATACTGCACGCATCCGTGAAGTGCGCAAATCGATCGCTCGTATGAAAACAGTTGTTCGTCAAAGAGAGATCAGTGCCAACAATTAATATTCGAGAGGAGGTTTGCTGAATGAGTGAACGCAATCAACGTAAAGTCTACCAAGGTAAAGTTGTTTCCGATAAAATGGATAAAACAATTACTGTTCAAGTAGAAACTTACAAGACACATTCTCTATACGGTAAACGCGTGAAATATACTAAAAAGTTCAAAGCTCATGATGAAAACAACGAAGCTAAAATGGGCGACGTAGTTAAAATCATGGAAACTCGTCCGCTTTCTGCAACTAAACGTTTCCGTCTTGTAGAAGTAGTAGAAAAAGCTGTTATCATTTAATTCAATTCTGTTCGGATAAAGTAAATTCCGAAAGGAGGTCTCGTACATGATTCAACAAGAATCACGTCTAAAAGTCGCTGACAATTCAGGTGCTCGTGAAGTTCTTACTATTAAAGTTCTTGGTGGTTCTGGCCGTAAAACAGCTAACATCGGTGATGTCATCGTATGTACTGTAAAACAAGCAACACCAGGTGGCGTTGTTAAAAAAGGTGATGTAGTCAAAGCTGTAGTTGTACGTACTAAATCAGGCATGCGTCGTGCTGATGGTTCTTACATCAAGTTTGACGAAAACGCATGTGTAATTATCAAAGACGATAAAGGTCCTCGTGGAACTCGTATCTTCGGACCAGTTGCACGTGAACTTCGTGACAACAACTTCATGAAGATCGTTTCATTGGCTCCAGAAGTATTATAAAGTAAAAACTCGTAAAGGCCTTTCAAGGAGGTGCGAAACGCATGCATGTTAAAAAAGGTGACAAAGTAGTAGTCATCTCTGGTAAGGACAAAGGAAAACAAGGTGTTATCCTAGAAGCTTATCCGAAGAAAAACCGTGTATTGGTTGAAGGTGTTAATATCGTGAAAAAGCATTCAAAACCTTCTCAAGTAAATCCACAAGGTGGAATTATTTCTCAAGAAGCTGCTATTCACTGTTCAAACGTAATGCCAATTGATCCTAAAACAGGAGCTCCAACACGTGTTGGCTACAAAACAGTTGACGGTAAAAAAGTCCGTGTTTCTGTAAAATCGGGTGAATCCTTAGATAAATAAGTAATAAATGAAGGGAGGTACTCTATATGAACCGCCTAAAGGAAAAGTATACAAAAGAAATCGTTCCTGCTCTTATGAGCAAGTTTAATTATACATCTGTAATGCAAGCTCCTAAAGTTGATAAAATCGTTATCAACATGGGTGTAGGTGATGCTGTAGCGAATGCTAAAGCTCTTGACAACGCAGTGGAAGAATTAAGCCTAGTTACAGGTCAAAAACCTGTTGTAACTAGAGCGAAAAAATCAATAGCTGGTTTCCGTCTACGTGAAGGTATGCCAATCGGTGCTAAAGTTACTCTTCGTGGAGAGCGTATGTACGAATTCCTAGACAAACTAGTTTCAGTTTCTTTACCACGTGTACGTGATTTCCGTGGTGTTTCCAAAAAATCATTTGATGGTCGTGGAAACTACACACTTGGTGTAAAAGAACAATTAATCTTCCCTGAAATTGACTACGATAAAGTAAGTAAAGTTCGTGGAATGGACATCGTAATCGTTACTACGGCAAACACTGATGAAGAATCACGTGAATTACTTACTCAATTAGGAATGCCATTCCAAAAGTAATCAAAAAAAATAGGGAGGCGTAAACATGGCTAAAAAATCAATGGTCGTGAAACAAAAGCGCACTCAAAAGTTTAAAGTACAAGAATATACTCGTTGTGAACGCTGTGGTCGTCCACACTCTGTATACCGTAAATTTAAGCTTTGCCGTATTTGTTTCCGTGAACTTGCATATAAAGGACAAATTCCTGGCGTGAAGAAAGCTAGCTGGTAAAACCCGATTTTGGGAAGGAGGTAAATATAAATGGTCATGACAGATCCAATTGCAGATATGCTTACTCGCATCCGTAACGCTAACATGGTGCGTCACGAGAAGCTTGAGCTACCTGCTTCTAAGATTAAAACAGACGTTGCTGAAATCTTAAAACGTGAGGGCTTCATCCGTGATGTAGAACTTATTGAAGACAACAAGCAAGGTATCATCCGTATCTTCTTAAAATACGGTTCAAATAATGAACGTGTAATTACTGGTTTAAAACGTATTAGCAAACCTGGTTTACGTGTATATGCTAAGGCTGGAGAAGTACCTCGTGTACTTAACGGATTAGGTATCGCTATCGTTTCAACTTCTCAAGGCGTAGTAACTGATAAAGAAGCTCGCGCTAAGAAAATTGGTGGAGAAGTACTAGCTTACGTTTGGTAATAATTTTTTTCACGAATGGAGGTGCACTAAATGTCTCGTATAGGTAAAAAACCAATTGAGGTTCCAGCTGGAGTTACAGTTACTGTTGATGCTAACAATCACGTTACTGTAAAGGGACCTAAAGGCGAATTAACTCGTTCTTTCAGTCCAGATATCACTATTACTCAAGAAGAGAACGTGCTTACATTAACACGTCCTTCTGATTCTAAAGAACATCGTACAATTCACGGTACTACTCGTGCTGTACTTGCTAACATGGTTGAAGGTGTTTCTAAAGGATTTGAAAGAGGTCTAGAGCTTATCGGTGTTGGTTACCGTGCTCAAAAACAAGGAACTAAATTAGTTCTTAATGTTGGATACTCTCACCCAGTAGAAATCGAACCAGAAGCAGGAATTGAAATTGAAGTTCCTTCTAATACAAAGATCATCGTAAAAGGTACGAACAAAGAACGTGTTGGTGCATTAGCTGCTAATATCCGTGACGTTCGTCCACCAGAGCCTTATAAAGGTAAAGGTATTCGTTACGAAGGCGAATATGTACGTCGTAAAGAAGGTAAAACAGGTAAGTAAGCCGCATAGGTTGACGAAAGGAGTGACGTAAATGATCACGAAGCTTGACAAAAATTCAGTTCGCCAAAAAAGACATGCGCGTGTACGTGCAAAACTTTCTGGTACTGAAAGTCGTCCTCGTTTAAATGTGTTCCGTTCAAACAAACACATTTATGCACAACTAATTGACGATGTGAACGGTGTAACTCTTGCAAGTGCTTCTACAATTGAAAAAGACCTAGGTCTTGAAAGTACTAGCAACATCGAAGCAGCACAAAAAGTTGGCGAAATCATTGCTAAGCGCGCAGTAGAAAAAGGATATGCATCTGTGGTATTTGACCGCGGAGGATACCTTTTCCATGGTCGTGTAAAAGCATTAGCAGATGCTGCTCGCGAAAACGGCTTAGAATTTTAATGGATAAGGAGGGACAAACAAACATGCGTCGTATTGATCCTAATAAATTAGAACTTGAAGAACGCGTAGTTACAGTTAACCGCGTAGCTAAAGTTGTGAAAGGTGGACGTCGTTTCCGTTTCACTGCATTAGTTGTTGTTGGTGACAAAAATGGTCATGTTGGTTTCGGAACTGGTAAAGCACAAGAAGTACCAGATGCAATCCGTAAAGCAATTGATGATGCTAAGAAAAACTTAATTACAGTACCTATGGTTGATACAAGTATTCCTCACCAAGTTGTCGGAACTTTTGGTGCAGGTAATATCTTATTGAAACCAGCTGGAGCAGGTACTGGGGTTATCGCTGGTGGTCCAGTTCGTGCGGTACTTGAATTAGCTGGTATCAGTGATATTCTTTCTAAATCACTAGGCTCTAACACTCCTATTAACATGGTTCGTGCAACTGTGGATGGATTAAAGCAATTAAAACGTGCTGAGGACGTAGCGAAATTACGTGGTAAATCAGTAGAAGAACTGTTAGGATAAGGAGGGAAAAATAATGGCTAAAAAATTAGAAATTACCCTCACTCGTAGCTTAATTGGTCGTCCAAACGATCAACGCGTGACAGTAAATACACTGGGATTACGTAAAATGCATCAAACAGTTGTTCTAGATGATAATGCTGCTATTCGCGGTATGATTAATAAGGTTTCTCATCTTGTTACTGTCAAAGAACAATAATTCTATTTTTTTCTTAACAAGGAGGTGCCAATATGAAACTTCATGAATTAAAACCATCCGAAGGATCACGCCAAGAACGTAAACGTAAAGGTCGTGGTATCGGATCAGGTAATGGTAAAACAGCTGGTAAAGGACATAAAGGGCAAAACGCTCGTTCTGGTGGCGGTGTACGTTTAGGATTCGAAGGTGGTCAAACACCATTATTCAGACGTTTACCAAAACGTGGATTTACGAATATTAATCGTAAAGAGTTCGCAGTTGTAAACCTAGATACTTTAAATTGCTTCGAAGACGGAACAGAAGTAACTCCAGCTCTTCTAGTTGAAGCGGGTGTTGTGAAGAAAGAGAAAGCAGGAATCAAAATTCTTGCTAACGGTAAATTAGAGAAAAAACTTACTGTTAAAGCTCACAAATTCTCATCTGCTGCTAAAGAAGCGATTGAAGCTGCTGGCGGTCAAACTGAGGTGATTTAATGTTTCAGACAATCTCCAATTTTATGCGCGTGGCTGAAATACGAAACAAGATCATCTTCACTTTACTTATGTTGATCGTATTCCGTATTGGTACATTTATACCTGTACCACATGTTAATACTGAATTTTTGCAAGCTCAAGATGAAGTTAGTGTGTTCGGGGTTCTGAACACATTTGGCGGAGGAGCTCTTCAAAACTTCTCTATTTTCGCTATGGGTATAATGCCATATATTACAGCATCCATTATCATTTCATTATTGCAAATGGATGTTGTACCTAAATTTACAGAATGGTCTAAGCAGGGTGAAGTTGGTCGTCGTAAATTAGCTCAGTTTACCCGCTATGGAACGATTGTACTAGGATTCATTCAAGCACTCGGTATGTCATATGGTTTTAACAATATGGCAGGCGGGATGATGATTACTAATCCTGGAATTACAACGTACTTGTTAATAGCACTAGTATTAACAGCTGGAACAGCCTTCTTAATGTGGCTTGGAGAACAAATCACAGCAAAAGGTGTAGGTAATGGAATCTCTATTATCATCTTTGCTGGTATCGTATCGGGTCTACCAACTATTGCAAACCAGATATATGCTCAACAATTTGAAGATGCCGGAGATCAGCTATTCCTACGAATTGTAACAGTTGCCTTAATAGTAATTGCTGTTATCGCAATAATCGTGGGTGTAATTTTCATCCAACAAGCTTTACGTAAAATTCCTATCCAATATGCTAAGCGTACTGCTGGTCGTGCTCCAGTTGGAGGACAATCCACACATTTACCATTAAAAGTAAATGCTGCAGGTGTTATTCCTGTAATTTTCGCAGTGTCGTTTATCGTTACACCTCGTACAATTGCTAGCTTCTTTGAGCAAAACGATGTAACACGTTGGATAGATAAAATATTCGACTATACTCATCCAATTGGAATGGTCTTGTATGTTGCTTTAATTATTGCTTTCTCTTATTTCTATGCTTTCGTTCAAGTTAACCCTGAACAAGTAGCAGAGAATTTAAAGAAACAAGGTGGCTATGTACCTGGTATCCGACCTGGTAAGAATACAGAAGAATATTTAAAACGTGTATTGTCTCGTCTTACATTTGTTGGTGCTTGGTTCCTAGCATTGGTTGCAGTATTACCGGTATTCTTCATTAAGTTTGCTGGTTTACCACAGTCGGTGCAAATTGGTGGAACAAGTCTACTAATCGTGGTAGGGGTTGCCCTTGAAACGATGAAAGGCTTAGAAGCTCAACTGGTAAAACGTCATTACAAAGGATTTATTAAATAATTGGTTTGGGAACAACTTACGTTCCCAATACCCATTATAGAGTTTGAGGGGGAAGATTAATGAATCTCGTTCTTATGGGGCTTCCGGGTGCAGGCAAAGGTACTCAAGCTGAAAAAATTGTAGAAAAATATAATATCCCTCATATCTCAACTGGAGATATGTTCCGTGCAGCTATTAAAGATGGAACGGAACTTGGCTTACAAGCTAAATCATTCATGGACAAAGGCGAATTAGTTCCTGATGAAGTAACTATCGGTATAGTTCGTGAAAGATTAGGCAAAGACGATTGCAAAAAAGGCTTCCTTTTAGATGGATTCCCACGTACAGTTGCTCAAGCTGACGCATTAGAAAACATCCTTTCTGATTTAAAACGTCCTATTGACTACGTAATTAACGTTGATGTAGATAAAGACATTTTAATGGAAAGATTAACTGGAAGACGTATTTGTAAAGAGTGTGGAGCTACGTATCATCTTGTATTTAATCCTCCTACTAAAGAGGGTGTATGTGATCGCTGTGGCGGAGAGCTTTACCAACGTGCTGACGATAATGCTGAAACAGTACAAAATCGTTTAGACGTTAACTTGAAGCAAACAAAGCCTCTTTTATCTTTCTATGAAGATAAAGGAACTTTGCGCAACATTAATGGTCAACAAGATATTAATGTAGTGTTCCAAGATGTTGAAAAACTTCTTGGGGGCTTACAAGCATGATCATTTGTAAAACCCCACGCGAAATTGAAATTATGCGTCATGCTGGAAAGATTGTTGCTTTAACTCATCAAGAGTTAAAAAAACATATTGTACCTGGCATAACAACGAAAGAGTTGGATACAATTGCAGAAAACTTTATTCGTAAACATGATGCAATCCCTTCATTTAAAGGGTATAATGGTTTTCGCGGCAGTATATGTGCTTCTGTAAACGAAGAACTTGTTCACGGAATCCCAGGCAAGCGCATCTTGAAAAATGGTGATATAATTAGTGTCGATATTGGCGCTAAATATCAAGGTTATCACGGTGATTCTGCTTGGACATATGCTGTAGGTGAAATTGACGAAGAAACACAAAGACTCTTAGATGTTACCGAAGAGTCATTATATAGAGGTTTGGAAGAAGCTAAGCCAGGCGTGCGTCTTTCAAATATCTCCCATGCCATTCAAACTTTTGCTGAGGCAAACAATTTCTCCATTGTTAGAGAGTATGTTGGTCACGGTGTTGGTCAAGACTTACATGAGGACCCTCAAATTCCTCACTATGGTCCACCCAACAAAGGTCCTCGTTTAAAGCCTGGTATGGTGTTAGCTGTAGAACCTATGGTAAATGCAGGTAGCAGATATGTTAAGACTTTAGAAGATGACTGGACTGTCGTCACTCAAGATGGAAAAATGTGTGCTCATTTCGAACATACGATAGCAATAACTGAATCTGGTTATGAAATATTAACAAAGATTTAGTCCTATTCGTACGAAAACAACATTTTGTATGGTTATAATCAATAAGACGAAAGGTCTTAAAGAAGGGAGAAAACTTAAATGGCTAAAGATGATGTAATTGAAATTGAAGGCACTGTCACTGAGACTTTGCCAAACGCAATGTTCAAGGTAGAATTAGAAAACGGTCATACTATATTAGCTCACGTTTCAGGTAAAATCCGCATGCACTTTATTCGTATTCTACCTGGCGACAAGGTAACTGTCGAGCTTTCACCGTATGACTTAACTCGCGGACGAATCACTTACAGATTCAAATAATCTAAGTTACACTCCGATCTATATAAGGAGGTTAGGTACTAATGAAAGTGAGACCATCAGTTAAACCTATTTGCGAAAAGTGTAAAGTTATTCGCAGAAAAGGTAAAGTAATGGTTATTTGTGAAAACCCTAAACATAAACAAAAACAAGGCTAATTAAAGAGGAGGTGCACACCATATGGCACGTATTGCTGGTGTTGATATTCCACGTGACAAACGTATTGTCATTTCATTAACATATATCTACGGTATTGGTAAAGCTACAGCTCAAAAAATCTTAGCTGAAACTGGTATCTCTGAAGATACTCGCGCTCGTGACTTAACGGAAGATGAATTAAACAAAATCCGTGAAGCGATCGATAAGTTAAAAGTAGAAGGTGACCTTCGTCGTGAAATTTCATTAAACATCAAACGTTTAATGGAAATTGGTTGCTACCGCGGTCTTCGTCACCGTCGTGGACTACCTGTTCGTGGTCAAAATACTAAAAATAATGCTCGTACACGTAAAGGACCTCGTCGTACAGTAGCTAACAAGAAAAAATAATTAATTTGTAAAGGAGGTTACTATTCATGGCACGTAAGACAAACACTCGTAAACGTCGTGTGAAAAAGAATATTGAAAACGGTATTGCACATATCCGTTCAACATTCAATAACACAATCGTTACAATCACTGACGCACACGGAAACGCAATCGCTTGGTCAAGCGCAGGTGCACTAGGATTCAGAGGATCTCGTAAATCTACTCCATTCGCAGCTCAAATGGCAGCTGAAACAGCAGCTAAAGCTTCTATGGAACACGGTTTAAAATCTTTAGAAGTAACAGTTAAAGGACCTGGTTCTGGCCGTGAAGCTGCAATTCGTGCACTTCAATCAGCTGGTTTAGACGTTACGGCTATCAAAGACGTAACTCCAGTTCCACATAACGGATGCCGTCCACCAAAACGTCGCCGTGTATAATTTTTCTGTATAGAATTTGTATCTCTGTCTATAATGGGATATGATACAATCAATGAAATATTACAGAATCATTAATTTAGTTGTTGCGCACAGTCGGGAACAATTACATGGGGAATTACGGTTAGAACATGTTTTTACAGGCTAGCCGAAGTTTTGACGTTTTGAAGGAGGGTTTATTAAATGATTGAAATAGAAAAACCAAAAATCGAAACGGTTGAAATCAGCGATGACAGCAAGTATGGTAAATTTGTCGTCGAGCCACTTGAGCGTGGGTATGGAACAACTTTGGGTAACTCCTTGCGTCGTATTCTTTTATCCTCACTCCCAGGTGCTGCTGTCACATCTATTCAAATTGACGGTGTGATGCATGAGTTCTCAACAATTGAAGGCGTTGTAGAAGATGTAACTTCTATTATTCTTAATGTGAAAAAAATTGCTCTTAAAATTTATTCAGATGAAGAAAAAACGTTGGAAATTGATGTACAGAGTGAAGGAGCGATCACTGCAGCAGATATTACGCATGATAGTGATGTGGAAATTCTAAATCCAGATTTACACATTGCGACTGTAGGCAAAGGCGGTCACTTGCGTATGAGATTAACTGCACGTCGTGGACGTGGTTATACTCCTGCAGATCAAAATAAAAGAGATGATCAACCAATTGGTGTGATTCCAATCGATTCTATTTACACTCCTGTTGCACGTGTATCTTATCAAGTTGAGAATACTCGTGTAGGGCAAATGACAAACTACGATAAGCTTACACTTGATGTATGGACTGATGGAAGCACAGGTCCAAAGGAAGCAATTGCCCTTGGATCAAAGATTTTAACAGAGCACTTAAATATCTTCGTTGGACTTACTGATGAAGCACAAAATGCTGAAATTATGGTTGAAAAAGAAGAAGATCAAAAAGAAAAAGTTCTTGAGATGACGATCGAAGAATTAGATCTTTCTGTTCGTTCTTACAACTGCTTGAAGCGTGCTGGTATCAATACCGTTCAAGAGCTTGCTCATAAAACGGAAGAAGATATGATGAAAGTACGTAATCTAGGACGTAAATCACTTGAAGAAGTGAAAGCGAAACTAGATGAGCTAGGTTTAGGTCTTCGTAAAGACGACTAATACTAGAGAAGAAATTATTTACTCTTGTAATTTAATGAACCAGCATAGATAGATAATAATTTCAACAAAGGAGGGAATCTCTCAATGGGTTACAGAAAGTTAGGACGTACTAGTTCTCAACGTAAGGCATTATTACGTGATTTAGCAACTGACCTAATCGTTTTCGAACGTATCGAAACTACTGAAGCTAAAGCGAAAGAATTACGCTCTGTAGTGGAAAAAATGATCACGCTTGGTAAGCGCGGTGATTTACACGCTCGTCGTCAAGCTGCTGCATTTATCCGTAAAGAAGTTGCTAACGAAGAAACTGGTCAAGATGCACTTCAAAAACTATTCAGTGATATCGCACCTCGTTATGAAGATCGTCAAGGTGGATACACTCGTATTATGAAAATGGGTCCTCGTCGTGGAGATGGAGCACCAATCGTAGTAATCGAGTTAGTATAATAATAACTATAAAAAGGGTAGGGACAGTTGAGAACTAACTAGTTCTTACCCTTTTTTTATACCAGTACTGCTTTATCTTATAAGGGTAAAAGTCAGTACATTCAGAAATACGCAAATAGAGTGTAACGATGGCTACATATTATAATATGTTTCACGTCTAGCTCTCGCACCCCTCCTAGCTCCTGATTAGGAATATAGGCATTTGACTTTATGAAAAAGCAATGAGTAACGCTGCTATTCGACTGAGGAACGATTGTTTCCTTTAGGAGGGGTGCAGCGTTTTTTTATAGAGAAAAATAATTTAGTATAGAAACCATCTCTTCTAGCTCCTTTTAATAGAACAGAAAGTATAAAGTATGTTACTGTACATAATATCTAACATTATAGTGAAATGTTTTTTAAAGATTACACATTTCAATTTGACTTACATCTAGACTCATTTGCAAAAGCATTATAAACTTTTAATAGCTAGATATAAGAGATTAGCTGAGACTAGAATAGAAAAGCAGAGATTAGGGGGAACTAGCATGAGCAATAAATTAGTAAAAGTTGAAAATGTCTCCTTTAAATATGAAGGCCAGGAACAACGTGCGCTAAATAACGTTACTCTTTCTATAAATGAAGGAGAATGGCTTGCCATTGTTGGACATAATGGTTCTGGGAAATCTACATTAGCTAAGTTGTTAAATGGTCTCCAATTTCCAGTAGAGGGACAAATTGTCGTAAAGGATCAAGTATTATCAGAAGACACCGTTTGGGACGTTCGCAAGGAAATTGGGATGGTCTTTCAAAATCCCGATAATCAGTTTGTTGGAACAACAGTACAAGATGATGTGGCTTTTGGTTTAGAAAATAATGGGATACCGCGTGATGTTATGGTAGAACGCGTAAAATGGGCTTTAGAAAGTGTAAAAATGGATGCATTTCTTGATCAAGAGCCGCACCATCTTTCTGGTGGACAAAAACAAAGAGTGGCCATTGCTTCAGTATTAGCTTTGCAACCAAGTATTGTAATACTAGACGAAGCTACCTCTATGCTAGATCCACGTGGAAGAGCAGAAGTGATTGAAACAGTTAGAAAATTAAAAGAAAACAAAGCATTTACAGTTGTGTCTATCACACATGATTTAGAAGAGGCTTCAAAAGCAGATCGTATAATCGTTATGAATGGTGGACAGGTATATCGAGAAGGAACGCCTAATGAAATTTTTCAATTAGATCAAGAATTAACGGATATTGGATTAGACATTCCTTTTTCCATAAAACTCTCTAAGGCTTTAGCCAATAATAATGTCGCCATTTCCGATCAATATTTATCATATGAACAGTTGGTGAAAGAGCTATGCGCATTGAATTAAGAGATGTAGAATACCGCTACCAAGTAGATACACCTTTTGAAAGAATGGCTATTCATGATATAAATCTCGATATTTCTCCAGGAAGCTATTTGGCTGTTATTGGACATACAGGTTCAGGTAAATCAACATTGCTTCAGCATTTAAATGGTTTATTGCGACCAACTAAAGGTGAAATACAAATTGGTGATAGAGTTATATCAGCTGGGAAAAAAGAAAAGAATTTGAAATCTATCCGGAAGCGTGTAGGGATTGTGTTTCAATTCCCTGAGCATCAATTATTTGATGAAACGGTCGAAAAGGATATTGCTTTTGGACCAATGAACTTTGGGATTTCTGAGGATGAAGCGAAGAAATTAGCGAGAGAGTCACTAAAATTAGTAGGTTTACCCGAAGAGATTCTTCAAAAATCTCCCTTTGATTTATCAGGAGGACAGATGAGAAGAGTAGCCATTGCAGGAGTTTTAGCAATGGAACCGGATGTTATTGTATTAGATGAACCTACTGCAGGTTTGGATCCCCGTGGTCGTAAAGAAATAATGGATATGTTTGCAGCATTACACAAAGAACGAGGACTATCTACCATCTTGGTTACACATAGTATGGAGGATGCCGCAAAATATGCAGATGAAATTGTGATTATGCATAAAGGAACCATATATAAAAAGGGTACACCATACGATATTTTTTCACAGCCAGAGCAATTAATTGAATTAGGGTTGGATGTTCCTGAAACAGTTCGTTTTCAGTTAACACTTCAAAAGGAAGCAGGATATCGATTTGATCAGCCTTGTTTATCAATTGAATCTTTAGCAAAAGATATAGCAGACGTTATGAAAAGGGGGACGAGCTCATGATGGAAAGTATGATTATTGGTCGTTATGTGCCGTCTGATTCCATTATTCATAAAATGGATCCTCGCTCAAAATTAATGCTCGTTTTCTTTTTTGTATGTATTGTCTTTTTAGCTAATAACGTTGTTACTTATGGAATTTTAGGTGTATATACGCTGATTTTAATCATGTTATCTAAAATTCAACTTCGTTTTTTAATTAACGGTTTAAAACCGATTCTCTTTATCATTGTCTTTACGTTTTTGTTGCATATTTTCTTCACGAAAGAAGGAGATATTCTATTTGATTTAGGTTGGCTTAAAGTATATGAGGGAGGGCTAAAACAGGGGATATTTATCTCATTGCGTTTTACGTATTTAATTCTTATTACAACTCTACTTACTTTATCAACCACACCAATTTCATTAACAGATGGTTTAGAGAAATTATTAAACCCATTCAAGAAAGTGAAATTACCCGTACATGAATTAGCCTTAATGATGTCTATTGCTCTTCGTTTTATTCCGACGTTAATGGAAGAGACCAGCAAGATTATGAAAGCTCAAACTGCTAGAGGTGTCGATTTTTCATCAGGTCCTATTAAGGATCGTGTTGGGGCTATCGTTCCTTTATTGGTTCCGTTGTTTGTTAGTTCGTTCAAACGAGCAGAGGAATTAGCGATTGCAATGGAAGCCCGAGGGTATCGTGGTGGAGAAGGTCGCACTAAATATAGATTACTACATTGGGGAATGGCTGATACATTGCTGATCCTTTCTTTAGTAATACTAACTGTCATTTTATTTTATTTTAGAACATAGGAGTTATATGCATGCAAAGAGTTAAATGTATTGTTTCTTATGATGGAACATTATTTTCTGGATACCAAGTACAGGTAGATAAACGTACGGTTCAAAGAGAAATTGAAAAAGTACTTGCAACTATGCATAAGCGTGATGTAAAAGTTACAGCATCTGGACGAACAGACGCTGGAGTTCATGCATATGGACAAGTTATTCACTTTGATACGTCTTTAACCATGCCACCAGAAAACTGGGTGAAAGCGTTAAATACCATGCTTCCAGATGATATTGCGATTGTATCGGCTGAATATGTTTCAAGTTCCTTTCATGCGAGATATGGTGCAAAAGGAAAAGAATATCGCTATGTAATAGATCTCAGCCCTATACGTGATCCGTTGAAAAGAAATTATACATTTCACTATCCTTATCCCATCGATAAGGAACGCATTGAAGAAGCTATACCATATTTATTAGGGACTCATGATTTTACAAGCTTTAGTTCAGCAAGAACAGATGTTGTCGATAAGGTTCGGACCATTTATCGCATCGATTGTAAACAAGAAGGAACAGAACTTACACTTTGTTTTTCTGGAAATGGCTTCTTATACAATATGGTGAGAATTTTAACGGGTACACTTATCGAAATTGGAGCAGGTAGAAGAGAACCAGAAGATATGAAAGAAATTATAGCTAGTCACAATCGAGCAGCTGCTGGGAAAACAGCACCACCACAAGGGTTGTATTTATGGGAAGTGTATTACTAGTTTGAAGTCTAGGTGTAGATGATCCTTAAGAAACTACTTATAAATCTGTATAACATGTACTTGACATTAGGGTTAAATACAGATAATATAATATGGTATGTATTTTATTTAATCCCACGATGAGCCCCGGAAGAGTTTTTCGTGATTGTAAATAAATAATTAAATTCTTTTCATATTATTAGGAGGTAAAATAATGCGTACGACATTCATGGCGAAAGCAAATGAAATCGATCGTAAATGGTACGTTATTGACGCTAAAGGCCAAACTCTTGGTCGTCTTGCTAGCGAAGTAGCTTCTATTTTACGTGGTAAAAATAAACCAACATTCACACCGCATGTTGATACTGGTGATCATGTAATTATTATCAACGCTTCAGAAATTCACTTAACAGGTAAAAAGTTGACTGACAAAATTTATCGTCGTCACACAATGCACCCAGGTGGATTGAAAGAAAGAACTGCTCTTGAAATGAGAACAAACTACCCAGAGAGAATGTTAGAACTTGCTATCAAAGGCATGCTTCCAAAGAACTCTCTTGGACGTCAAATGTTTAAAAAATTACACGTATATGCTGGCGCTGAGCACAATCAACAAGCTCAAAAACCAGAAGTATACGAATTACGCGGATAATTTTTAAAGGAGGTTACTATCTTGGCACAGGTTCAATACTATGGCACAGGTCGTCGTAAAAGTTCTGTAGCACGCGTACGTTTAGTACCGGGTGAAGGACGTATCGTTATTAACGGACGTGAAATCAATGAGTATTTCCCATTCGACACACTTATTTTAGTTGTAAAACAACCATTAGTAGCTACTGAAACTACTGGAAGCTACGATGTTCTTGTAAACGTATCTGGTGGAGGTTTCACTGGTCAAGCTGGTGCAGTACGTCACGGTATCGCTCGTGCGTTACTTCAAGCTGATCCTGAATTCCGTCCAGCACTTAAATCTGCAGGATTATTAACTCGTGATGCACGTATGAAAGAGCGTAAAAAATACGGTCTTAAAGGTGCTCGTCGTGCTCCTCAGTTCTCAAAACGTTAATTTTTATATTATCGTTTCGAAGACTCTCGAACCATTGGTTCGGGGGTCTTTTTTTGTGCTTTTTTGACAATAGCTGGTCTTTATTAAAACTTAGCACTAGTGTTTGCATCTGTTAGCATAGCTGTATAGGGCGCGGTATGTTAAGTAGTAGAGAAGTAGTATATCTTGAAATGCTTGAGTGTTAATTTAAGCTAATAGACTCATTTGTAAACGTATTTCCATTTGATACCATATATAGATAGGCATACTTTTTTATTTTGCCATATGGATATATACATAAAAAACAGGTAGTAATGAATGTCCTATTCATCCTTTTTTAGAATCATAGCTTAAGGAGAAAAATGGACAGTTCATATAATGGAAAAGTTATTTGTCAGAAGTAGCTGGCAAACAGAGTGCTTAATGAAAATCAAAATTAGTTGAACTGCTGAAATTCACTTTGCTGAACGGTGTTGCTGCGGAAAGAGTATGGATTGAAATAGAGAGAAAAGAAAGGGTGGAAAGAGTATGACCCAGGAGATGAAAATTCATTATGGAGATGTCGAAACGGCGGTCTCCAAAATAGAGAATGCCTCAGATGCATTTGAGACAACTTTAATTAAAGATATAGCTAGCGGAAATGAGTTAGATGTTGTAAAAAAATTAAATGAATTGAACTCCATGTTAGAAGAAGTAGGTCTAGCTTATAAGAAAGTGTTAAAAGAAAACAATCAATCTGTGATAAGGTCCATACATAATATTGAAACAGCAGATCAAAGCCTTTCATCCTCGATCATGGCACGATAGGAGGCAAAGGAAATTCCATGAAGATACTTGATTCTCAATCTTTACATAATGGCATCGATGACTTACTAAAGAAAACCAGTTTACAAATTGATCAGCTTCATGAATTGGAGAACACTATAGAATATTTTTCGAATCTTGATCATTCTTTTAACGGTTTAGGAGGAAAAGCGATACGGTCCTTTTATTCAGACTGGCATGAATCAATCTTAACGTTCTATATGAATACGTTAAAAAACTATAATCGATTTTTAATAAAGCTTAAAGATGCTTCTAAGGATTTAGAATCAGATTCAGACGGGTTTATTCGTCAAAGCTTTATTGAAGGAGAGTTAACGAATGGATTAAGTAAAGTGAAATCTGTCACAACTGAGCTTGTAGACGAAACAAACAACACGATAGACAGTGTGAGTGATATTGTTTTTCTTCCAAGACTTAACGATCAACAATTCCATAGCGACATTCATAGAGCAAATAAAGAAATGGACCAAACGATTGAGGATCTAAATACTTTTGACAGAACGTTAACAAATGAACTAAACACTGTAGAACAAGACATCCAGTTAATGAAGGATTACGTTAATGAAATACAAGGGATGTTTAGAAGTGGAGAGTTTAGTATTGAGAAGTATAGTGTCGATCAGCTTAAGGAAAAACCGAATTTTTCTAAGTTGAATGATGAATTAGCTGAGAGCAAATTAATGTCTATTGGTCAAATGCTGACCGCTCCTTTTGACGCTATGAACAAGCATATGAGCACAGGTGATACCATATTAGCTGGATATCAAGCCATTTCTACTATAACTACTCTTGCTGCTACTAGTAAACTAAACGTCCATTATTTTGGAAAGACGCCGACACTTTGGACGAAATTAAAAGGCAAGTATGAATTTACTGTTAAAACGGACCCTTCATGGACAAGTAAGGGGAAGCATAGTTCAAAGCTTGCTAAGTGGTTACTTGACTTTTCAAGAGCGCCTATTCCTTCAAATCCAGCAATGAAAATGCTACAACAATTTGTAAAATCCTATAATAGTCCTGCACATCTTTTTAAACATTTGGCTGGATTCCCGAAAAACTTTGATCGAATATCTGGAAAAGAATTCATGAAAGGCAATCAAGTAAGAATGTCCGATGGTACAAAGGAAGTGGTAGGGAAAACAATAACCAAAAGTGGTTTTGCAAAAGTTGGTAGAAGAATTCCTGTTGTAGGTACTGGCATATCTGTAGTAGCAAATTCAGGGGAATTTTTTTCTGGAGGAAATAGAACTTTTTCTGAAAGATTTGGTCGCTTTTGGGGTGGAGTAGCTGCAGATGCGGCATCAATAGCTATAGGTGCAAAAATAGGAGCATCAGTAGGAAGTATAGGTGGTCCAGTTGGTGTAGTTGTTGGTGGAGCTGTCGGTGCGTTTGTTGGTGGAATAGCTAGTTCTAAAATTGGAGATATAGCAAAAGATTTTGGTGGGAAGATTGGTAAAGAGGTTGGCAAATTTTCAGAAGAAATTGGGTCTACGATTAAAGATGCTGGTGGGAAGCTTAAAAAATCTATTGTTAGTTGGTTTAATTAGAAACATGCATTTGGTGTCAATAATAGAGAATCATGGTAGAGAGGTTAAGATATGGAAGAAAGCATTTATTTTTTCAAAGTTATGATTAGTTGCCTTTTAGGTGTTCAGAGTGTTTCAGTATTCTTATTTCTTACAGTAGAATGGGCAATGGTAGATTTTTATAAATTAGGTACTTTCGATAAACCAGAATCTGTAATTGATAAGATAACTAACTTTTTTATGAAATTATTTCTAGGATCAGGTTATTTTTTTTATAACAAATTTCGAAAACATACTTGGATATTAAGAAAACTTTATATGTTGTTTGCTTGGGTTGTACAAGGTATTCTTTTCATCATTATTTTTAATTTAATTACTATACCCCTTGATTTATTTTTAAAATAATATATATAAATTCAAACAGATTTAGCAAAAGAAATCATAGACTTACCATCTCTTTAAAGGAGCACTAAATGTTAGAAGAAATCTTATATGTTTTTAAAATGCTATTCGGTTTCTTTTTATGTATACAATGGGCATCAGTACTAATATTTCTTATAGTAGAATGGGCAATGGTGGATTACTATAAATTTGGGACTTTTGAGGACCCTGAATCTATAGTTGATAATGTTCAGAATTTCGCGATGAATTTAATCCTAGGTACAGGTTTTTATTTTTATAGTAAGTTTAGTAAACGAAATTGGTTTGTAAGAAAACTTTATATGTTCATTACTTTAATTGTACTAGGTATTCTTTTTATCATTATTTTTAATGTAATTACTATACCGCTCGATTTCCTTTTCGGGTTATTTTCGTGAAATTTAAATAGATACAGTGGAATAGATTGTTTACTTATCATCTCATTAAAGACGCACTAGATGATAGAAGAAATAATATATGTTTTGAAAATGTTGTTTGGCTATTTTTGGTGTATACAGCCTGCTTCAGTAACACTTTTCTTATTTTTTGAATGGGCAATGGTGGATTATTATAAGTTGGGTACCTTTGAAAATCCTGAAACAATATTTGATAAAATTACAAATTTTTTTATGAAGTTGTTTCTGGGGTCTGGTTATGTTATTTATAGCAAGTTTAGTAAGCATAATTGGTTTGTTAGAAAGTTTTATATGCTCGTAGCACTAGTTGTACAAGGTATCGTTTCCATTATTATTTACTTTATTATTACACTACCACTAGATTTAATTTTTAAATAAATTTGAAACATAGGGACGTGACAATATGAAGCACGTATTAACCTGTACTACTGAAGAACTAGCCATAATGGTAAGTGTAAGTGGACATCCTAGCATCGCAAAAGGTATAGCTGAGGCATCTATGGGTAGTAAATCGGAAAAAGAATGGGTTGCTATTATGGAAGCAACGGTACACCAACTCATTATGAAGCAAATGTGGGATGAGGAACAAGATGATAAAGGAGTAACACCTTTATTACCAGAAACTACACAATTTATTGAAAAGTACGTAGGATCAAAGCGAATGATTCGCTGCTCGAATGCTCCTCAGAAATCTGTATTGATGCTACATCATTATCAAGAGGATGATTGGCTGTTTCATTTAATAGACAGGGATATCATTCATGAGTTTGCAATCATCTCTTCTTCTGAAATAAAAGAAATAATAAAGGAATACTATGGTATCTCCTTTCTACAATACGGTGGAGAGCAAACTTTTTCACTAACGGATAAAGCATTTGATTGGATTAGTAATCCTAAAAAAATTGACAAGGTCCGAAAAAGCTCCATGTTTACTCAAAAAGAAGAAGATAGTTTCAATCTTTTTGTAGAAGATTTACACACATTTGATTGGACACTATTTAATATTTCGAATTTTAGTATTGTCACTTTAGAAGACGAAATGTATTTAGAAAATATTTTGTTCTTCCTCCCTTCTAAACGAGGTGTTTGGATTTCGGAATATACGGATGATACAAAAACACCTGTACATATTTATTTAGCAGACGATGAAGAATGGAATACAATTTTAACTGGAATTGGTGATTGGGTCGACTATCAAATACAGAATCAATAAGATAGATATGGAAGAATCTTACCAGAGGGTGAGGTTCTTTTTTATTATTTATGAAATGATAAAATGTTGGCCGGTGGGTAGTTTGTTTTTGGAAAAATAGCTATCTTGTTCCTGTGTTTTAAACTATTTTAATGAAACCTATACCATATCACAGTCATTTCTTACGAACGATTCATAGAGTAAATATAAAGGATAAGTTTCCTTTTTGAAAATAAGTGAAAGGAGATGAGATATATGAATAGAGAAAGATTATGTCAAGAATTCGCTAGAATATTGGATGGTACAGGAAGTTTGGACGCAAATGGAGTTTGTCTCGTACAGAGATTCCGAAATATAGATTTTGAAATACTTGGGAGGGAAACAAGATCGCCACTTGTAAATCCTCAATTTTTTTCATTTGAAGACGTAGATAGTAATGGAAATGCATTGAATTTAGGAGAAACAGTTCTTTTACAATCTGAAATTAATCCCTTATTAACGGAACTTCGACGATTTGATTTAACTGTTACGGCCATTCATAACCATTGGTTATTTGATGAGCCTCGTGCGATGTATATGCACTTTGAATCAGTTGAGCCTCCGCTTCAATTTGCCAGAAAAGTAAGAGCGGCTTTTAGAGTTTTAAGAAATAGCTAAAAAGTTCTAATCATATAAGAGGGATACCACTGGAACGTGGTGTTCTTTTTTATATAAGCGAGACGAAATTAGTTATCCACATGTAGATAGCTGAAAAAAGAAAAGTAATCCACAATCTATCATTGTTGTCTTTCTCTTGCATTGTACACATAAATAGGAAGAATCACTTTATCGGCAAAATCAAAAGCTATATTTACACAGTAAAATGTTGAACAGAATGAATGAACCGTGACGGTTTTTATATAGAGGTGGATTTATTGGAAAATGTAATTTTGTCATTTAAAGAAAAAAGAAGAGAGAAGCAAATACAATATGAACGAAAAGTATTAAAGGAAATTACACCAAAGCTTTTAAAGGAAAGGGTAGCTACATTTTTATTCAATCAGCATACATTAGGTATTACTTTTTCTCAAGTGTTGGAAGAAGGATGCTACGATGTTGCAATTGAATCCTTTTTACTAGGAGCCAATTTTAGTAAGTTTGGGTTTTATGGGGAATCAGAGGAGGATGTTAAGGCCAGATGTTTTAATGAAGAAAAGCATTTAATTGATACTTTATTTAATTTCATCCTATATTGGGGTAAAATTAGCGATTACGATATGTATAATGATTCTTTATATTATAAATGCGAACAATATGTAAATTGCTGGTGGAAGGATGGTTTTATGAAAGGGGCGAAACGATACAAACTTCGATTACACTAAAATGTTCTAAATTCCGGGCTTGTTCCATATTTTAAAGTAGGACGAGCGGAAGGAGATTGGAACATGTTTAGTAGGTTGAAATATACGGGAGTTGCGATTATTTTAGTCGCTTTGTTTTTAATTGTTACTTTTCGATTTATGGAAGAGTATTCTTGGAAATCGTGGAATTTGCCCCTTTCAGGTAAAGTGATAATTCTTGATCCGGGTCATGGCGGTCCGGATGGCGGAGCGACAGGTGGTGGTATTTTGGAAAAGGATATATCGCTGGTTATTTCCAAAATGCTTCGAGATTATCTGCAGGAGCAAGGAGCACTTGTTCTTATGACGCGAGAAAAAGATGTTGATTTAGCAGGGGACGTAGAAGGATACCGTGCTCGTAAACGTGCGGACTTAAAAAAACGTGTTGATATGATTAATGAATCACAAGCGGATTTATTTTTATCCATTCATCTAAATGCTTTTCCTTCATCTAAATCAAGTGGCGCTCAAACCTTTTATACATTACGCTATAAAGAAAATAAAGAAGTAGCGAAATTTATACAAAAAGAATTAACCGATAATCTCGAAAATACCCACAGAGAGGCTAAAACCATTGATCACGTATATTTAATGAAATATGCAGAGAAGCCGGGAGCTCTTGTTGAGGTTGGATTTCTTTCGAATTCACATGAACGAAAGCAGCTTACCGATTCAGGATATCAAAATAAAGTAGCGGCATCTATCTATGAAGGAGTTATGAGATATTTTACTGATGAAAAATTAGAGAAGAAAGAAGATTAAAAAGCAGGTTAAACGAGTGATTTTTTTCATTATGGTAATCAGGAATTGTTCTCTCTGAAAGTATATATGTTATACTGATTCTTGATAACGAATTCTAAAAAGAGGTGCAAATATGCTTACAGAACAACAAGTAGTAGAGCTGTTAGAAGAACTTCAAGATCCAATTCTACATAAAAGCTTAAAAGAAACAAATGCGATTGCAGAAGTAAAAATAAAGCCAGAAAAAAACCATGTAAGTGTGAAAGTGCTTATTGCGAAAACAGGTACGCCAGAACAGCTCCAACTACAAATGAAAGTAGTAGATGTACTAAAAAAAGCTGGAGCAGAATCTGTAGGTATTCGCTTTGGTGATTTATCTGAGGAAGAGCTTGCTAAGCATCGCTCAAATCAATCTGATGATGGATTAGGATTATTATCACCATCGAGCAAAACAAAGTTTATTGCGATTGCAAGTGGTAAAGGTGGGGTAGGTAAATCCACTATTTCCGTGAATTTAGCAACTTCGTTAGCTCGTTTAGGAAAAAAAGTCGGTTTAATCGATGCTGACATATATGGATTTAGTGTACCTGATATGATGGGTATTACACATAGACCTGTAGTCCGTGGAGAGAGAATTCTTCCGGTTGAAAGATTAGGGGTAAAAGTTATTTCAATGGGCTTCTTTGTAGAAGATAATGCTCCAATTATCTGGAGAGGACCAATGCTAGGTAAAATGTTGAATAGTTTTTTTAAAGAAGTAGAGTGGGGAGATTTAGATTATTTACTGTTAGACTTACCTCCTGGAACAGGTGATATTGCATTAGATTTACATTCAATGTTACCGGCATGTAAGGAAATCATTGTGACAACTCCACACCCAACTGCTGCATTTGTTGCTGCTCGAGCGGGTGCTATGGCAATTAAAACAGATCACGAAGTCATTGGTGTTATCGAAAACATGTCATATTTTGAAAGTAAGCTGACAAATGAAAGAGAGTATGTATTTGGACAAGGTGGCGGAGCAAAATTGGCTGAAGAGCTTCAAACTGTAGTATTAGGTCAATTACCGTTACAACAACCAGATTGGAATGAAGAAGATTTCGCGCCTTCTATTTATGATGCAGATCATAAATTAGGTCAAATTTATAAAGATATTGCTAAAAAAGTTATTGAAATCGTAGAAAAATAATAAAGGAAAGGTGTCCAATGTTTTCATTTTGGACACCTTTTTTGGTTATAAAAATATGGTCAGGTAAAGTTGTTTTGATAAAGAGGATATAGTAAATTAACTACCACCACCTCCTTGTTGATCACCGCCGCCACTTTCACCACCACCTCCACTACTACTGGTATCGGATTGACTTTCTCCTTGTCCTTTTTCTTTTTTAGATTCAGCGGGTAATTCTTCAGCTGCTTTTAAAAGAATACTTTGGATTTTCTCTAACACAAGCGGGCTCTCAATTGTTTCTATAGTGGTTTTCTTTAGTTCTGTACGTACATCTTTACTATTGATGACCTTTGTAAGTTCTTTTTTCATCTCTGGGTCCTGCCAGGTTTTCATAATCATAGCTAAATAATCGGGGTCCTTCATTAAATCCTTTAATAATTTTTTATGCTCATCTTCTAAGGATTTTGCATAGCTTGCTGCGAATTTAGGGTCCTTAAAGGCTTTTTTCCAAAAGGCTTTAGCCTTATCAGATGTTAAATTTTTTTCAATGGAATCTGTAACTGTTTTTTCATCCATAATTAATTCTCTTTTTACAGTTTCATCTGAGAGGATTTCTTGGATTGCCTTTTTCCCATCATCCGTTTTTAGTATATCAATAACCATTTTTTTGGTCTCTTCATAGTCAATTTTATCTTTCGATGTATTATTCTGTGAACAAGCAGAAAGAACGATAAGAAGAAATAAGATGGTAAATATTTTATAATGCTTCATGGATATAGGCCCCTTTCAAAGCTGATTCTAAAGTTAATATGAGTTGAAGTCAGAATTTTATTCATTATTGTTGGAAGTTATAGCATTTTAAATTCCTAATTGGTACAATTATGGAAAAATAACTAAATAATGGGGGAACAAGGATTGAGTAGTCGTCATTTAGTGCGTTTATTTTTTTCTACATTGATTTTGGGTGGAATCGTAGCGGGGATTGTAGGGGCATTAGCTAGATGGAATGAACAATTTCAACCACTTATCCAATCAGCAGATTATGTTGAGATGCTTATGACTTTTATTTGGTTGGTAGGAGTAGGATTTATTTTTAGCGTCATAAGTCAGATGGGTTTCTTTGCTTATTTAACCGTGCACCGTTTGGGGTTAGGGATATTTAAGAGCTTATGGAATCCTGTTCAAATCGTTTTGATCTTATTTGTATTATTTGATTTGGTTTACCTGCGTTATATAAGTTTTGGAAGTAACGATAGTATCATTTCTTATCTTTTAGTAGCTGGTATTGTAGTAGTTATAGGACTTCCTGTTGCGTATATCAAAATGAAACAAACTAATAAGCATGCATTTGTACCAGCATTGTTTTTTATGATAGTTATTACCACAATAGAATTAGTTCCAGTGCTTAGACAGGATGATATCAGTTGGGTCTACTACATGTTGATACCATTATTAGCTTGTAATGCTTATCAGCTATTGATTTTACATAAACTTAATCAAAAATCAGCTATTGAATTAGAAAAGAAAAAAAGTACTCGGGCACAATTAAAAGTAAGAAAAGCATAAATGTGTTAATAAATAAAAAAGATTTATCAATGACGTATGAAACGCTTGATAAATCTTTTTTTGAGTAGGAATTATTTTAAAGTGTTCGTGCTTCTTTTATTTAATTTCTTCTGTTTTGACAGTAGAATTTGAAATCATTTCTGAAACAGTAATCATTTTTAGATTTTTATTTTTTATTGTTTTTAATATAGTAGGTAGGGCATCTGCTGTTTGTTTGGCAGAGTCTGAAGCATGAAATAATAAAATATCGCCCTTTTCTACACGTTCGATATTTTCTACAATTCTAGCCACTCCAGGATTTGTCCAATCTTTTGAATCTACACTCCAATGAACGACTGTATAGTCAAATCGTTGACTAATTTCTAATAATCGTTTGTCAAAATGACCAGTTGGAGCTCTCAGATATTTAGTATTTTTTAAACCAAGCTTTCTGAAGACTTCTTGACCTTTTAATATATCTTTTATAATTTCATTGCTTTCTGCTTGAGAGTAGTCGACATAATTATATCCAAGCATTCCGATTTCATATCCTTCATCCACAATTTTTTCCACAATATGTGGATGTCTTTCTGCCCAAGAACCAGACAGAAAAAAAGTAACGTTTTTAATATCATTCTTTTTTAACTCGTCCAAGATGATAGGAGCTTTTTCATCTCCCCAGCCGATGTTAAAAGTTAATGCTACATTTTTTTCCCCTTTAAAAACAGCTTTAGGACCTTGTTTTGTAGAAAATACAGGATTTTCTGTACCGTATTGCATATACAAAAAAAGTGCAGTGAAAAAGGCTAATATAATAAAGAACACGTACTGTTTGACTTTCTTTGCTTGTAAGACCATAAAAAAATTCACTTCATCACCTCATCAAACATCTATATAAAATCCTATGCTTGTACGAAAAAGTTATGACAAGGAAAGCTACATAAATAAATGAATAATGGTAAATAGTAATCATTGATTATATTGCTGGGGTGATAGGATGTTAGGCGTTTTAATATCTAACAAAGAATTAGAAGAAATGGAGTATCTATTGAAAAGGGAAATGGATGAATTATTATATGACTTTAAAGATCAACGTATTGAAAATATTGTGAAGCGCGCAATGGAAGAGCGATATAAAATTTTATTTGGGTTATATTCAAAGGTAGCTTCAGTCGATTGCTGTATGAAATATATAAGAGTAAAAAAGTATTGATTTAGTATAAAAAAATATTTAAAAATCAATTGACATCTTTTTAGTATGCTGATATAGTAATAAACGTTGCTGAAAGCAAACAACTAAAAAAGTTTAAATAACAATAAAAAAGTTGTTGACAGCGAAAAGCAATGATGTTATATTTTAAAAGCTGCTTTTACAGTAGCGAAAAAAACAACAAAAAAGTTGTTGACATAAATTTGATAAAATGTTAAATTTATAAAGTCGCTCCTAAGAAGTGATGAAACAATTTTTAAAAAAGTTGTTGACAAAGAAATAGCGATTGTGATAGAATAAAAAAGCTGTTTCGAACAAATGTT
>NZ_CABKRX010000031.1 GCF_902374955.1 Bacillus massilioanorexius
GCCTCCTCTTGTCAATTAAAAATATACAACGTAAATAACGATTACTAATATGATTCGATAAACCGCAAAAGGTATTAATTTAATTTTATCTATTAATTTCAAGAAGAAGCGAATTGAAATGAGAGCGAACACAAATGCACTAATAAATCCAGCAATAAAAAATGGAAGAGCATCTAGCGAAAAATACTGCCAGTTTTTTATTAATGATAATAAGCTTGCTCCAGCCATAATAGGTACAGCCATAATAAAAGTAAAATCTGCTGCTGCTCGATGACTCATTCCCAGAAGAACCCCTCCTGATATCGTAGCTCCTGAACGAGAAAAACCTGGCCATAATGATAAACATTGAATAAGCCCTACCGAAAAGGCCTGCTTATATGTTATATCATCAACAGATTGTATAGTAGGCTTCTTTTTCGAAGATAAATCTGCCGCTATCATTAAAAAGGCACCTACAATGAGCCCGATTAAAACGGTATTTATAGAAAATAAATACTCATCAATATAATCCTCAAATAATACACCTAAGACGCCTGCTGGAATTAAACCCACTATTACATGTGTAAGCTTCAATCTATTTTTGTTTTGATTTCTGTTAGCATCTTTACGATTTAACCCTAACAGATTAATAAATCGACTTCTAAATACTACAACGACAGCTAATATAGAACCAAGCTGTATTACTACTTTAAATGTATTAGCTACATATTTCGTTAAGAAATCTACAGACTTTAGCCACATATCATCCACTAAAATCATATGACCAGTAGAAGATACAGGAGCAAACTCTGTTAATCCTTCAACCATCCCTAATATTATTGCCTTAATAAGCATAATAAAATCCATTTATAATTCCCCCGTTATATATGTACAGTTTCAAATCTACTTTTTAGCTTCTCCATCCAATAGTCACCTAATACTATAGCTTAAAGATAGAGACCATGAAATATTTAAAACAGAAAATTAATATAAATTTTACAATTATAGCGTATACAGATCCAAGCCTAGCATTTATTCTTAATACAATGTGAATTATAGAGTTTTTTTATAAATTTATCTATAACAAATAATGCATATAAGTTCTAGGATGCTCGTATTTTGATGAAATATCGCACCTCATGATTCATCAACCAACCGTTTTAATCTATGGTTTTAATTCACAGAACTAAAAAAACAACAAAGCTTTTAGAAACAAACCATAATTGAAGTCAACATTTCATGCACAAAAAAAGAATGTCTACAGAAGCATAGCTTTCGAGACATTCTTATATATAGTACTATCAAATTATTAATATGCTAAAGCAAAAAGACCTTTTATATGTGATAAGTAACGAATATTACTTGCTTCTTTCATTAATGTAGCAGGCATACCTTTAAGTGAGTTTGCATTAGCTCCAATTGAAGCAACAGCATCATTACGTCCAAGACTTGCTAATGTACCTGAGTTAATAGGTGCAAATGCTTCCATTTTGTGTCCTTCTAAATAAGCGTATACATTGTAGCCAACAAGTTCACCCATTTGCCAAGCATTTTGTGCTGTAGGTGCATATGGACGTCCACCTTCTGGAGGGAAAGCAACAGCACTATCACCCACAACAAATACATCTGGATGAGATGTAGATTGTAGGAATTCATTAACTGTAGCACGACCGCGATCTACCTCTATACCTGATTCTCCTACTAATGGGTTACCTTGTACACCACCAGTCCAAACAAATGTATTGGCAACAATTTTTTGACCATCTTTCAGGTCAATTTCATTACCTTTTACATTTGTTACAGGAAGACCAGTTAAAAATTCTACACCACGTGATGCCAAGCTTTCTGTAGCACGTTCAATTAAATGGTCTGGCAATACTGGAAGAATTTTTGGACCTGCTTCTACAAGCTTAATTTTCAAATCTGAAAAATCCACGCCGTATTTTTTCGCAATTTTCGGCATATTATCAACGATTTCACCAATTAATTCAACACCAGTTAAACCGCCACCGCCGATTAAAATTGTAGCATCTGCTTCATTACCAGTTTTCGCATATTCTGCAATACGACCTTCAATATGCTTATAGATTTTATTAGCATCATTTACTGATTTTAGTACCATGCTGTATTCTTGTAATCCTGGAATTCCGAAGTATGCCGTTACACTTCCTAATCCGACAACTAGTGCATCATATGTTAAAGTTGAACCATCAGCTAAACGAACAAGTTTATCATCCACTGAGAAAGATTCTACTTTTTCAATTTTCAAATCGATATCTTTACCTTTGAATAATTTTTCTAATGGTAAAGAAACGGCTTGTTCTTTAATTGTTCCGCCAGCAAGACGATGTAGTTCTGTAATAATTTGGTGAGTTGGGAATTGGTTAACAACTGTAACTTTCGCTTGATCTTTGTTTAGAAATTCACGAACTTTTAAAGCGGTTAAAAGTCCGCCATAACCTGCTCCTAGTACAACAATATGTTTTGACATAGTTTATCCCCCGTCCTTACTCGTTGAATGTAAAATTATTTTTGGCTGCTACGTTCTTCAGAAACTTCTAGATAAGCATTGATGAAACGGAATAACTTTTGAGCTTGTGGATCTTTGATTAATTTTAACAGACCAAAAAGCCCAATTACTTCGTTGCTCTCCGCAGCGCGGTCTTTCGCTTCGATAGCATTTGCGGCAATGTGTTTTACAGAGTCTTTAACAGGGTCGATAATATCTGTAATTGCTCCAAAAGTATCTTTCTTTAGTACATCATCTGTCATGACTAATTGCATAAATTCATAAGACTTAGTTAATGTGTTTACCATTTCAGTTAATTTAGGTAATTGTTCTACCAAAGTAGTCAAGGATTCCTGAACTTCAGGTTGTAATAGCTGATCAAGAACATCGTTTTTTCCTTGATTAGCAGACACTTTTACTTCTTGTTCAGAATTTGCTTGTGTGATAATTTCTGTCATGTCCCATTCTCCTTTACGATAAGCTTTTCGCTTATTTTTGGGAATTAAAGAGGAATTCCCATCTCCCGAATGATTCCTTAAAAAACCGCGTTTAAGAATATTGTGAAATTTTATACAAATGCAATACTAAAATAATACAATATAATGAATTTTTTTAAACAATTATGCTCTAAATATCCTACAAATTTTTAAAAAACATTACATACACATATTTTTCAAGCATTAAAGTAATTACGATTAATGGCCACTTTATTATAAATTTACCCTACTTTTTTTGAAAACAAACTCAAAAATCCGTTACAATATCACCAGTTTGCACAAGTTCATCAACACTAAGAAGAGAGTGTCTCAAAAGGCATAATTATGTTGGTTACCAGGAGCAAAAATAATGTAAATCAGCTTTTTATAAAATATAAATACACACAAAAACAAAACATATTCATAAAAAAAAGCTAGACAAAGTGTAGGGGCTGTCTCAAAAGTGATTCATAATCACTTTTGAGACAGCCCCTACTTTTGTTCACTTAAATCATCTACTATAAGCTCTGCAGCTCTTCTATAAAAATTACTCATATTAACTAGCGAAGCAAGTAATAATATCTTTTCTAAATAATCCCGATCTGACTCATCGACAGGGAAAGCTTCATTTTTTACTTCTTGCACACGTTCATGTACATCCTTTTGAAAGCTTTCTACATTCTTATTATATAAGTTTAAATAACCCTTATATAATTCATCTAATGAAAATTGCTCATCTTGCACCTTATGATTAAGCTTCTCTAAAGTATCTTTAATATCTTTTATAGATAAAGCTCCTTTAAGCTGATAAATAAGGCTAATTAATATTAAATGATCTTTGGAGTATTTTTTATTTTTGATTGGTACGAAAAGTTTCCCTTTCGCATAATTGTTAATCATTGTTTTCGTTAAGACCTTCTCCTCCTCATTTCTTTTTGTATCATTAAATTTATTCTCAAATAATTGAATGACCTGATCCATATATAAATCAATTTCTGGCATATCTTCTAAAGATATATTTTTATCTAAATGTAGTTGTTCAAGATATTCATTTATTCTATCCATGTACATGACCTCAATTTTCAATGTTTAGCTTAATATTATCGTATTCTATCTTTCAAGTAAATGTTGACTACATAACATAATACGTATATCATTATATGTAGTTATTAAAACTACATGATGTTATAAAGGGGTTATTAATATGAATCAATATATACGAGAACCTATAAATGGATTGACACATTTAGCTGGAGCCTTGTTGGCATTCATTGGATTGCTAGCAATGGTTATTAAAGCATCAAGCTCCGGAGCTTCTTCTCTACAAATTGCAGCTGTAATCATTTTTGGTGTAAGTATGATACTTTTATATTCTGCATCTGCTACCTATCATATGGTTATCGCAAAGGAACGTGTAATCGGTTTTCTCAGAAGAATTGATCATTCGATGATCTTTGTATTAATTGCTGGATCATATACTCCCTTTTGTTTGATTAGCTTAAATGGGGTTACCGGTTGGACAATCTTTATTATTATCTCCTTAATTGCGATAAGTGGAGTATTATTCAAATTAGTTTGGTTTAAATGTCCAAGATGGTTATCTACTGCTCTTTATATTTTTATGGGATGGATTATTATTTTCGCAGCATCACCACTAGCAAAAGCCTTAAGTGTAACAGGTTTGTTTCTGTTAATATTTGGGGGGATATTGTATACTATTGGTGGCATTATATACGCTGTTAAGCCGAAATTTCTAGAAATGAAACATTTTGGTTTTCATGAAATATTTCATATTTTTATCCTCTTAGGAAGCTTAGCTCATTTCTTAAGTGTTTATCTTTATGTACTATAAAGAATAATAAATTTCTTATTGATCACATACAAAAAAGGGGCCTCTCAAAAGTGATTTTTTGAGGGGAAGGCCGAACTAACAAGGTGTAGTCAGAAAATAAAGTTTGAATTTATGCCTTTCGCTCCATCCAGCGATTATAAACTATCAAAATTAAAAAAACTTAAACCAGTCTTTTCTAATATGTCAAAGCTTGAGGAGTGCGTAAGGACATTTTTATCTAGATTATGAAAACAAAGATATAGTCAAGAAATAAAGAGTAACAAAAAAAACAGTGAATACCAAAGCATATCTATAAGACTATTAATGATAGTGAAAATTCCGCTTTTGAATGATTACGAAGTGGAAATTTTCACATTCACACAAATTTAAAATATTTTTAAAAAAACAAAAAAATTATGCATTACAATTACAATGGTAGATTCCATTCATTTTTACATACGTTACAAGGGATTAAAAAAATTTTTCACGACTATATAAGGGAGCATTTTTATAGAGTGGAGAGTTGAAAATCATGATTCATTTTGTGCAAAAAAGTTTAAAAAGATCCATATTAGCAGTCATTTTATTAATTATTTTTATTATGTTCATCGGTAACTTAAGCTTTCTATATAATACTATTGTTGGCTCTGTTTTAGATACTATTCAGGAAAACGGAGAACATGATGCTGAACGTATTGCTTCTGAAATTGACGCTGAACAATACGAAAAGTTCTTAAAAAATCCAAATGGAAAGGAATATAAAGCACTCGTAGAGCAACTTAATAATGTTCGTAAAAACAATGGATTTTTATATGTATATACGCTATCAGCTGATAATAATGAACAACTTACTATAATGGTAGATGGTCAAGATAATCCTAGTCCAGTTGGTTCACCTACAACTGGAACTAAATTTAAGGATACTGAAGATGCTTTTAACGGAAAAACAAGTAGTAGTGAAGTTACGGAAGATGAAGAGTATGGAGAATATATTTCAACTTTTGCTCCAATCAAAAATAGCAATGGTACTGTCATTGGGGTAGTAGGGATTGATCAGGACGCGCACGCATTAGAAGAAATAAAAACACTAGTCCTAAAGGAAGAATTACCGATTGTAATTATTTCTGTGGTTGTTCTATCTATTATCATTTCAGTGGCTGTTTTCTGGTATCTGACAAAGAGATTGAATCCTCTTAATCACTTAATGAGCGCTACAAAATACATAACAAATGGAGAAATATCTAAAGCATGTGGAGTAATGGAACAGAATAATGTGAAAGACAAAAATGAGATTGGAAAGCTATATGAAGCCACTAAGAATATGGCTGAAACTATTGAATCATTAATAGGGAAAATGCGTGACATATCCGTTTCCCTTCATGCAAAGGGTACGTATTTAAAAGAATCTACAAGTGAATTAAGTGAAGGTGCTGATCAAGTTTCAACTACAATGACTGAGATGGCTTCAGCTGCTGAATCTGAAGCACAACTTGCTTCAGACTTAAACGAATTGATGTTGGACTTTACGAGCTTATATCAACAGACAGCCGAACAAGGGAATACCATTGTAGATTCAACACAAAAATTATTAAATGATAGTCACACTGGTACTAAATTAATGAACGAATCGAAAGAACAAATGGAGGAAATCTATCAAGTTATCACTAAAGCGGTAGAAGAGGTCAAAATGTTAAATGAGGAAAATAAGAAAGTAGCATCGCTTGTAACGATTATTAGTGACATTGCTGACCAAACCAACCTATTGTCTTTAAATGCTTCTATTGAAGCAGCTAGAGCGGGGGAGCATGGTAAAGGTTTTGCGGTTGTTGCTGGTGAAGTGGGGAAATTATCTCAAGAAGTATCTTCCTCAGTTAAGGATATTCATTCGATTGTAACGACTGCTACAGACAATTCATTAAAAATGGTTGATATTTTAAAGTTTGGTTTAGAAAAAGTATCAAATGGTAGAACGAATTTACATAAAACAGGTGAAACATTTGAGCATATTTCTTCATCACTATCTCATATGAATGAGTTAGCAATAGATATGAGAACACAATTAGCATTGGTAACGGAAAAGGAATCAGATATTAATCAATCCATTATGGAACTAGCATCTATTTCAGAGGAAAATGCAGCAAGTATTGAACAGGTATCCGCTTCTGGACAGGAAATTAACGCTTCTGTTCAATCATTGAGCCATCTTGTAAATGAGTTAAGTACAACAGCAAGTGAATTAAATGAGGTCAGCAATCAATTTAAAACAGAAGAATCTTAATTGATATATCTAAAAAGCGGTATCTTCTTGTTAAAAGGGATACCGCTTTAATCACTTTTGAGAGGTCCCAACGCCTTATCAGCTTTTTTTGAAAATATATAATGTTTTTATGTGTACTTTAATTTTCTAAAAAGCTGATGTTACTGAGTAAGCTCTCTTTATTTTAGCTCTTCTAAGATTGTATATAACTCTTCCAAATGTTTAATTTCATAAGTTGGAATAACTTCATTTCGTTCCTTATTATGACGATTAATCCAAACGGACTTCATGCCAGCACGTGATGCCCCTAAAATATCTGTCATCAAATTATCCCCAACCATAATTGCTTCATCTTTGCTAACATTCATTAAATTAAGTGCATGTTCAAAAATACTAACGTCTGGCTTTCCTTTTCCAAATGCTCCTGAAATAACTATTTGATCGAAATATGGACCAATTTCAGGCGTAATTTCAAGCTTAGTATTTTGTAATTCTGGAGAACCATTTGTTAATAATAACAATGCATACTTTTCTTTCAATTTATCTAAAACCTGGAATGTTTCTTCATAAACAAAGGGATGAAGTTTTCTTTCAAGAGGAAATCTTTCAGCTAGTTCTTCACCAAATTCCTGATCATCAATTCCTAGTTTTTTTAATCCATTTATCCAAGCATCTTTTCGATACCCTGGAACAATCTCTTTCATTTTATTAAACTCTAATCCTTCATCTCCAAAATTCCCCCATAAACCTTCAAAAGGATTAATTCCTATCATTTTTGTAAAATCATATGTTTCATATGCAGAATAAAGAGCTTGTGCTGCTTCACGTACAGCCTCCTCTAATTCACTTGCATCTACATCATATTTCTCCGAAGCATACTCACAAGTGGCTCGAAAAGCCTCACTTATACTCTTATGATCCCAAAGTAACGTATCATCTAAATCAAAAAAAACAGCTTTAATCACATCATCCAACTCCCATTTTTGTCGATAATATTATCATACACACAATAGTTTTTAGTGGAAAGGAAGAAATGACAGATCATTCAATAAATATCTAATTCTTAATCTATTCAAAAAAATAAAAATTCAATGAAAAGGAAGATAATGAATCCCTTCTAACATCCTAAAAAGATTCTGAAGGATGATTACATCTAAACTTTCTACACTACTTGTTACTTGAAAACAACCTAAAATAATTCTTAAAATTACCACTAGTGAATACTTAGTAGATTAGCATGTTTATGCTAAAATCATATTAAACACAATAAAAAAACAGGTATTTTTATTACATTCACCCTTTACTAGAAATAACTAAGACAGTATTTGCAAATGACAAAGAAGATTACACAGATCACAATTCTGTTCAAATAATGGATTATGATTTATCGCAATGTGGAGGTCATATAATTAATGAAAAATATTTTTTTCTATCAAACAGACATTGGGAAAATAGGAATTGAGGAAAACGGAACAGCTATTACTCGTGTCTATTTTCAAGATGAAGAAATTCCTCAAGATGTGACCATAGTTGAAACTGAATTATTAAAAGAAGCAGGAAGACAATTACACAACTATTTTTCTGGAAAACAAACAAACTTTACATTACCTCTATCTCCAAATGGTACAGAATTTATGAAAAATGTTTGGAATAGTCTTTATACGATACCTTATGGAGAAACGCGAAGTTACAAACAAATAGCCGAAAGTATCAATAACCCTAAGGCTATGAGAGCAGTCGGAATGGCCAATAACCGAAATCCAATTCCTATTTTTATCCCTTGTCATCGAGTGATTGGAGCAAACGGTAAACTTGTTGGCTATGGTGGTGGCTTGCATATTAAAGAGTACCTATTAAAGATAGAAAGTAAATAAGACAAGATACTATTATTTTCGTATAGAAGGTGCATACCTATGAATACTGAGCAAAGAATTATTGAAGAAGGAAAAAAACTAATCGAAATATATGGATTTCGTAAATTTACTATGGATGAATTAGCCCAAAATTTACGAATCAGTAAACGAACAATCTATTTACACTACAAAAATAAAAATGAATTAATTAGCTCTATATGTGATTCAATCATTGCTACTGATTTAGAAGAGATGAAAACAATCATCAACCAAAAAGACGATTATGTAGAAAAATTACGTGCTGTATTTTTTCTATATAACATTAAAATGTTAAGAAAAAAATATCTTAATGAATTAAGAAAATTTTTCCCACATGATTGGGAAAAATTTAGAGCATTCAGTGAGAATCGAAGAGACTATGTTAGACAAATTTACAGAGAAGGAGTAGAAAAAGGAATATTTATCAAAAAATGTCCACAGATTCCTGGTACTCCTACCACAATAAATGAAGATCAAACAGTAGAACTATTAATTTTCATATTAACCTCCGTGATTAATCAGGCTTTTGAAACAGAAATGACAGATTATGAGTTTGATGTAAATACCATGCTCATTTACTCTTTTGAAATGCTTATTCAAATGTTTATTGTCAATTAACCAAAATGATACAGTTAAAATAAGGACGTTACAAAAGTAATTAAATATCACTTTTGTAACGTCCTACGCTTTTAAGATACCCTTCTTAAGCAATCTAAAAAGCTAACCACAATAAGTAATTTCTTCATACTCATTTGCAGTTAGCTCTTATTTTGCTTAAAAGTATCTATTGAATTTTGATTAAATTGTTCATTCTATATGGTCTCCCATACCCAAACCAAGTTTAATACGAATGGTATTTCACCTTCAAAATCCTTAGTTATTTCTATTCGTTAAATATCTATCACAATGACTATCAAGCTTTAGTGTTGGTAGCAAACTCAACATTCTCAGCATATTTTGGTTTAAGTCTAACAGCTAGGAAATACAAGCAGAAACTTACAACAGAAAGTACAATTAATACATTTAAAACTAAGAAATAAGAATGATTGATACCATATACGATACCACCGAAGACTGCAGATAATGCTGTTCCCAATGATGAGAATGTAGAAACAATACCAAAGATTGGACCAAAATCTTTTTCACCAAAAATGTATGGTGTAATATAAGAAGGTGCAATAGTTAATGCTGTCGCTCCAAATCCAGTAAAGGTAGCATATAAGATACCAGAAAGCATTGCATCAGCATTTTTCAAGAATACGAAACTTAAGATATTACAAACACCCAGTGCAATAATCATAATATCAATTTTTAGATTATCAAATAGTTTACCAACAACAAGTTTTCCAACAATTACCATCGCTGAACCTAGAGACATTAAGAAAGCTGCTTTAGACACTGGAGCACCAATATCTGTTAAGAAAGGAGCTAAGTTAATAATCATTGTATTTGCTACAATACCTGTTACGATAATGGCTAAACATAAAATCCAAAATGATAGTGTTTTAATAGCATCTTTTTGGCTTACACCAGTTAATACTCTTTCTTTATTTTGTGTAGGTGATTCTCCAAGTGGAGTTAGACCAATATCAGAAGGACGAAATCTAACTACAAATAATGTAAGAGGAACAACCGTAATAAGAATTACAAATCCTATAATAAGATAAGTTGTTCTCCAGCCAAATGACTCAATTAAATATGAAACAATCGGAGTAAGAATAATTCCCCCTACACCACTACCTGACAAAGCAATCCCTAATGCTAATCCACGTTTTTCATTAAACCAGTTTGCAATTAAAACAGATGAAGGAACAATACATCCTGCTAACAGGGCAATCCCTTGTAATACCGATAAAGCGTAAATCACCCAAATGTTTGTTGCAAAAGAGAAACCGATATAAGATCCGGCTCCAAGAATCGTACAAACTGTCATAAATACTCTTATATTCACTCTTTTAAGCAGGTTCCCAGCAATTGGAGCTACAACCATACCAACCAATGTTACAATTGTGAAATAATATGAAAATTGCGATCTTTCGATACCTAGATCTTTCGAAACTGGATCGGTAAAAAATGAGATAAGATTAACAACTGGTGCGAATAGAAACGTCATAGACATAAATGCGGTTAATACAATCCACCAACCATAAAATATTTTACTATTTTTAGCCATTTTTTTAGCACCTTCCTTATTTTCTATATAAATCGAATAATTTCATTCATCTATAAGCGATAAAAAGTTCTGGTTATACGTTACATGAAATTCATCTCTCCTATTCTTTTAATCAGAATAAGAGAGATAGCCATTCTTGAGCACTATATTTCTACTTCTTTCCTAATATATCTAAGATTAACTGAACTTCAACCTTTGTCCCATTAAACATAGCTTCTTCCATTACTTTGAATTTAGGATGGTGGTTCATATAACCACACCCTTGTTCTTCTGTGCCTCCGCCAAGCCATAAGAAGCAAGCAGGAATCACCTTAGCGTAAGCGGAAAAATCTTCACTTGCCATTAACATTGGAGAATCATAAACCAGTTCTTCTCCTAACACACGAATAGCCGATTCTTTTGCTTTTGCAGCTAACTCAGGTGTGTTGTACAGTGCAGAATAGCCACGAATGTAATCCAATTCGTATGTTGCTCCATGTGAAGCGGTCACATTTTCAATAATTTTTTTCACTCGACTTTCCATTAAATCTCGTACTTCATCATGTAATGATCGAATAGAACAACTTAATGTTGCAGTATCAGCAATAATATTTGGTGCTTGTCCACTATGAAATTCACCAATGCTTAACACTGCCATTTCACTTGGTTTTACACTTCTAGATACAACAGTTTGTAACGCCATTACAATTTCGCTACCTACTACAATCGGATCAATAGATAATTCTGGTGTAGAAGCATGTGATCCTTTACCTTGGATTTTTAAGAAGAATCCATCAGCTGCTGTAGTAGCATATCCGGATGTAACTCCAAGTGAGCCCTCTTTCAATCTAGGTAAAATATGAATTCCGTAAATTTCATCTACGCCTTCAAGTACACCTGCATCTACAAGTTGTTGTGCACCACCTGGTGTTAACTCCTCCGCATGTTGAAAGATGAATTTAACCGTTCCAGCAATTTCATCTTTCATATTGGAAAGAACTGAGGCAGTACCTAGTAACATCGCTGTATGTGTATCATGACCACAAGTATGTGCAATATTATCATTTATTGATTTAAATTCCACATTAGATTCCTCTTGCATCGGCAGTGCATCAATGTCAGCGCGAAGAGCAATTATCTTTCCTTCTCCAGCACCCCCAGCTAATGTTGCTACAACGCTTGTTTCTGTCGGTCTAGTAATCTCCAAATTTGGAAAAGTAGACAGAGTATCATAAATATATTGTGCTGTTTTATATTCTTTAAAAGATAATTCAGGGTTTTGATGTATATGTCTTCTCCACTCTACAATTTTTTCAGTTGGTATTTGATTAATCCATTCCATGAAACTCAAACTCCTTTCAAATAAATGAACACAAAGGTATCTTTGTTACAAACTTCACATATTCATTTTTAAGAAATATCAAAATATTTTTTACAGTATTATTATTGCGAATTTTTGAAGTGTTATAAAATTCATTAAATCCTTTCTTCACTTAAAATAATAACACGAACACTAGAAAACTTTAAAAAGTTTTCTAGTGTTCGTGTTGTGACAAAAAAATTAGATACATATAATATTTTTAGATAATTTATATGTTTTTATTTGACTTTTATTATTCACTTATTTATCACTCCTTCTTGTTGGAAATAACTAGAAACACCATGTATGATTTGAAAATGATATAAAAACACAAAAAACCAAACGATGATTCATCATTTGGTTTTTTGTGAAATTATTATCCTTTATATAATAATTATTTTATTTAAGAAACTTTCTTTAACTTCTGTGTTTTTAGCTTAGGTTTGGAGTAAGAAACAAAATATGCTAATCCTACGAATACCGCTCCTCCAATTACATTACCTATGAATGTCGGAATAATATTTTGAATAAAATCTCCCCATGATAACGCATTCGCAAAAATAGCTGCTGGTATAACGAACATATTAGCAACAACGTGTTGAAAACCAATTGCAACAAAAGCCATAATTGGAAACCAAATTCCAAAAATTTTCCCCACCACATCATTTGCTGCGAAAGCAATCCAAATGGCCAAACAAACTAACCAATTGCAGCCAATGGCAGAAATAATCGTTTGAAAAAAAGAATCATTTACTTTTGCTTGTGCAATAGCAATTGTTTTATCCATAAATGGTCCTGTTTCAGTTAACCCAACTACATGTCCAAAAAAATAAGCAACAAATAGAGCCCCTATTAAATTCGCTAATGTAATCCAAAACCAATTATTTAATAATTCTTTTATCGTCACTTTTTTCGAGAAAAAAGCCATAGCTACAGTCATAATATTACCTGTTATTAATTCTCCTCCGGCAATCACAATAAGAATAAGACCTAATGGAAAGACTGCTGCACCTAAAAATGATGATAAACTGCCCCATTCCACTGGCAAATTTCCAATAACTCGGATATCAAGTAGGAAACCTAATGAAATGAAAGCTCCTCCTAAAAATCCAAGAATTAGCATAATTGATAATGGTAGCTTTGCCTTTTGCACCCCTGCATTAATACTCATTTCAGCAATTTCTTGTGGCTTGTTGAATCCCATCAAACCTCTCCCCCTTTTAACTCTCCCATATATTAAGAAAAGCACAAGCGCTTTTGGAAGCCTCGGTCAGCATAAGTAGTTCTAAAAAAGGCACTCTTTTACTCCTAAACGGATTGACTTATGGCCTTGCGAAACTGAAACTAAGCGCTGGAGCTAAACACCCAACTACTTGTAAAAACATAATTTTTATCCAATAAAAAAGGCAACATTAAAAAGCCTATTAAACAATAGGAATTTTTAACGTTGCCTAACTTTACTGCATATCATTTACAATAAAATCAATCTTCATTAAGTAAGAATATAAAATAAAAAATTTGCAGACCTTGCAAATTTTTCATAATTCTTTTCAGAACATAAATATGATATCAAAAAAAGTAAAAAAATGTCCATACTTTTTTTATTTTATGTCTTTCATTTTAAGTTTATATATGTTAATTACATTTCGTTATCTAATAAGATTCTTTCTGGATGCGTGTATATGTTTAATGACTGATTACGAATAAATCCAACAGTTGTAATTCCTAATTCTTCTGCTGATTGTAAGGCGAATTCAGTTGGAGCAGATTTAGACAGAATAATTTCACATCCAATTTTCGCTACTTTTAATAGAATTTCTGATGAAATTCGCCCACTAAAGACGATTATTTTTCCCTCCATAGATAAACCTTGTTTTATACAATGTCCGTATATTTTATCTAGGGCATTGTGCCTTCCTATATCCATTCGGCTAATAATTATTCCGTCTTCATCACAAAGTGCTGCATTATGTACTCCACCTGTACTTTGAAAAATAGCTGCTGATTTCTGTAATGTATCCATTAATCGAAAACAATCATTAGCAGTAATCTTAATTTTTATATCCTTCATTTCTTTAACTGTTAAGGCATCATTAGCGAATACGAAGCCTTGTCTACTCATACCACAACATGAAGTAATATACCTTTTATTCTGGAGTTTAAGGTGAAATGGATTTAACTTGTCCGTTTTTACATGGACAATACCAGCCTTATCTTGTACCCAAATATCCCTTATTTCTTCGTACTTTCGAATAATTCCTTCCGATGTTAAATATCCGATTACCATTTCTTCAATATACTCAGGTGTACAAACCATTGTAACGAATTCCTCACCATTAATCTTAACTGTTACTGGATATTCTGTTACGACTAAATCATTTATTTTATCAGCGCAACCGTTTGAGACACGAATAACTTCTCTTCTCATAGTGACCGCTTTCATCATTCCATCCCTCCCCCTATTCAAATACTAAAAGTCTTATAATCAGTAAACACTCACACTGGCCTTAAAACCCCTTTTTCCATAAAGAAATCTTCAATCACCCTTTTTTATCTATAGGCTTATCGAATATAAACACTGAAACAGCCATATTCTCCTCAACCTTAATATCCGAAAATAAATGCAGAAGCTTTGCGCCTACTAGATCCTCCATCCCATCTGGAGGACTAACAGCATACAAATCCTGGATCATTTTTGTTCGAGCAGCATGAATCATTTCCTTACCATCTGCTGTTTGACAAATAAATATTTCTGTTGGTGTTAAATTACCATACAATGTTGAAACTGCCATATTTTCAATAAAAACTGTATGAATTCTTTCTGGTCCTTTTCCAAACAAATCTTTACGAAGTTTACGTATAATATCATTAAACTCATGAACTACCTTTGACATAGACTAATCTCCCCCAAATGAAAATCTACTTCTTTGAATTCAACATTGTTCAGCATAAATTATCGTTTTAAAAAAGAAAAGCATATGGCTCAAAAATGATTATAAGCATATTATTGTATTTTTCAAAATTATAGGTATAATAATGTTATAAATGATGGATACATAATATATTTATGTTGTGTTTCTATTTTTTATTTGATATTTATATGGTTTGGATTGGTATTCTAGCAAGGTTTGTTATTAAACTATTCCACCATGAATTACACTTTACTAATCTAGAGAAAGTGTAATCATGGTGGTTTTTTTATTGTTTTTTTTACTAAGATAGAAGTCACTCGTTCAACTTGGGGTTATCGTTTTTTAATAAATGAACTCTTTTGCCATTCGGACAGATTCTCTACATGTAGCAACACCTGATGCTTGAACTAAAAGTAATCCAGGTCAAAAAATAGAATGTTTCCGCATACTTTGTTGCCTATAAAAACAAGAATCTTTTAGAAAACAGCCAAAAAAATATTATGAATCTCTAAATACATGAAAAATCATTTCATACGATTTAAAGGGGGAAAAACGATGAAGGATTCGAGTATTAAGGTACGTATTAATAATCAGGAGTACCTTGCAAATGCTGGATCAACTGTTTTAGAAGTTATTAATCAATATGAAATACCTCATCCTCAAATTTGTTATGTACCTGAAGTAGACCCGATTCAAACCTGTGACACTTGTATTGTTGAAGTGAATGGAAAGCTTATGCGTTCTTGTTCAACAGTTGCCGAAAATGGTATGGATATTCAATTGAACTCCAACCAAGCGAAGAGTGCTAGAACAGAAGCAATGGATCGGATTCTCGAAAATCATCTCCTATACTGCACAGTTTGTGACAATAACAACGGAAATTGTAAACTTCATAATACGGCAGAACTAATGGAAATTGAACACCAAAAATACCCTTATACACCTAAAGTAAGTGTTGATCAAGTAGATATGAGCCATCCTTTTTACCGTTATGATCCAAATCAATGTATAGCTTGCGGGCAATGTGTAGAAGTATGTCAAAGTCTTCAAGTGAATGAAACGCTTTCTATTGATTGGGAAGCTGAAAGACCGAGAGTACTTTGGGATAAAGGATCATCGATAAACGACTCTTCTTGTGTTAGCTGTGGGCAATGTGTGACGATTTGTCCATGTAATGCACTAATGGAAAAATCGATGCTTGGCGAAGCTGGTTTCATGACTGGGTTAGAAGATGATATTTTAACACCAATGATTGATATCGTTAAAAAAGTAGAAACGAATTATAGTAGCATCTTTGCTGTATCAGAAGTAGAAGCGGCAATGCGCGATAAACGGACGAAAAAAACAAAAACAGTTTGTACATTTTGTGGTGTAGGCTGTTCTTTTGAAGTTTGGACAAAAGATCGAAAAATCCTTAAAGTCCAACCATCTCATGATGCTCCTGTCAATGCTATATCTACTTGTGTTAAAGGAAAATTCGGATGGGACTTTGTAAATTCTGAGGAAAGAATAACAAAACCTCTCATTCGTAAAAATGGTCAATTTGTTGAAGCTAGTTGGTCAGAGGCTCTTGATTTGGTTTCAAGCAAATTAGGCGGTATTAAAGAACAGTACGGAAAAGGTTCTGTTGGTTTCATCTCATCTTCTAAAATTACAAATGAAGAAAACTATGTGTTCCAAAAACTCGCAAGACAAATTTTCAAAACAAATAACGTTGATAACTGCTCTCGTTATTGTCAATCTCCTGCGACAGATGGTTTGTTCCGTACAGTTGGTATGGGTGGTGACGCTGGAACAATAAAAGATATCGCTCAAGCAGGGCTCGTAATCATCGTTGGAGCAAATCCAGCAGAAGGGCACCCTGTATTAGCTACACGTGTCAAACGTGCTCATAAACTACATGGCCAAAAGCTGATCGTTGCGGATCTTCGTAAGAATGAAATGGCTGAGCGCTCAGATATTTTTATTAGTCCAAAGCAAGGAACAGACCAAGTATGGTTAATGGCTGTAACAAAATATATCTTTGATCAAGGTTGGCAGGATCAAAAGTTCATTGATGAAAATGTTAATTTCTTAGATGAATATAAGAAATTATTAACAAAATATACATTAGATTATGCTGAGAAAATTACAGGTATATCTAAGCAAACTCTCATACGAATTGCCGAAATAATTCGTGACGCTGATGGTACTTGTGTTCTTTGGGGAATGGGCGTTACACAAAACACTGGTGGTTCCGAGACATCTGCTGCCATTTCTAACCTATTACTTGCTACAGGGAACTATCGTAGACCAGGGGCAGGTGCATATCCTCTTCGCGGTCATAATAACGTACAAGGTGCATGTGATATGGGAACTCTTCCGGGGTGGTTACCAGGATATCAACATATTACTGATGATGTAGCTCGTGCAAAATTCGAAAAGGCCTACAATGTAAAAATTGATAGTAAACCAGGTTTAGATAATATTCAAATGCTTGATTCCATTGATAAAGGCGCTATGAAAGCGATGTATGTTATGGGTGAAGATATGGCTCTTGTTGATAGCAATGCGAATCATGTGCATGATGTTCTATCGAAGCTAGAATTCTTAGTTGTTCAAGATATTTTCTTCTCAAGAACGGCACAATATGCTGATGTTATATTACCTGCTTCACCATCACTTGAAAAAGAAGGAACATTTACGAATACAGAACGTCGAGTACAAAGACTTTACCAAGCACTTCCTACTCTAGGTGATTCAAAACCTGATTGGTGGATCATTCAAGAAGTAGCCAAACGCTTTGGAGCAGATTGGAATTATACAAGTCCTAGCGAAATTTTTGCAGAAATGGCTAGTTTGTCACCACTATTTAGCAAAGCAAATTATGAAGTTCTTGAAGGCTGGAATAGTTTCCTTTGGGGTAGCTTAGATGGAGAAAGTACACCGCTTCTTTATGTGAATGGCTTCAATTTTCCTGACAAAAAAGCTCGCTTTGCAGTAGCTGATTGGATTGAACCGGCGTATTTCCCAGAAGAGTACGATTTGCATATCAACAATGGACGTATGCTCGAACATTTCCATGAAGGTAACATGACAAATAAATCATCTGGTCTTCAATCAAAAGTTCCTAATATTTTTGTTGAGGTTTCTCCTCAATTAGCTAAAGATCGTAATCTTTGTGACGGTGGGCTTGTACGTCTAGTGTCTCCTTACGGTGCTGTAAAGCTGAACGTTTTAATTACAGATCGTGTAAAAGGGAACGAACTTTATTTACCAATGAACTCAGTAGACAAAGATTCAGCTATTAATTTCTTGACTGGACCTGCTTATGATACTCGAACACATACGCCAGCTTATAAACAAACGAAGGTTCGAATGGAAGTCATAAATACATGTGGAGATAATCCACTACCAGTTACAAATCCACGTAATAAGAAACGTTATCCTCAAAATGGTGTTGAGGTACAGCGTAAATGGAATCGTCCAGGTTACGAACATCTTACAAATCATTAAGATATGTAAGATGAAAGGTGATCATTTTATAAAGATTGATTTTTGTAACATTGATCCTCATTCGAAGAAAAAAGGCACTTCTAAGAGTCTATTACTTCGAATGAGTTACATTAAATATGCCGAAAGATCAGTCCACATATAAATGAAGCAATTTGTTAATTGGTTATTCACTATGACCACATTCTACGGATTGAATAGTAATATATCTTATTAAATAAGGAGATGAAATAAATGGCGGCTCCTATAACAAATATTCAACGGTATGAACCAACCGAAGCAGAGATTAAACAACAAAAGATTGAAGAATTGACTAAGCTCTTATCTAACAATGAAGAAGCCATTAATCATATTTTTGAAATAATCGGTGAGCTTAATGATATGGGCGTGCTAGAAGCAGCTACTACTATGCTTCAAGCAAAAGAGCAAATTACGAAAATTGCACTCCAGCAGGTTTCAAAAGATCCAGTAACAAATTTAATGAACACTATTACTGGAGCAACTGGGGCTTTAATGAAAGCTGACTCAGAAAAAACAACAAAACTAGTGAATAGTGCTGTAGCAGGAATTGATGAAGGAACTAAATTCCTTGAAACAGATAAAAAGATTACCGTTATGAATCTTTTAAAAACGTTAAATGATCCAGATATTAATCGTTCTATTGGCTTTACCCTTGCCTTCCTAAAAGGAATGGGTAAAGAACTAAATAAGAAGTAAGAAAGACCATCTCAAAAGTAATATTGAACTACTTTGAAACTCCTTATGCTTTATATGACATCATCTATTTAACATATGTTATCTAGTAATATATTTAAAAGAGGCCAATGAAAAATGCTTTCATTGGCCTCTTAACTTAAATTGAAAGAACACACTATTTATTATTTAACATCAGTCGTTTTTTGTTGTGTGAAAAAGAAAATAAAAATAATAATGGGTATAGCTAATAAAAACGTATGACTTCTTGTTTCTAACGTATCATTTACATTATTTGTATTATTTACCAACATTTTTTTCAGTCCTTATCACATGGTCTAATAATTCTTGAGGCACTACGTAATACTTACTTACAATTGAATTAAACTGTTCAATGCTTTCCTGTGGAATCGTTATTGGAATAATTTCTGGATACCCAAAAATAGGGCCTGAAACATTAATAGTAAATTCTCCTGAAGAAACAAAAGTTCCTGTCACATGAATTTTTCCGATAATTAACAAGATAGCAAGAATAACATCAATAAAATTAATAATGATATCTCCTAATAACGCCTGATTCTTACCTTCTAAACGAGCACTCCCGAAAAGAGGTCCTCCTAAAGATAAGCTAAATCTTCCTGGCCTCACAAACACACCGAAAATTGTAATTTGTCCTGTTAACAAGAGTGTTGCTGTAATTAGATCAAGACTACGTTCTACAGAATAAATTAGTTTCGTTTCTGGACTATTGTATGCATCTACATAGGTATTCTTCAACATTATCACACCTTATGTATTCAACTTATTCCAAAGACTAAACGAATGTCACTCTTTTAACGAACTTTCTATAACCGTCATAATGGCTTCTTCAATTTCTTTGTAACCGGTACATCGACAAATATTCGATGACAGCCATGTGATGATCTTTTCTTTATCGGGATTATGATCATTAAGAAGTAGGGCATGACTATTCATAATAAAACCCGGTGTACAATATCCGCATTGAAAGGCAAATTTATCAATAAAGGCTCTTTGAATAGGTGTATCTTTAAGTCCTTCAATCGTTATAACTTCTGCTTGATGTGCTTCAACAACTAATAACAAACATGATTTCATTGGTCTATTATTATATAAAATGGTACATGCTCCACAGTCTCCATTTAAGCACCCGCGTTTAGCACCAGTCAGACCCAGCTTATTTCTTAATACGTTTAGCAAAATAGCTGATGGTAAAACCTCTATCTCGTGATTTTCATTATTAATTTGTATTGATATAATCATGCTTCGATTTTTAGGTAAATCATTCAAAAGCCTCACCACCTAATGTAGAAAAAATGTGGATTAACGTGTTTTTTAATACAAATAATCGATACTCTTTCGATCCTTCAATATCATTTAATATTGGACTAGGTATATATTCAACTGCAGCCGAAATACGTTCTTGATAAGATAAACTTTTATCATTGAGTCTTGCCTCCATTTCCTTCGAACGAAAAGGAAATGGGCATAATCCACTGAACGCAAATCGAATAAACCCATCTTTTTTCAAAGAGGCCACAGTCACAAGAGGATAACCATCATCCCATTGCTTTCTCTTTTTGATACTAATAGACGGAACATTTACCATTTCTTTTTTTGTTAGAATTTGAACTAAAAATTCTCCTTCATTTAACAATAGTTCTTTTTGAAAAACATCATTTATCTGTTTTTTTCTAATTCCACTAGGTCCAGCAATAACAACTTCACTATCCGCTAACAAAAAGGGAAGAACAGCTTCTCGATAGTATATTTCACCACAAATGTTCCCACCCACTGTAATTTTGTTTCTTGCTGTGTGATCGGCAATTTCTTTTGAGGCTTCTGTTAACAGAGGATATAATATCTTTTCTTCAAATTTGTATAGACCTATGGTCGAACCAATTATTAATTCGTCTCCAAGTAATTGATAAATGTTACATTCTGAAATTACCTTAAGATCTATAATCGCATCAGTATGAACAAGATTTAATCGTGCTAATGTAATAATTTCCGTTCCACCACCATAATATAATGGTTTTTTTCCTTTTTCTCTTAAATCTTGAAAGAGCTTAGTCGCTTCCTGAATGGTATTAGGCTTAAAATATACTAAATGTGGAGACAGCATTATTTTGGTTCCCCCTCTTTACTTCTCCATATTAACTCTGGTAGTAAAGGTAAATGATTTAATGGAATTCCTGCAGCTAAAGAAAGACTATTTCCTAATGCAGCAGGCATTCCTAAGATTCCATGTTCACCAAGACTTCTCGCCTTATTTATATAATCAGCCTGAGTTGTCTCAATAAATGAACAGACAAACTCAGGATGTTCACCATATCGAATCGGTCGATATGTTCGAAGCTGTGGATTCAGCACTCGTCCTTCTTGGTCAAAATAAAACGTTTCACGTCCTGCAAAAGAAAGACCCATACTCATAGCTCCCATCACTTGACCTTCCGCTGTCTTTTGATTAAGAACTTTCCCTACATCTATTACGGAAACAGCTTTTAGAATTTTATACGTATATTCAATTGGATCGTATTCAACTTCTACTCCTTGTGCTGCAACCGTCCATTCTGGTCCTGGATTTCCTGAACCAGTCTTTGCGTCTAATTTCGTCAGTCCTTGGAAAATAAAATGACCCTTTCCTATAATCTGCCCACCAATGGCATTCCCATTTGGATACGTATATCCATATACTAATTCTTTGTATGGTAGACTGACAGATGGATTATTACGTAAAAATACTTTTTCTTCTCCAAGATCGATATCATCTACTGAAGCTCGAAAAACGGTAGCTGCTATTCGTTTTATTTGCGAAATCGCATCTTCGCATGCTTGAAGAGCTGCACGACCAGCCATGAAAGTTCCCCGACTGGCTACCGTTTTCCAATGTTCCGGAGTACTTTGTGTATTTACTTTCATTTGAACTTTAACGCGATCTATGCCCATCTTTAGCTTATCAGCAACTATTTGCGCTAACACAGTCTTTGTTCCCGTTCCTATTTCAATAACACCTGTTATTACATTTACCGTTCCATCCGGATTAAATGTTAAAATAACACCTGAGCTTGCGTTTGTATCAATCGTAGAATTTTTCCACACACAGCTAATTCCTTTTGCAATGATCTTATTATTTTTTTTCTTAAATACTTGACCCTCTTCCCAATTCATTAAACTTTTTAATTTTTTTATACATTTAGGAAGATTTCCTACCGTACTTCTATTTAGTTTCACTTGAGTTGGTGAAGAATCACCTGGTTGAATCGCATTTATTTCCCGCAAATAAAGTGGATCTATATTCAATTTCTGAGCAAGCATATCCATTGTTCGTTCAAAAGCAAATAGAACTTCAGAATGTGCAAATCCTCTAAACGGAGTTGCATATGGATGATTTGTATACATACAAAGTGAATCGCACCACACATGATTAATTCGATAAGGTCCGGTACAATCTACAGCACCTGCTCTACTCAAATCTGTAGCTTTATCACCGTATGCTCCTCCATCCCACAGATATGTTAATTCAGCTACCTGGAGCTTTCCATCTTTTGTACAGCCTAATCTTACGGTTGCATCTAACCCTATATGACAAGGTGATGTAACGATATCCTCTTCACGACTGTTTTCTACCTTTACCAGTCTTCCCCCAACCGCTTTTGACGCAATATAGGCTAGAAGCTCCAATTGCACAGCTGCCTTTCCTCCATATGCACCTCCAACAAACGGCGTATTAACGATGACATTTCCCATCTCAATTCCAAAGTATTGACTAATCAGTCTTTTGATCATAAATGGTCCTTGTGATGAGGAAGTAATCATAATTTTCCCATCGTCCTTTATTTCTGCTAAGGAACATCTTGGCTCCATCGCGATATGGTCAGAAGGTGCAAAGGAGAACTTTTGTTCAATCATCACCTCACTTTTCTGCCAGCCTATAGCTTTATTCCCTTTACGAATTTTGGTGAAATTAGCAATATTTGTTCCCAGAACAGGGTACACCTCAGGTATTTTCTGATAATTCTCCAATTGTTCATGAAGAATAGGAGCTTTTGGGTCTAAAGCTTCGCGTGGGGAGTTGATAACAGGTAAACGATCATAAGTAATATGAATAAAGTTAGCCGCATATGTAGCTTGCAGCATTGTATCTGCGACGATTAGAGCAACCACTTCCCCGTAATAACGTACTTTTCCATATGCAATCGGGTATCTATCTCTTATTTCTTCCCCTGTTAAAGGTAAATCTCCTCCAACAATGATGGCACGAACACCCGGAAGAGTTTTTGCCATCGATGAATCAATCTTTTTAATTAGCGCATGTCCATATGGACTAATGACTTTTTTCACATGAAGCATTCCAGCCTCTTGTACATCACCGGTATACGTAGCTTTACCCGTTACCTTCTCCCATGCTTCTTTTCGAATCACACCTTGACCAATCGTATCCATGTCAAGCTCCTTTCTGCCATTTGAAAATAATAGGAATACAACCGTATTAATGAATTTTATATAAATGCAATAGCGTGCATAGAGGCATCTCAGGAATCATCTTCACTCCCCTTCGAAACAGTGCTTTCCACAAGCTTTTTCCAATAAACATAATCTGACCACTCATCGATATCAATAAATAACTGCTTATCATCAAAAGGAATCAGTAAACCTTTTTCACGATTTTTTTCTATTACTGATTTCGCACCTTGATCTCCTCGTATTTGTTTTAACTCATAAAATAGATTTTTGGATATTAAGATAGGAGGTTGAATTTGTCCGTGATTACTAGAAGCAATGAAAGAGGAATTGAGATTTTGATTAAATGTAGTTATTAGAATGTTAAGCATTTCTGAAGTAATGAAGGGTTGATCAGCTAAAAAAATTAAAACAGCATCAGATTCAAGATTTTCTGCTTTCTCTACTCCTTTTTTTAGAGAATAGGATTGACCGTATTCATAATTAGCTATTTCTATACAGTTTAATTTATCCTTGCTTAAGCCTGAAAAATCCAAATGGTGATTACATTTAGTCACAATGATGATGTGATTAAGGTTAGAAATAATCGCCTCATTTAAAGCCCAGATTCCGATTTGCTTGTTTGCTATTTGTAACGTTAATTTATCTTTTCCCATGCGCTTACTATTGCCAGCGGCTAAGTATACACCCGTTATCTTCATAAGTATGTTTCTTTCAATCTTAATTCTTTAATAATTTCTCCAATAATACTTATCGCGATTTCCTCAGGTCCTTTCGCGCCAATGGATAATCCAATTGGATAATGAATATAATCAGGGATATCATGATGAAATACCGCTTTTGTTCGCTTTTTAGATCCCATAATTCCAACATACAATAAATTCTGCTTGATAATATGTGCTACTATTTCTTGATCACGTTGAAAATGATGTGTCATAATGATCACACAATCCTTTTCACTGAAGGTAATCTGTTCCATGATTTCATTTGGAAATCCAATCACGTAATGATCTGCAAAAGGAATATTTTCTTTATTACAAAGTGCCGGTCTCCAATCACATACTGTTACAGATAATCCTATAGTGGCAGCTAGCATAGCAACTGGCTTAACATCTATCCCAGCACCAAATATAATTAAGCGAGGTTTTGGTTGAATCATTTGAGTATATATCCAATAAGAATCCATCTTTTGTAGACCTTGCAAGTCATATATTTTATTTTCACTGAAATCTTCAATTACTTGAATATCAGATTCAAATATATCCCATTCAAAGCTGAGCTTTTTTTGAAGAATAACGGATTGATTTCTTTGAATATATTCCGTGATACTAGCTAATAAGTTTCTTAAAGTATCATCAATGAACTCTAATGTAACGTAAATAGTACCATTACAGCCTGTTCCTATCCCTAATTCCCAATCACTTTCCATGTCATATACTAAAGTTGTCGAGCGCTTCGTTACAAATACACCTTGTGAATGGAGAACTAAATCTTCCTCCATACATCCTGGACTAATTACACCTATACAAGTTCCGTCTTTTTTAATTAACATCGTCGATCCTTCACGCAAGTAAGCAGACCCATCTACGTGGATAATCGTTACCAATACACTTTCGACTGTCGTATTTTGAACATCGTCAAGGATCCTATATATCGAATTCAATTCCTCACCCATCCTCTTATAGCAATTTCGGTTCATATTAGTCATTTTATGTAAAGGTGTAGAACAATTATGTCTGACTACTAATTTTCTATTTTGATATCAAATACATAAACTTCATTAAATAAAAGCCCTTGATATAGCTACAATGATAATCATTATCATCATTGCAAGTCTTTTTTACAAATCGTTCATAGATTGTCGATAATCTATGAATAAAAAATTACAATTATTACAAAACTAAAATAATTATAAATAATATTGGTATTATACTTTTAATATAATTCGAATTCGAGATATTTACGGGTTTATATTTCAATATTCAATTATATTTATATTTTTTACAATCAGGAGGAATAGTTATGATGAACTGGCTTCGAAATAATATTTATGCTTCTGGACTTCTTTTAATAATAAGAGTATATATTGGGTATCAATGGTTTACACATGGATTAGAGAAAATTACTGGAGGTTTTGACGCTACTGGCTACCTTGGTAATATTGTTGCAAATCCAGTAAAAGGACCAGACGGAGACGTTGTTTATCCTCTGTATGTTTCGTTTATTGAACATTTCGCGGTTTCAAATACGGGTCTAATTAATGTGTTAGTTCCTTGGGGTGAATTATTAATAGGTTTAGGTCTTATTCTTGGTACATTAACAACTGCCGCTGCATTCTTTGGATTATTAATGAATTTCATGTTTTTCTTTGGTGGAACAGTTTCAACAAATCCTTCGTTCATATTATACGGATTTATTATTCTCATCGCTGGTGCTAATGCTGGTCGTTTTGGGGGAGATCGTTGGGTACTTCCATGGATTCGTACACATCTATTCAAAAAGAACATTTCAAAATCAGATACTAAACTTCAAAATGAATAAAATACTTCAGAAAAATTTTATTTAAATTAATCTGAACAAAAAACAAGGTTATCCTATTTACAATACTATTTTTATCAAGGTTCTGTTCAATTCTAGTGCTGATAGACTAAAAACGCTCGCTGTGGAATCTCACTTGAACTGCTATTCCCACAGAAGTCTCGCTATTTATGCACTTTCCATTCATTTTAAATTAACATCAAGGTATAACAGAGCCTTTATCAAAAATAAAAGTAATCATTAAATACAAACGAAATATTTTTGATTGCTATATAGTGTCTGTCCAGTCAAAACCCGTAACAATCTGTTCTCTATAGATACATAGGCAACAATACATATGTGTACAGCTCATTTATTTCAACTAAAAGGCGTCCTGCATTAAGTTTCATGCAAGACGCCTTAATTAAAGATTTCATCGCTGATAATAGTTTCAATTAACAATAATCTATAACAAAGCCAATCTTTATAGCATTTATTCTTTATCGACTTTTAATACTCGAATTGAATTGAGAACAGCGAGTACGGTAACACCAACGTCAGCAAATACAGCTTCCCACATGGTTGCAATACCAAATGCTCCTAATAGTAGGAAGAATCCTTTTACTACAAAGGCAAAAATAATATTTTGCCATACAATTACTCTTGTACGTTTAGCAACATTTATAGCTGTTGCAATTCTTGAAGGCTCGTCATTCATAATAACGATATCAGCTGCTTCAATCGCTGCATCGCTGCCTAAGCCTCCCATTGCCATTCCAATATCAGCTCTTGCTAAAACAGGCGTATCATTAATGCCATCTCCAACAAATACAATTTTTTCTTTGGCATGTTTTTCTTGTTCAATTTTCTCAAATTGCTCCACTTTTTGATGTGGAAGTAACTCTGCATGAATATCATCTAACCCCAAAGTAGCTGCAACTTTGTCTCCAACAGATTTTGCATCTCCTGTAAGCATAATGGTTTTCTTTACACCAAGTTCTTTTAACATCGTAATTGCTTTTTTAGCATCTTCTTTAATTTCATCAGAAATAACGATACTTCCAATAAACATGTTATTTACTGCTACATATACAATTGTTCCAATTGAATCGACAGCGGTATAGGCAATATTCTTTTCTTTCATTAGTTTTTTGTTTCCTGCAAGAATCTCATCGTCCTTCCATTTAACAACAGTGCCATGCCCAGTAACTTCTTCATAATCGTTTATTTGATCTTTGTTTAATTCTGCTCCAAAAGCATTTCGGATAGAGACGGCAATCGGATGATTTGAATATGCTTCAGCATATGCCGCATATTCTATTACTTGTTCACGAGTATAGCCATCAACTGCTTGAACATTTGTAACTTCGAATACACCTTTTGTTAGCGTTCCAGTCTTATCGAAAACTACGTATTTCACATCATTTAATGCTTCTAAATAGTTGCTTCCTTTAATTAAAATTCCTTTTCTGGATGCTGCTCCTATTCCTCCAAAAAATCCTAGTGGAATCGAAACAACTAAAGCACAAGGACAGGATATAACTAAGAATACCAATGCTCGATAAATCCAATCAGAAAACAATTCCCCTGAAATGATTAACGGTGGAACAAACGCTAATAATGCTGCTGTTATAACGACGAATGGTGTATAATATCTCGCAAATTTTGTAATGAAATTTTCTGTCGGAGCTTTGCGATTACTCGCATTTTGTACAAGTTCTAATATCTTTGAAACAGTAGATTCTTCAAAGCCTTTTTGAACTTGTAACGTAATAACTCCATTTTTATTAATAAAACCAGAGAGTACCTCGCTTCCCTCAGTCACTTCTCTTGGTACAGATTCTCCTGTTAATGCAGATGTATCCATCGATGATGTTCCCGTAATGATTATTCCATCTAGCGGTACTTTTTCACCTGGTTTAACAATAATCGTTTCACCTATTATTACTTCTTCCGGAGATACTGTTTTATATTCGCCATCTCGAAAGACATTAGCATAATCAGGGCGAATGTCCATTAAATCAGCAATTGATTTTCTAGATTTGTTTACAGCAACTTTTTGGAATAACTCTCCTATTTGATAGAAGAGCATAACCGAAACGCCTTCCGGAAACTCTCCTATTAAAAAGGCACCAATTGTTGCGATAGCCATTAAAAAGTTTTCATCAAATACTTTTCCTCTAATAATATTTTTAGCCGCTTTTAATAATACATCTCCACCAACGATTAGATATGCAATAAAAAATAAAGCAAACTCGATAGTGGTTGAAAAAGACGTTAAAGCAGCGATTAATGTTAAAACTCCACCAACAATTAATCGCATGACCGTCGGTTTAATGGCTTCAAACTGCGTTCCTTCTGAACTTTTCTTTACAGAAGAATTCATTTTCACGACGGTAACATCCGGTTCAAGTCGGTTGACTATTTTTTTTATATGATTTTCAATTTCTAATGGCTTCATTTGTGAATCTAGATGAAAAGAAAGCTTTCTTGTAACAAAACTCAATTGCACATCTGAAACGCCTGATAAAGCCCTTACTTCTTCTTCAATTTTAGCCGCACAATTAGCACAATCTAATCCTTGTAATTCATATTCAATTTGTGCTCGTTTTTTTTCAATTATAACTACTTCAGGTTCTGTCTGTTTTACAACCCGAACAGCCTCTTCCGAAACTGTAACCATTTTTTTTGCATCTGTTTCAATCATTAAAGTTTTAGTAGCAAAGTTTACAGAGCATTCATTAACATCATCAATTTTTTTAACGCTTCTTTCAATTTTGGCTGCGCAATTAGCGCAATCTAATCCTTCAAGAATATATTCTTTCTTTTGTACAGTATTATTCATCATGACTTTCCCTCCCTTACAAATAATCGCCATAATATTTATTTACAATGTTCTACATGTATCGTTATTTTACATAGTTTGTTTTCTCATTCTGTGCTGCCTATGAACAAGTAGTGAATTTAAGCTGAGTTAAATTCTGTTTTAGGACCTTTCAATCCACTTGAATTTTTTACTCCTTTTATTCATTAAACTTATTTAAGAACAACAATCTTTTAGAAAGCAGCCTTTATATATTTTGTTTTAGTTTTAGCATCTCCAATTTTCGAGCTTAATAACATTTGCTTATATGCTCATATGTTCATATTTGCTATACTTTTATTGTATGCTCATGCGTATCATTATGCAATATGTTAACAGCATATAATAAAAAAGTTCACAATAATGTCTTATTGTGAAGGAAATTCCCTGAGTGTTGGGCAAATGATTAGAAGCCGTTTTTTCAATAGGTTAAGCATAAAGTGCACCAGAAACAAACTTTGTTTTACCTTTACTCTTCATAGCGAAATCGGATGGATTATTCTTTTCACTGGAATGGCAGTAGGATAGAATATTAAAGAAACAAAAAAGGTGAAACGATTGGCTCATTTCACCTTTTTCGATTTCTTCACTTATTCCTGGAATAATACATTTTACAATTATGATAATTGGAAATGTTTCTTTGCTTTTTCAAGGAAAGACTCATCTTCCTCAGCTAAATCATCTTCATGAAAAATGGCTTCTACTGGACAAGCAAACTCACATGCACCACAATCTATACATTCTACAGGATTAATAAAATATTGATCTGCTCCAAGTTCAATACAATCTACAGAACAAACATCCATACAATCTGCTGCTTTTTCTGTCATGCATGGTGAAGTTATTACATAAGCCATCGAACATTCCCCCCTAAATGTTAATTTAGTCACTTTATAACTGTTAGTTTCTAAATCAACTCTATATATTAGTGGTAAGTTTTTCATTAGATAGTGACGAAGAATAAATATTTGTTTGACGAATCCATTTGGTTGCCACCCATTTCTCGCCCTCTATTACAGGATTACTTTTATGTAACGAAAGGCGGTCTACTTTCCCTTGACTGTTCGTATAGTGAAAATATATCCCCGTCCCTTTCTTAGGTGCTATCGAAAGATTTACATAAGGAAAGGTTGTTTCTCCTCCATGCTGTACATCATTAAGATACATTAATAATGTTCCAATCCTCTGCCCACCTTTATTTGAATCTACTTTATTGGTTGGAAAAAAATCATAATGTGGTTTATATTCTTCCCCTACCTCATAATGAAGAACTTGAGTCCCTTCTCCGTTTTCGATTGGATAATTTGTTAGCTCAGCTATTCTTCTCTCAATTTTGCGTAATAAATCATTCTCTTCATTTACAAAATACATGCCTTTGCTCGTTCTACCTGCTGAAGCTTTTTCTTCACCCGTTTTTTGGTCAACTACAAGAGATGGTTTTAAACGAGGCTTAGCCAGTTGAATAAGCTGATCACATTCTTCGTAACTCAATAAATTTTCTAACAATAAAACAAGTGGCTTATCCATTCTCATCCTCACTGTAATCTCACAATCAGTTGTATGAATGAGATAACCTTTCTCTCCAATTGTAGGTATTTCAGCAGAAGCCGATTGTGTGACTATACCATTTTTAGACCAAAACTGCTGTTCAACTATCTCTAATACCGTCCTGTAAGTAGAGTTTGAATCAAATCCTTGTTGAACCATTGCTTCCGCAATTTTATTCGGCTTCATTCCTTTTTTTATCAGTTGAATGATTTGAGCTTTCACGCCTTCCGATATCACTTGCCCTCTATTTTCCATTTGGAATCCTTCCCTTTATCAGCCTCGATTATTGTCTCATTTATTTCATACTATTCGTCTTATTTTACCATCACTATTTCAACATGAAGATGTTACGCTTCCATCTGTAAAGTGATTTTTAAAAATCACCACCTCCTTCGTTTAGTTTACAATCAATTCTTTTTACTACAGAGACCAAATAGACTAAATAATCAGAAATTTACAAAGCGATTAATGACTATTTCGTCTAAACTCATCTAGGTGTTTTTCTTTATATTTATTATACTAAATAGTATAATAATATTTAATAACGATCTAGAAAGTAGTGCATCTAACCTTGCACTATTTTTTTATTATTTTGTAGGCTTCATCAATTACTCCTACACTAACTGACCCTTTTAATACGTCTATCTATAACGAAAGTGAAGTGTTTACTTATGGAACCATCATCAAATCGCTCAACGAAAGATCGCATTCTTAATTTAATTAAGAAAGAAACCACTATGACTGTTAATGGCTTAGGTGAACGATTAGGAATTACTCATATGGCTGTTAGAAAACACTTAAACACTTTAGAAAAAGATCAATTAATAGATGTGCAGTTAGAAAAACAGCCAATGGGAAGACCCCTGCAAGTCTATTCCTTATCAGAAAAAGGAGAACGACTTTTCCCAAAAAACTATGAAGGAATTACTGTTGAATTTCTTCATGATATCAAAGATATATATGGAGAAGAATCTATTCAACAGCTATTTAAAAAAAGAGAAAAACGACTTACAGAAGAATACACTACACTGGTACAAAACAAATCGAACAATGATAAAATGCAAGAGATAATTAAAATTCAAAATGAAAAGGGCTATATGGCAGATATTTCAGTAATCGATGAGCGTACGTACGAGCTCACTGAATATAATTGTCCTATACTTGCTGTCGCTAATGAATTCAAAACGGCTTGTCAATGTGAAACACAAATGTTTAAAAATGTTTTAGACGCCGAGCAAGTAAAGAGAATAAGTTGCAAAACGGAAGGAAATAACCACTGTAAGTTTCTCATTCAATTCAGATAACAAATCACTAAACATATAAAACCGTTGTAAAGATCAATCTCTACAACGGTTTTTTAGTGAATAAATTTTACATTCTTTTACGTGTTATATCCTGAATTTCCCCAAAGAGTTTTACTATTTTATTTCATTACAGAATAACGTCTATTTACTTCATCCCAATTAATCACATTGAAAAATGCATTAATATAGTCTGGACGTTTATTTTGATATTTTAAATAATATGCATGCTCCCACACATCTAAACCAAGAATAGGTGTTTTTCCTTCCATTAATGGATTATCTTGATTCGCTGTACTTGTGACTGCTAATTTTCCATTATCAATTACAAGCCATGCCCAGCCAGAACCAAATCGAGTTGTAGCTGCTTTAGCAAACTCTTCTTTAAATGTCTCATAGCTTCCGAATGCTTCATTTATCGCTTCTGCTACAGCACCTGTTGGTTCTCCACCTCCATTTGGTGAAATAATCGTCCAGAACAAGCTATGGTTTGCATGTCCACCACCATTGTTTCGAACTGCTGTACGAATATTTTCCGGTACACTTTCAATTTTAGAAACTAACTCTTCAATACTGTGAGAAGAAAGCTCACTATGTCCTTCAATTGCTGCGTTCAAATTATTAACGTATGTTGCATGATGACGATCATGGTGGATCATCATTGTTTGTTCATCAATATGTGGTTCTAAGGCGTTAAATGCGTAAGGTAATGCTGGTAATTCAAATGTTGACATAAAATTTCCTCCTAAGTTTACTATTATTTTATTTATGGCTTGTTTTCTATAAGATTGTTTGTTTTAACATAAATCCAGTGAATAAAATAAGCATAAAAGTCATTTGAAACGGAAGCGGAAATCAACTAGCCTATATTCACTAACTGGGTCGTAGGTAATAAAAAATGCGAAAACAGCCTATTTTCATATTACATACTTTTTAAGTAATAAAGTATAAAAAATAACAACGGATTATGAAAAATGAATCCTGAACCTATTTCTTTACTTCATTCGTACATAGGTTCTTTGCCTAACCGTATGACTAGTATTTCCTCACATCATACGATTAGACTATATTGATAGATTTATAAATAAAATTCCTTTGGAATAGCCCCAAATTTTCTTTTGTGATATAAAAGTGGAGATTTAGCTTGATGTTCCATGTTAATGACTTTTCCAATCAATATCATGTGATCTCCAGCGTCTATTGTTTGGAAAGTCTCACATTCTAACACACTTGAAACATCCTGAAGAATCGGTAGATTTCTTTCAGATGTATTCCACTGGCAGTTTCCAAAACGGTCCACATCTTTACTTGCAAACAATGTGCAAATTTCGCCTTGATCTTCTGCCAGAATATGTACGGCAAATTTTTCAGCTTGAACAAAAATATTATACGAAGACACCCTTTTGTCTATAGACCATAAAATGAGCATAGGATCTAAGGATACTGAAGCGAAAGAGTTAACAGTTAATCCTAGCGGTTTTCCTTTATCACTCATTGTTGTTACAACTGTTACACCTGTAGGATAATTTCCCATAACTTCTTTAAATGTAGCAGCATCTGTATTCATATCTTTCTTCTCCTTTCTAATTATGACGGAAGTTTCACTTTATAATTATTACAAATGAATAAGTGAATATGTCATCATTCCATTTCTTCATAATAAACTAGCTGCCATACATCTTAAGATGATTTACTTTATACTTATTATACTAAATGGTATAATAAGTATAAATACAATATAACAAAGTTATTTCCATTTTTCTAATAAAATGCTTTCTTTCATAAAAATGTTATCAAAAAGTGGACGCTAGGAGACAATATGGGGTTTATCATTATCGAAATATGTGATTCAAATTTACTTTCTTCTATTGATCTAGAAAAGCTATTGGAACATTACTCTGAAGTTACTGTAATGCGTTATGAGTGCCTAAATATATGTGGTTTATGTAAAATGCGCCCATACGCACTTGTTAATGGCCAACGAGTATTCGGAAAAACTAACGAAGAATGCCTATCAAATATTCATTTAAAAATAGAGGCGGAGTTAGCTCAGCTATAATGAGCCCTCCTTTATTTTCTTCTTAATGAAACAGCCAATCCCACATCATTTCTCTATTCAGACAATCATGAAGAAGATACTCCTAACCATTCTTATTCTACACACATTTCCAAATAATTACAAAAACATATTTAAACACAATATAATCAACTATAGCTAATTGGTTGACATCAACTGAAACATTTACATAATTCTAACCAAAATTTAATGATTTTTTCATTTCTTTCTTCCTAATCCATGTTAGATTATATATAAGTAAGATCATTTTCATAACTTCTTTAGTTACACATATTATTTTATGGGAGTGGAGATAGGATGAGCCAACCGAAAAAGGAAGCCATTTATACACTTGTTAAAAGTCCTTACGAAAATATCGTGAGATGCATAGTATGTACGCATGTTGTACTACGCAGCTTTCATTTAAGTAATTTTAAGCAGCTTCGTTTTTTTGATGATAATGGAGGTCACACATTATTAGGCAATATTGCTTCCATCATTGACCGTGGCTTTATTTTTAAAGACTTGTTAAACAATGAATTTGAGTTCAAGGAACTATCCCTTGCAGAATATCAAGAGTCCTTTTTACATGACGAAAATAATTTAGGAGAACTACCTCATACTATTACAAATACAGAAACGTTTTGGTCATGGTATCGAGAGCAAGTTGAGCATTAATAAAACAAACAAAGGTTAACACAACAGAGAAAACCATCACCGTTGTGTTAACCTTTCTTTACATGCCATAAAACTTATGTTCATTCTAATATTGTCTATACGTATAAGGATCACTTGGTTCCTTAATGGATTTCCACTCTTCAACTTTTAAAACAGGAATGGTAGCTTTAAAAGGTTGGTAATACATGGTGGATATTTTTCCTTTTACATTAAGCCATACATCATCCGTGAAATGAACGTTTTCAGGAAATTCTACAAGCATACCAAAAGCTCCTGAATCAGCAATACAATGTATAATTCCAAAACGCAATATAAAGAACTGATTTACCTTCAAGGTATCCCCTTTAAAAGTAAATCCATCAAATGAAATCTCTTTATCCATGAACTCTCCGGGGAAATTATAAATGATCTCCATTCCTTTTAAGAAATTTTCATTATTTAGTTCTACTTTGTTACTATGAGCAAATTGCTTCAATTCCTTCTCCATTAATTCATAATGGCCCTCTTTTCCATAATATACGCTTGTATCGGGCTTTAAATATTGCGTTTGAGCGTATGGATCAGAAGCTTCTAAAGATTCAATCGTTTGAAATGAAAATCCTTTTGATTTAACAATCGTTGAATCAAGCGTTGCAACTGGTAAAAAGAGCCCTGTAACGAGCGGAAAGATAAAAATTCCATAATGAAGAAATCGATAGAATAATGGCTTTTGATTTACATTCATATGAGAATGGTCAGAACAGCATTGTACTTCGTCTTTATGCTTTGCAACGTTAAATATTTGTACGACTGCTAGAATTGCAAAAATAAAAATTGCGATATACGAAATATAAGAATATTTCATATTTATATATTTAGATAAATCTCCAGTTGCATGTAGACGATAGAAAAAAAACGTAAAAATCATTAATATAAGCGCTCGAAACATAAATTTCCTCCTCCTTTCCTATATCATTAATGATCCCAGCAATACCAAAATCGTAATGAGCATAATTAATATAAAAACGAATCTTTTATTAAATACACTTAACATCATTAACATATTTTTTATATCCACCATTGGACCATATACAAGAAAGGCTACAAGTGCCCCTATAGAGAAAGTTCCACTAAAAGAAGAAGCAATAAAAGCATCCGCTTCTGAGCAAAGAGATAATACATAAGCAAGTCCCATCATTACTAAAGAGGATGTTACCTCTGTCTGCCCCATCTCTAATAATGTTGACGTTTTTAAAAATGTTTGCATAGCTGCAGCTATAAATGCTCCAATAATTAAATATTTCCCAACAGAAAAGAATTCCTCTATAGCATGTCTAAGCATATCGACCATTTTTTGCATAAAAGAAAGATTTGTGATTTGAGAACATGAACTAGATGAAGATATCTGCAACATCTGATTTCCATTAAACAAATAAGAAATCAAAATACCGATGATGAAAGCAACTAATAATGCTATACATCCACGATATATCATGATATCCCACTGGTTGCCAAAAGCAATATACGTTGAAAACATAACAATAGGATTAATAACTGGTCCTGTTAGCATAAAAGGAATGGCAATATAAAGAGGTACGCCTTTCATCATTAATCTGCGAACAATTGGCACAATCCCACATTCACATGCTGGAAATAGCCCACCAATTAATGTTCCATATAAAACAGCTAGAAATTTGTTTTTAGGTATTAGCTTAGCTACCAGTTCTTCTTTAACAAAAATCTGGATAAATCCAGCTACAAAAACTCCTATTAAAACAAAAGGTATAGCTTCAATTAAAATGCTTATAAAAATTGTATTCAGTTGCAAAAATGTAGACAAAGTGTATGATTCCTTTCAAAAATCTTAGCTTCTTCTATTTAATTAAAAGTTCACACCAATTTTATCATTATCAAAGCTGGCAATATCAAAGGCAATATATAACAACTATTTTCTAATTAACTAGTGTCTATTCAATAAATAACCGTTTGTTCATACATCATTTATCTATAAATAATCGAACAGTATACTAACTTTTTTGTACAATTTGCTTTCTCTTCAATATGCGATATCCCGTTAATACAGTTGCTAATAAACAAATGAAAAAGGCAAAGATGAATGCAAAGTGAAAGCCAAATATGAATAAATCGGGTCTATGTTCAATATAGGTTTTAATCCCATAACCTGCTTTATAACTCATCGCGCTATATAAACTAGTTGTCGCTAAGGCCACTCCAATTACCATCCCTACATTTCTTGCAAGAGAGTTCATACTACCTGCTATACCAAGCTGATGCTTTTGGACAGAAGACATAATAATTGCATTATTAGGTGATTGAAACAGGGAAACCCCAGCTCCCATTAAGGCCGCTGACAGAACAAAAAAGCCAAGATGTGTAGTTTGATCAATAAATACAAAAAAGAGCTGTGCACAAGTAAGAATAATTAATCCAATAAAGGTTAGAATTTCGGAGCTAACCTTGTCAGACAAGTATCCGCTTATAGGGGCTACAATAACCATTACTAATGGTAAGATCATTAACAAAAAGCCGGAAGAACTTGCTGTTAGAGCTAATGTTTTTTGTAAATAAAAAGGCATCAATACATTATAAAAAAAGCTTGTTGTAAAAACTAAAACAGCACAAATTAACCCTAAAGAAAATCCTCTATTAGCAAAGATTTGAATATTAATTAATGGCTGCTGAACTCTCTTTTCCACTATTATTAATAGAATGAACGTTATAATTGAGCATACAAATAATATCTTAATAAGAGGCTTCATAAAGCCAATCTCCTGACCAACAAATATAGCGCCGAATAGGAAAAAGATGAACGCTCCAAATAAGACAAAACCTAGATAGTCAACCTTTCTATTTTCAACATACACTTGATCTTTCGGTAAAATAAAAAAACCTAATAGAATTGTGATTAACCCTATAGGAACATTAATTAGAAAAATATACTCCCAGCTAAAATGGCCAATAATCACACCCCCTATACCTGGTCCTGCTATACTACCTAAAGAAACAAATGAGCCCATTAACCCTAATGCCTTTCCTCTTTCCTGAACAGGAAACTGCTCAGTAATAATCCCATAGTTCGTTGCCATCGTCATACTGGCTCCAAGTGCTTGAACCATTCTTGATAAAACTAAAGCAGTTAATGAATAACTTATTCCACATAGGAAAGAGCCAAAAATAAAAATAAATGTCCCTAGCCGAAATACTTTAACTTTCCCAATGGTATCTCCTAATTTGCCAAATAGTAGTATAAAGATACAAATAATCATTAAGTAAATAGAAACAATCCATTCTACTTGGTTCATATCGACAGATAATTCCTTTGACATCGTTGGAATAGCAATATTTACAATACTTCCATCCAAAGTAGACATAAATGTAAATAATCCAACAGCAAGCAGGATAAGCCATTTATTTTTACGTCGTGGTAAATCTCGAGCTGACTCTAATTGTTTTTTCATGACTAATTCTGCCTCCATATGTATGTAAAGTCATTAAATCGACGGGTATCGCTAACCACATACGAATTACCATTAGTATGAATCACCTTAAAGATGCTATACGTTTAAAAAATGATGGAATAGATGGGTATTTGTTATTTTGAAACAGGGGATATGTTGAAGAAGTCTGTTATGGAGGAATGTTGCCATTAGTTCATAATAACAACTAATTACGCACATCACAGATTTTTCGTACTCGTTCAACATTAACTCTGGATTGTTTCTAAAAAGTCTAGCCTTAACATAACCTTTATACTACCAATCCAGATATATAATGCTTTCTTATATAACCTTCGTTTGTCGACCTAACACATCTTGACGTATCCATTTATATGCTTGATCAAGATTTTTCATTGATTGGTCTTTTTTCTCTATATTAATCAATTGAATTTTAATTTGATTAGTTAAGCTTGTATAAACCTCTTCTAAAGTAATGGCTTTCTCACTCACTAGATTGTTCGAAATGAGAGACTTAAAATGATGAATGTAAAAATCAATCGTTTTCAATATACAGCCCTCCCTATGCTTATGTCTATTTGTATAGTGAACAATCAAATTAAAAGCTAGTAGTGGTTCCCATCTTTCTTTCATAATTTATAAAATTGGGGGTCTTATAAATGTACAATTAGGGATATTGCGTCTAGGGTAACCACTACTAGCTAAAATAAAAAAAACAACTTCCAAAGGAAGTTGTTAATTCACGAAAGAAATCTTAATAAACACGAAAAATACACTACAAAATTTTCCATGCTAAATAATTCGCTATTAACACCTCCTATCCTCGTAGGTAACTGATGTAACTATTAATTAGGCAGGTCTCCTGGCTTATGTTCATCGCTTTTCGAACCTTCCCATTTCTTATATTCAGAAACAGTGGTATTTTCGAATTGCTCCCAATTACAGTTGCGGGACAGCGTCGGATTCTAACCGACTTCCCTTTTAAGCAGATAAAATCATACTACTTTTATCCACACCTATTAATTTCGCTTATTCATTTTTCTGGTTAAATATAACAAAAAATTATAAATTTTACAAACAGCAGTAACTTTTTAGAAAAATACTATTGAAATCTTATATTGTATGATTTGAGCCATTCACTAAATAATCTACTTCTTCGTCAATTAAATGGATATCTAATCTTTCAAATAAAGGGCGTACAGATTGGATAACGCTCGGAAGTTCTGTTTGTTCCTGCCATTCTATCTTATCAATACTGAGCATTGTACGAATCTTCTCAGCTGAATAAGGTAAAAATGGCTGTAAAAGCTGCGCTAAATTACAAATTATATAAACACATGTTGCTAGTGTATTGTTGCCTTCCAATTCCTGTTTCTTTACTTGATTCCAAGGCTTTTGATTATCAAAATAACGATTAGCCTCTCGAACATATTTAAAAATTTCCTCTAAAGCTTCTTTAAAATGTCCTTCCTCAATCCTCTCTCCAATTTCACTATATAAGCTTTTCGTACGTGCCTGAATAGGTGAAGCAATCTGACCCTTTGGAACTTTATTATCAAATGCTTTAGAAATAAATTTTAATGTCCGATTCACAAAATTCCCATAAGCCCCCAACAACTCACCATTATGGCTATAAATAAATTCTCTCCATGAAAAATCCGTATCACGATTTTCTGGCGCATTCACTGTTAGAAAATAACGAATGGAATCTGCATCATACCTTTCTATGATATATGGCACCCATACAGCCCAATTCTGACTAGTAGACAACTTACGCTTCTCTAAGGTTAAATACTCATTGGAAATAATCCGTGTAGGCAATGCCTTATTCTTTATTCCCAAAAGTATAGCTGGCCAAATGACCGTATGGAATGGAATATTATCCTTACCATGAACATAATATGATATTGTTTCATTATTCCATAAATGATCTATTTGCTCTCCATGTTGTTTTGCCCATTCTATACTTGCGGTTAAATAACCTGCAACAGCTTCAATCCAAACATAGATTTTTTTACCCTCAAATCCGACAACAGGAACATCTACACCGTTTGGTAAATCACGTGTTACTGCTCGATCCGGAAGTCCTTCCTGCAAATATCTTTTTGTTAAGGAAATGGCATTCTCCCTCCAGCGCTGTTCTTGCTCAGCAGATGCAACAAATGATTCTAGCTGATGCTGAAATTGGCTAAAAGAAAAATAAAAATGTTCGGTTTCTCTAATAATTGGTTCATTACCACATATTTTGCACTTTTTCTCTAATAAATCTAATGGGTCTAAAATAGCTGCGCAGTTATCACATTGATCTCCTCGTGCTTTCGCTCCACAATTTGGACATACTCCTTCAACAAAGCGATCCGGCAAAAATTGCTGATCTCTTTCACAATACGCTTGCTCTATTTTTTTAGTATATAAAAAGCCATTTTCTAGTAATTGGAAAAATATATTTTGAACCGATTGATGATGATGTTTGGCATCCGTTCTTGTATATAAATCATACGTAAATCCTAGCTTTTGAAAACATTCAGTAAATTCCTGATGATATCGGTTTGCAATTTCCTCAGTCGAAGTCTTCTCTTGATTTGCTCTGATGGAGATGGGCGTACCATTGCAATCACTTCCAGAAACATACAATACTTTTTCACCTTTTTGTCGAAAGTATCTAGCTAATATATCACCGGGAAGTAAAGCAGCTACATGCCCTAAATGTAGAGAGCCATTAGCATAAGGCCATGCTCCTCCTATTACAATTGTCATCCTAAACTCCTCCTTTTTTACATAAAAAAACGCCCTAATCATTACGATTAGGACGAGCATTTCTCGTGTTACCACCTATGTTCACAAATAACTCACGCTATCTACCTCATTCAGTACGCCATTTCTATGGGATACTGCTGCCGTTATAACGAGTGCCTATCTCGTCGTAATCTACTTGCGAATCGCTTTCGGTACGAAGCTCAAAGGTCATTTTCAAAAGGGGTCGTTTACTTCATTTCCACCAACAGAAGCTCTCTATTAAACACTGCCCTATTTACTTTTCCTTTTCAACGCCTTTAACATTTGTGAATAGTTTAATCCTTTTGCTCTTAAAAGACAAGTGAATCATTGTTGACTATCTTTTACTTTTTATTAAAGTATTATAGAGAGAAAATTTTGCTGATTTCCACTATAACAATTACCACTCTCCTAATAGCATCTAAATATAATAAATACCGTAAGCCTGAATTTCCCTCATTATTTATATGTATGTAAACATTTTTGACAAATACACTGTTTACCTATACTTTCTTCTGGAACTAATTCAAAAATTTCATTTGGAAATTTCTCTTTTACACACCAACATAGCTCCTCATCACTTGCATCTATTTTACAACGATTCTGTGCTCCGCATATTGGACAAACCTTACTTTTCACTTTACCACTCCTTTAAAATCGATATTTCATCATAAGAGCTGACACACATTATTAAAACCCAAATTAACGAACCGTTAATTCATAATAATAAAACTCATTATCTTTCACAAAATCATTTTTTTCATACAATTTTTGCGCTGTTTTATTTGTAACTGATGTTTGAAGCGTTAATGTTTTCGCATTTGTCTGGTGACATAATTCAACTGCTTGATCTATTAACTTCTGTCCTACCCCTTTTTTACGTACATCTTCTTCAACATATAAATCATTCAATATCCAAATTCTATTCATCGACACAGATGAATAGGAGGGATATAATTGCACAAAGCCAACATACATACCTTCCTCAACCGCTACATAAATGATAGAATCTCCTAAATCCATTCTTTCTTTAATAAATCGTTTAGCACCATTCAAATCAGACGGTTTTTCATAAAACATTCGATACGAGTTAAATAATCTAGATACCCCTTCTACATCATTTACTGTAGCTTTATACACGTTCATCATACATCCTCCTTTTTAAACTTATTATTCTAAATATTCTAATATAAATGATTGTAAAATTCTATTAACCACTTTATGTATTCAATACTCATAAACAATATTCAAATACTATTGTTAATATTACTATGCTATTCTTCCATGAACCTTTTACTATATTAAAGTAATAAAACATCAAAGTGAATAAGAGATAAAAGGAGGTAGCGTTAGTTTCGTTGAGGTAGTATATGAAGAAAAGACTAAAGAGATGAATATAAGATAAAGTTGATCGAAACTAAATAAAAAATGAGTAAGATGAAGCTCAATCTATGTTAGATGTTACATTGAACAAAAATGTCTACTTTTTCATTGAGCAACAGAATCTTTCCGGGAAAGTCTACTATACTTCATTATTATTCTTTAATTTTGTTAAATAGTTCACATTATTGAATGAAATCCAACGGTTATTTTGCCTAGATACGTCCTATAATAAGGTTATATTAAAATAATAAAATACAACAAGAGAGTGAGATAGATATAAACAATTCAACGGTTCAATTATGTTGAATAGCAAGTGAAACAAAGTTGTAAAATGCCCAAGAAAAACATGTCCATTTTCTAAAGATAATCCAATAGTAAAAGTACATCACCCTTACAACATACAAAACGAGGATGAATATGATTCGTTTTATATAAAGTCCATTTTCGTACTACTACATTCGTTTATTTGTAAAACCCTACGCATAAACATTGGAATAGATCTGACTATCGATTTAATCTCAATATAATATCAAATTGAGACTTACTGGTTCATATGCTAATAGCTATTTTTACTTTTTATGATTTCAATAAACTTTGTCACAACAATATTTCAGCATTTTGCGAATAAATTTAATGACATTAAGGAGAGGTATTATATGACCATAACTACACTGTCAAAATCTCAAATAGACTTTAAAGAACCTAAAACAAGTTGTCAAAATGTCATTGCCGAATTTGAATTGGTTATTAATTCTTTAGATTGCTTGGAGGATTGTTATTTTTCAATAGTTGATGCAACTGGGAAAATCGTGTTTGTCTCAAAGGATTTCGAAAGCTTGGATGGATACAAAATTAGTGAAATATTAGGAAAAAACGTAATGGACGTTTACAAATTAGGCAAACAAAAAAGTGTACATATGAAGGTTTTACATGAAAAACGGGTATTAAAAAATACTCTTTTAAGATATACATCTGCTACTGGTCAACCTGTCGAGCTTGTTATGGATATATACCCGGTTTACTCAGGGCGTGAAATTATTGGTTCGTTTGCTATTAGTCGAGATACAAGCAAAATACAAGCGCTCACAGCCACAGTTATGCAACTGCAAAAAGCACTTAATAATCAGCTCCAAAAAGCAAATAATAACGGAACCCAGTTTTGTTTTGATGACATCATTGGTCCTGGACAATGCATGCAAAATGTCATTAACACAGCGAAGAAAATGGCGCGTTCGGAATCACGAATTATGATTCTTGGCGAAACAGGAACAGGTAAAGAACTGTTTGCCCAAAGTATTCATAACGAAAGTTCTAGAGCCAAAGAGCCTTTCATTGCCGTAAACTGTTCTGCCATTCCAGATACTTTGCTAGAAAGTATTCTTTTTGGAACAAGTAAGGGTGCATTTACAGGTGCACAGGATAAAGCTGGCTTATTTGAAGAAGCTAAAAATGGCACACTTTTTCTAGACGAGCTTAATTCGATGAGTATTGTACTTCAATCTAAACTTTTGAGAGCACTAGAAACGAATCGTATTCGCAGGGTTGGAAGCAACAAAGAAATTCCCGTTAACCCACGAATTATTAGTGCGATGAATATAGATCCGAAAGAAGCTATTGAAACAGAAAAGTTAAGAAGTGATTTTTATTATAGACTTGCGGTCATTACTTTAGAGTCTCCACCTCTGAGAAATAGAAAAGAAGATATTGTTACGTTATCTTGGAATTATATCAATAAATATAATAAGATTTTAGGTAGAAAGATTGATGAGATTTCAGAAGATGTTGTTCAAATTCTAGAAAACTATAATTGGCCAGGAAATGTTCGTGAATTAAGTCATTGTATTGAGCATGCAATGAATATGGTTGACCCTACCGATACTTCTTTACTCATACAGCATCTACCACCATTTCTTCAAGGTGTGACAACCAAGAATAATATTAAGCCAATTGTCGTATCAGAAAACAGCAATTATAAAGAAATCATGCTACAGTTTGAAAAAGACATATTGACACAAGCTCTTAAAAGAAATAATGGAAATATGAATCAAACTGCAAAAGAATTAGATTTATCAAGACAATGTTTATATTATAAGTTGAAACGGTTAGAAATTGATATTCAACATGATATACGGATAGGATAATTTCCAAAAAAAGCATCTCCCTGACACTCTATCTCATTCAATGAGCAAAAGTGTTAAGGAGATGCTTTTTTGTACGAAGAAGTTGGACTGACTATCGTCAATCCTGCCTTCTTTGTAGTTGTTTTAACTTTTTTTCTGCTGAAGAACCCTGCCTTAAATTCGCATAGCCAATTAGAAGAATCGCACTAATGATTAATATGCTACCGAGCGATGTAAACCATGTTACAGGTTCATTTAAAATGATGATACCTGCTACAAGACTTACCACCGGTTCTAAGGTACTAAGAATAGATGCATTGGCCGATCCGATACTTTGTGCGCCTTTTATGAAAAAAATCAAACCCAATGCCGTGCAGAAAAAACTCACCAAGGCTGTATAATACATTCCTTTTAACGTAATAACTAATGGCCAATTCCCTTGTATGAGAAGTAGGATTAAGGACGTAAAAAATGCAAACACACATAAATAAAATGCTAACACTAAACTATCTATCTTTTTTACCTGAGAATGATTAAGTGCCAACGTATAAATAGCAAAGGTTACAGCTGACAGTGTAGCTAAACCAACCCCTTTAAAAGAAAAGCTGTTACCACTTGGATCAGCAATTAAATAGATACCGCCAATCGAGATTAAGAGAGCAATCCATTTATATAGCTGTAGCTTCTCACGATAGATGAAATACGCAAGCAGCATGACTAATACTGGGAATAAATAATGCAGTGATGTAGCCACGCCAGCACTTATATAGTTATAAGATACGTACAAAAGTAGAATAGTAGCTGTAAAGGGAACTGCTGATAATAGCATTGGTCCTATTTGTTGAATCCCTAATCGAAAATGCAGCTTACGATATCCTATAAACACTCCTAGCATAATGGCAGCCATGCCAGAACGTAAAAAAGTAAAGTCGAAAGCTGATAGTCCTGTTACATAGGCTTGTTTAACCCATATCGGCATCATACCGAAAAAAGTAGCAGCAGCGATTACATATAAAATTCCTCGAAGGTTTTGCATTAGTTGTATCCCCTCTTGATGTGATTTACGCAAATTTCATAATTAATGACCTATGGGGTAACATTATTGAAACTTCCATATTTCTCAAGGGCTGATAGTTAGAATATATTAATATATTCTAACTATCAGCCCTATACTATTTTACAAAAGAATCGGGTTGTATATAAGTAGAAATGCATTATTTCCTCTATAGTCGAATATCTGAATAAGGCATATATGATCTCTAACTATTAAATTTTAAATTTACTTATTGCATCGCTCAGCTCTTGTGCCAAACTTGCTAAAACTTGACTGGCTGAGGACATTTCTTCCATTGATGCCGCTTGTTCTTCAGTAGCTGCCGATATCGTCTGGGTCTCTCCAGCTGTGTCTTTGCTAACTTTATTAATCCCTTGAATCTCTCTATTAATTTCTTTACTGCCATCCGAGATTTGTACGGTAATGTGTTGAATCTTTTCTGCCATCACATTAATTTCAGATATTAACTCATCGATTTCACCAAAGATTTTCTGTGCTTCCTGAACTACTTTCGAACCTAAAGCAACTTCTTTCTTTTCTTCTGCCATTGAAACAACAACATTGCCTGTATCACTTTGGATTCTATCAACAAGTGCAGAGATATGATTTGCTTCACCTTGCGACTGTTCAGCTAGTTTACGAACTTCCTCCGCAACCACCGCAAAACCTTTGCCGTTTTCTCCTGCACGAGCCGCTTCAATTGTCGCATTTAAAGCTAGTAAATTCGTTTGATCAGCAATACTTGATATTGTATCGACAATCTGACCAATTTCTTTAGAGCGCTCACCCAGACTACCAACCAACTTTGATGATGTCGTAACGCTTTGTTCGATTGTTGCCATCTGAGTAATGACCTTACTAACGATGTCTTTACCAGATCTCGTTCTTTCTGCTGTATGTAATGTCTTATCAACTATGACTGAAGCATTGGCTGTTAAGTTTTCGATATCATTAGATATGCGGTCAGCCACTTCTACAGCCTGTTCTACAGATTTCATCTGATGATCCGCACCAAATGCCACAGATGTGATAGAATTTGCTATTTGCTCAGCTGCTTGAGACGACTGATCAGCATTAGCAGTTAATTCTTCACTTGATGCAGCTAGTTGTTCAGCAGATAGGCTTACACTTCCAATCAAATGTCGAAGTTTCTGTTTCATCTCTTGAAAAGATTCTGCCAGCTTTCCAATCTCATCCTTAGTAGTAATTGTCTGCGGCTGATCAACGAAGTTTCCTTCTGCCATTTCTCGTGATTGTGCCATCATCATTTTTAGTGATTTGGTAATTTTCATCGTAATCCAAACAATCACTAAGCTTAGAATAAGCACAACAATCAAACATCCTGCTGCAAGCATGTAAGCCATCTTGTTTACTTTAGCAAACAATTCATCCGTATTAACACTTGAGCATAGAAACCAACCAGTATTTCCAATAGGTGCTGAGCCTATCAGTTTTTCCTCTCCCTTAATACTAATGGTTTCAACTGTGTTTTTTTCGTTAAGCATTTTTTGATAAAAGTCTTTCAAACTACCATCGTAAATATTTTGCAAAAAATCATCTGGCTTAAATTCTGGATGGCTAATTAACTCACCCTTATTACTTACAACAAAAACATATCCTGTTTTTCCGATCTTAACTTTTTTCAATTTAGTCAACAAATCATCTAAATTAACATTCGAAGTAACCACGCCAATTTTTTTACCATTTGAAATGATTGGCTCCCCTACAATGGATAACAAATCTTTTGTTCCAGCCATATCACGGTAAACATCAGAATAAACAGACTCGCCATTAGAAGCAATGATTTGCTTGTACCAATTTCGCGTGCGATGATCATAATCATTTGGTGGTACCCAATCATCACTATCTACATATCTTTTATCCTCAAATGCAAAAGCAATAGTTGAAATCCCATTTTCTTTATCTAAAGGAAATTTAACAAATTCCTTCATTTCCTTTGTTGTCAAATTACGCTCAGCTAACATCATTGCTAAATTCTGTGTACTGACCTCATGTTTTACCAAATCTTTGTTGATTGATTCGCTATAATATTTAGTCGTTAATTCGTTGGTCTGAAGTATTTGTTCTTTTAAGGTATCTTTAGATGTATCGTAAGCGTAAAGACTCAATGATCCAATAAAGATAATAACAGGTATTAATAAACCAGCTAGCATTTTTGTTTTTAAATTCATCGATAGCTCTCCTTGCACACTAAAGTACTAACGAGGTAAAAGATTTCTGAAGATTATCTGGTGGCAGAATAAAAGTTTACTAATTGATTATAATGCCTGCAAACTTCTCTAATAAAAGCGATAAATTGATAAAATTATCTGCACAACCACCCCTGCTTTATCCAATTGTTAACAAATGAAATGATGCTGAATAAGCAGCTAGTGTACTATAATATATTATTTAAAGAGAAAATAGCACGAATACAGAATATATCGAAAATTATTGTTGTGACAGATAAAATCAAATACTATAGTTATAGAGAATTTACTCCAAAAAAAGAAGCTCCCTCATTAACAGACAACTTTCTTTACAAATTCCTATCTATAGCAGCCACATTCTTTTTGAAGAATTAAGCTGTTATAGATAGGATGTTTCCTTATTCATTAGGTAGCGTTGAATTTTATTGTGGTTAAGCTTTTTAATCCGTTCGCATTCCGCAGTCGAGTTCGAGTGCCAATCCTCATCGCCCGCTCCTCACTTTAGATTCCTGTCTTTCTCTCTTCTTTCGCAGGATTCACACGGATTATCGCACAGGCATTTTGTTATTAAGTAAGTAGTAACGTATTTCAAAACCTTTATTTAAAATCTACCGAACTTGTTTCAGCTAGCATTTTTCCTTTTGTCTCTGGAGCCATGATAATTGAAACAACTAAGCCGAGAACTGAAATAGCTGCACCAACGAGCATTGTTGGTCCAATTCCATACGCACCCATAAAAATAGGTAAAGCATAAGTAGATAGTACAGTTCCAATTCTACTAAAAGCCATAGCTGCACCTACTGCCGAAGCTCTAATCTCAGTTGGGAAAAGTTCATTTGGATAGAGCCATTGCAATATACCAGGCCCTCCTGAAAAGAATGCATAAATCCCAAGCGCAATAACGATAATCCAAACATTAGTGTTTGGAAAGAATCCTAAAATAGCTAAAGCAACACTCATAATCGCAAAGCTTCCAATAAGTAAAGGTCGACGACCAATGGAGTTTAACCAGAACATCGCTGGAATACAACCAATTAAGAAGAACAAACTAATGATAATCTCACTTAAAATAGCTTCTTGTCCTGCTCCAAAACCAAAAGTATGCATAATTTGCGGACCAAATGTGTATAATCCAAACATTGGCACCACTTGACATACCCAGATGATTCCAATAAACATTATTCTTCTAAAATAGCCTTTTTCAAATAACATTCTATATCTTGTCTTCTTAGCTTCTTCCGGTTCTAATTCCACATCATCACCGTATACTTGTCGTACAATGGCACTAGCTTCTTCAACTCGTCCTTTTCGCGACAACCATAATGGTGATTCAGGAATTCCCCAACGTCCAATTAAAAGAATCACACAAGGAACAAAAGCACTACCTAGCATCCATTTCCAACCGCCATCTACTTCACACAAATAATAGCCAACAATATTTGCTGCGGTTGCACCTACATACCATGCTGCTGCAATTATTCCCATAGAAATTGCTCTGTACTTTCGAGGTGTAAATTCTGTGACTAACGAAGTAGCAATTGGGTAATCCGCACCGATAACAATACCGATTAAAAATCTCATAATCACGAGTTGCAATGGTGTGGATACAAACATAGTTGCAATCGAAATAACTGCAATGGCTATGATATCGATAGTGAACATCTTCTTTCGTCCTACTATATCTGTTACATATCCACCTAGAGCAGTTCCTATAAACAATCCTACTAAGGCTGCTGCTCCAACCATCGCACTCCAATGTGCACTTAAATTCAGTTCGGGTCCCAATTGAGTAAGGGCTACACCAATAATAACCAGGACATAGCCATCTAAGAAAGGTCCACCACTAGCAAAAAGGGTCATCCTCTTAAGAAAAGGTGTTATTTCTACATCATCGAGCGTTTTTTTTACTTGCATACTCTTAATCTCCCTTTCTGGTAATCCATCATTCATCTCACAAAAGAAATGTTATACCGATGGAATTAGTACTGTATTCTATAAAACCAGACCCAAGAAAGCAGCCATTCCGCCGATTTTCTAGACATCATTAAAACGTTTATTTTTTCTCCCAGGGAGCCATTAGTAATGTATTCCAAACTAAAAGCTTTACAGCTTACATTTACTGTTTATTTTAATAAGCGGAATTTTTTATGATCAGGGTAAAAATGAATGAGGTCAATAATTATTCGATAGAAATTATAGCTATTAGTATTCAATTACCATACTGAGTTTCATATTGCTTCCTCTGAAATGTCGTTGTAAAAAGATTCATCTCGTACAAACGAGCACTAAGACTCCCACTATGATAACGAAGTAGAGAAACTAGCTCGTTTAAGTGGGAGATCAAGTGCTGTTTAGAACCAGATCAGTTTAACGAATAACCGATATGTATAAAGGAAAATTCTAATCTATTATCGTCTCACTCTATGAATTTGTAATGACTATTTGAATTACAACAAACATTCTTCTGATTCACATCATTTATCTCTAGATTAATAATGAAAGACTATTTCCATTCAATAATTCCGAAGTTTAAGTACGGTTTCGCTTGAGTATAAGCATCAATTACTCTAAAGTGAACCTTGTTGTCTCCCATTTTCCACATTTGTGTTTTAAGAGTAGCACCTGGAAGAAGCGAAGCTGTAATACGTGTTTTAAAACGTGTTAAGCGTTCTGGTTCACCAGGAATGATTGTATTAATAAAGTGACGGCAAGCAACACCAGCAAAACTTACAGCATGAAGGATTGGCTTCATTTGACCGTTTGCTTTTGCATATTCCCAATCAATATGTTGTGGGTGGAAATCACCTGATAAACGGTAAATTAATGCTTGATTTTCAGGAATACGTTCTTCAATTTCAAAGTCTGGCTCTCTATCTGGAATTTCTACAATATCTTTAGGTGGTTTTGGACCTCCAAATCCGCCATCATAAATTAAGCAATCCCAGCTCTCGTTAGTGAAGATTTTTTCTCCAGTTTCATCGAAAGTTTCACCAACATGTTGTGCTAATAAACCTCTATCTGGTCCACGATCATATAAACCTTTAAGTAGTACGTGTGTACTTAATTTACCTTGTAGTTTTGTTAATGGTTTGTGGAATTGTAAATCAAATCCCCAGTGAAGTGAACCAGCATAGTTGTATCCATAGTCAATCGTTTTAGTAACTTCACTGTCCACAATTGGCATTGCTGCAAACATTGGAAGAATTTTTAAATCTTTTTCATAAACATATTGCAAGTCTGTTTTTCCATCTACACCAGCACCACAGCCAAGTGCGAAAAGAATTAAATCTTTGAAATCATATTCTCTTTCAAAAGGTCCAAATGTTTGCCCAACCATTTCTGTCTTAATTGCCATTATTAAACATCCTCTCTTCTCTTTTCAATTTATGATTTTAGAAAAAGGTAGTACACGTACTTACGAATTTTTATCATTATCTTCAATTAGCGTTAACCACCTCCTTTTCGGATATCTACATATCAATCAAAAGGTGTATCTTGGATAATTACATTTATTAGTAATCGCATTGACACAATGAGTAACACATAATTAAAATCTCAATTTAGCTTATTTCATATAACTTTATGCTGAATTTGTGAAACGATTCACAAATAAAGAGTAAACTATTCTAAAATACCGATCAGATTGTTTTAACCTATTCTAACTACATCATTTTTTTCTGGTCAAGGCAACCTTGAATTTTCATAAAAATAAGAGTTCGTAGTACCTAACTCGCTTTTGTCATGAAAATCCAACATTGTTCCTCAACCTCAATAAAGTTTCCAACTTAATGAAGCAATTTTTTTTGTATCTTATACGTGCAGGTTCTTGGAAAAGAAGTTCTTATTTCTATAATGGACGGTACTTTAAACGTAGCCATACGTTCCCTACAATAATCTAAGATTTCCTCAGTAGTTAGCGATTCACCATCTTTAAACTTAATAAAAGCTTTTACCGCCTGGTCACGAATCGGATCTGGGACCCCAATTACCGCTGCTTCTGCAATTTTAGGATGACAAGTAAGAATATTTTCAATTTCAGTGGTAGAAATATTTTCTCCCGCTCTTTTAATCATATTGACTTTACGATCCACAAAATAAAACCATCCATCCTCGTCAACATAACCCTTATCACCTGTATGCATCCAACCATCTGAACTCAAGGTCTTTGCTGTATTTTCCGGACAATTATAGTATTCCTTCATAAGAGTTCTTCCAGGAACTCCCTTTATATAAATTTCACCGATCTCATTTGGAGGAAGTTCATTTCCATCCTCATCAATAATTTTTGCTTCATAAGATAGACCAGCTTTACCTATCGATGGCCACTTTCTTTCTTCATTTGGAGGATCTGTAATGACTCCAACAAGAGTTTCGGTTAAGCCATATGAATTCAAAATACTTACATTAAATCTTTCTTCAAAAGATTTCTTTTCTTCATTTGTAATAGGAAGATAATAGAGTGCGTCGCGAACACAATGATTTTTCTCCCATTCTTGCTTTGGTTGTAACATTAATGTACGAACTATCATAGCTGAAGTCTGAATAATGGTGGCTTTAAAATCACATACTTGCTTCCAATACTTTCTGGCACTGTATTTTTCTAACACAATTATTGTTCCACCAATAGAGATGGTTGGCATTAAGCCACAAAGCTGAAAATCAACGTGAAAAGCGGGCATCATTGTTAAGATTCGATCATCCTTCTTAAAAGAAGCTTGCCAGTTCACAAAAATACCAGCAAACAACATATTACAATGAGTGAGAACGACACCTTTTGGTCGTGATGTTGTACCTGATGTAAACAATATTTCTGCTATATCATCGCTGCATAGCGTTCTATATTCTTTCAATTCATCAGGTTGTGACCCTTGCTTTTCATTAAAATTGATTGTGTCGCAAATATGTTTTTCACTTCTAGCTAGCAATATATTCTTCAAATCTATATTTGATTTGTTTTTATCATAAAAGCAAAGAAAATTCTCTTCAGTAATGACAGTCTTTACATCACACTTTTTAAGAATATATTCACATTCTTCTTGAGTGTAATGAATATTAATAGGAACCATAACTGCTCCGATTTTTGCTAATCCGAACCAACACATCAAAAACTCCGGACAATTATGTAGTTGAATAGCAACTTTTTCATCCTTTTTTATACCTAAATTGAGAAAAAGATTTGCGGTTTTATTTATTTCTTTATTAAATTGTGGATAGGTAAATTCACATTTATTACCGTGACGGTCCTGAAAAATCAAAAATGTTTTTTCCGTGTGTATCCGGGCCAAATCATCCCACATATCTCGCAAAGTCTTGTTTCCCACTATATCAGCCATTTTTTTCACCTCTTAATATCAAAACTCATGTATCATGCCTATACTTTTCATAAAGCCGCATAATAGATTGGGTTATCGTTTATAAAAAAGTACTTTTGACCATATCGAGCATCTAGGTATATTCGATAAATAATGACTGCTTATTCGTTCCAAACTCGGATGGATAAGTAAATGCTGATAGCATGTCTATACGTCTAAATATGTTTATAACCGAAGTCCCCAAACTATTTAAGATGTTAAAATCCCCATCCTATTTCCATGCAGCTAATATCCAAAAAATCTAGGACACTAATTTGTAGCAAATATGTGAGTTCATATTTTTGCTTGCTTTCAGGGTAAAAATCATAACTTTCTAGTAGCAAGTATGACCAGGATATACCTGAATAGGATGCATACTATCAATTTTTGAATAATCTTAGATAGTAAAGGAGAAGCCTACCACAACTTATTTCACCATAATAAATCCGCAATCTCTTCTCCGTTAACGTCTATAGAATATCATTGCAAAAATATATAATTGCTGTTGCATTAGCCAACACGGAATTCTACACCCATTGTGCCTTCTGGATATTCCCATTTCTTAATAACCGTACCTAAGCAAAGCACTCGACATGTGCCGCATTCTAAACATCCTGCGTAATCAAACGCTAATGTTTCATTTTCATTCAGCTTATATAAACCTGCTGGGCAAGCATTCACAAGCTTCATTTTTTCCTTTAAATCAGGATAATTTGGGTCTATTTCTATATGTGCATTCTCTTCGTCTACAAAGAATTTATTTACGCCTAATTTTTCTTCAACGCTCATACTCATACAGATTTCACTCCCTTCAGTCCATCTTTAGCTAGATTCATAAGACCTACTGCCTTCAAATGTTTCATTGCTTTTTTACGTAAAGGAACAGCTGGTTTACCATCAATTACAAACATATCCGCCATAATATCTGCTAACATAGCTGGATAATCATTAAAGATACGAGGATTTTCCATAAACGCTGGGAATTTCTTATAAACTTCTAGATCCTTCATTATGAAGCTATCATCTAACATTGTTTTATAGCTTTTTAATGTAGCAGCGCTAAAGTCGCCTTTACCTTTAGCTTCAATAACAGCCTTAGCTGCTAATTCACCAGACGTAATAGCTAAATCCATTCCTCTTACCATGTATCCGATGTTTAAGCAGAATCCAGCTGCATCTCCACAAATTAGGAAACCGTCACCGTATAATGTTGAAACCATTGACAAACCAGCCTCTGGTACAACATGGCCACTTCTTTCAAGAAGTTTTCCATCCTTAATTAGTGGTGCAATTTCTGGATGATTTGAGAAACCTACCAGCATATCTTCAATTGTTTTGTCGCTATCACCAATATGATTGAGACCTAGAACCAATCCAATTGAAACACTGTCTTTATTTGTATATAAGAATCCTCCACCAACTAATCCATTACTTGGAGAACCAGCGTATAAGCAAGCTGCACCTTCGTTACTAGATACACCAAAACGATCCTCAATTACCTTTGCTGGTAATTCATACGTTTCTTTAACACCTACAGCAACTTGGGAAGGCTTCACTCGTTCTCTTAAACCAGCTTTTTCAGCTAGCATAGAGTTCACTCCATCAGCCAAAATAACAACATCTGCCGTCATTTCTTCTCCGCCACAGATTACACCTGTCACTCTATTATTTTCTACAATTAATTCATCAACTTTAATACCTGCAGTGGCTGTTGCACCTGCTTCTTCAGCTTTATCAAAAAGCCAACGGTCAAATTCACCACGTTTTACTACATAAGAATCGCTGCCTTGTTTTGCTAGACGAGGAGAACGATAGTCGAATGTTACTGCATCTTCTTCCGTCATCATACAAATACGCTCTTTAACAACTCTTCGTTCAACCGGTGCTTCTTCTGCAAAGTTTGGAATGATTTTTTCCAAACTGTGGGCATAAAGGCGTCCCCCAGTCATATTTTTAGAACCACCGTAGTTTCCTCTTTCAATAAGTAGAACCTCTAGGCCTTCCTGCGCCAACAAGTAAGCTGCAGTAGAACCAGCAAGTCCTCCTCCTACAATAATAGCGTCGAAGTCGCTCAATGCTTTCACCCCTAAAAATAGTTGTGCTACCTTATATATCCCTTCGGAATATGTTTTATTAGGGTGACTGAGAAGCTCTATTTAGCTTCTCAGTCACATAAAAGAAATAATGAATTTCTAAATTATGCTTTCATTTTTTCAATGATTTGCGGTAAAACAGTGTTAATATCTCCAACTAAACCGATATCAACTTGTTTGAAGATTGGTGCATTTTTATCTTTGTTGATTGCAACCAATGTTTTTGCTTGGTTTACACCCACCATGTGTTGGATTTGACCTGAAATACCCACTGCGATATATACATCAGGTTTAAGAACAACACCAGATACACCGATATAGCGCTCTTTGCTCATCCATTTTTCACCTTCAGCGATTGGACGGCTACATGCCATTTCAGCACCAATTAAGCTAGCAATATCTTCTGCCATTTTTAAGTCTTCTTGTTTTGCGAATCCACGACCAACACCGATAACACGTTTCGCAGCACCTAAGTTAACTACCTCACCTTGTTTTGGACGGTGTTCAACAACTTTGATACCAGCTACTTCAGCTTCTGCCGCAACTTCTGTTACTTGCCCTTGTCTAGCTGTATCTTTCTCAGCTGTTTCAAATACACCTGATCCAACTGTTACAACAACAGTTTCAGATAATGCTTTTTCCGTACGTACTGCTGCACCACCATATACCATGTGCTTCACAATTACATTTCCATCTTCTACAGCAAACTCAGAAATGTTAGAAAGAGCGCTAGTACCTAATTGAGATGCGATTTTCCCAGCCATTAACTTACCGCTAACAGATGAGTGAACCATTACTAATTTCGCACCTTCAGCACGAAGTGTTTCAACGATTGATTTTGTATAACCTTCAACCATACCTTCTGTTTTTGCATATAAGAATACGTGGTCAGCTCCGTAAGCAATTGCTTCTTCCGCTTGGGCTTGGTCACCAAATAGTACAACAGATACTTGCTCACCTAGTTGGCGTCCGCCGCTGCATAGTTCAGCTACAGTACTTTGATCATCAGTTATAATCCAAACATTATTTAAAGTCATGAAATCTCCACCTCTTTTATCAAATCAAATTATTTCAATTCCGCACTAAGTAGTTTTACAAATTCTGCTACCACTTCTTCTGAGTCGCCTTCTAAAATGTTTAATTGGCGAGCTACTTGTTCAGGTGCTAATGTACTCACTACTTCGCTTGATGGGTTGTTGTCCGCTACATTGATGTCTGCTATAGCGTATTTAGTCATAGGTTTTTTATTAGCTGCAATAATATCTTTCATACCTGGAATACGTGGGGTATTGATTTCAGAAGTAACAGAAAGAACAGCTGGTAGTGAAACTTCTAATACTTGAATTTCGTTTTCCATTGCACGTTCAACAATTACTTTGTCTCCTTCTGGAGTAATTTTGTTTACAGCATTGATAACTGGTACACCAAGCAATTCACCTAATTGGTTTCCTACTTGTTGAGCATAAAGGTCCGATGAACCTGCTCCGCAAAGTACTAGATCATACTCTCCCATTTGTTTAATAGCCGCTTCTAAAACGCGTGCAGATTGAAGTGTATCTAAGCCTTCTGCCGCTTCATCAGCAACTACAAATAACTCATCTAAACCACGAGAAATGATGTCTTTTTTCATTTTTGGATTTTCTAAAATTTTTCCTCCAGCACAAAGACCAGATAATTGACCGCCAACAGCATCAACAATTTGTTTTCCAGCTTCTACAGCATTTAAATCATATGAGCCGAATTTCCATTCCGCTTTATCAAAAGATACTGAACGATCTTTTGCGATGACAATATCTTGTTCTTCAGGAACCGCTTTACAACATGCAATAACTCTCATCTTTTTACACCTTCTTAATCAATTAGTAATTTGTTAAACAATAATAGAAATTTTTATGATAAAACGAGATGCACTCCTGCATGACAACATTCATGCATCTCATTTTTCTCTAATACATAGGGTTGTTACACTAAATTATGCTTTTTTTATGATACCTTTTTCACATAGTTCCTCAATTTGTTCCATTGAATAACCAGCTTTTGTCATGATATCAACTGTATCCATTCCAAGTGTTGGCATTGGACGCCATACTTGTCCTGGATTCTTTTTAAATTTAGGGAAGATATTTGGTCCTTTAACTTTTTTGCCTTCAATTGTTTCCCATTCAATGAAGTCTTCACGTGCCGCATAGTGAGGCTCATCAACGATGTCTTCAAATTCTAAAACTGCATTTGCTGCAATTTTGCAGTTTGAGAAATCTTCTTCTACTTCAGCAACTGTTTTAGTTAAAAGGTATTCTTCTAGTTTTTGTTCAATAAGTTCAGCTTTTGGTCCATCTAACCATAGACCTGTTGTACCTTCTGGAATTTCTTCAGTTCCCCAAAGATGTCCCAAACCAATACGTTCAAGGATTGCTTTATTTTGAGGTGCACCATATAAGCAAATACCGATGAAACCATCTTTACATTTGTATTCACCAATACCGCATAAGTTTTGATGTCTAGCACCAGCACGTGGATACTTAATACCTTCGTTTAAGAAATCCATCATGTAGTAAGCACCGATACGAAGCATAACTTCGTGCATAGCCACATCGATACTTTCTCCCACACCTGTTTCCTTCGCTTTATTAAGCGCTGCAAGTGATGAACCAACCACCATTAAAGATGTTGCATAATCTCCTAAATATGGAGCAGCTGCCATTGGTTGTTCTGGGGTACCATTTTGAGAAAGGTATCCGCTATATGCTTGAACTGTTAAGTCATACGCTGCGCGATTAACACGACTTTCTACACCGTATTGTCCAAATCCTGATACGTGGACAATAACAAGTGATGGATTATGTTCCCATAGCAGCTCATCTGTAATACCACGTTTCGCATAAGCAGGACCTTTACTAGATTCGATAAAGATATCTGCATCTTTAACTAGGTTAAAAAGTACTTCGCGACCTTCTTCAGAAAAAACATTCAATTGGATACTTCGTTGGTTGCGACGCTCTAATTCTTTTACATATGTTGTATCTCGCATTGAATCACCATTATATGTGTTTTCAATCCAAGTAACATCTGCTCCCCATTCTGCTAATAGCTGTGCCGCTACTGGAGCTGCAATTTCCATAGCTGAATATACAACCTTTACTCCTTGCAAGTTACCAAATGCTGGCATAGTTGTTGCATTTGCCATCAAAAACTCCTCCTCTCTATATGTAAAAAATCCAATCTATTACACTTTGAAAAATAGTTGAATTAACGGTATTGTTTAAGAACTGCTCTACCTGCAGTTAGGATTTGCATTTCGTCAGATCCACCAGATACGCGGTCTACACGAAGGTCACGCCAGAAGCGAGCGATACGGTGATCTCCTGCGATAGCTACACCACCAAGAACTTGCATTGCATCGTCTACTACTTCAAAAGCAGCATTCGCACAATAGTATTTACACATTGCAGCATCGCCTGATGTCATTAAACCGTTATCATATTTCCATGCAGCTTCATAGATCATATTGCGCATGTTTGTCACTTTAATTTGCATGTTACAGAACTTCTCTTGGATTAATTGGAAGCGTCCAATTGCTTCACCGAATTGTACACGTTGATTTGCGTATTTAGCAGCATCTTCAAGGGCACAATAAGCAGTAGCATAGTTAGTAGCACCTACTAAGAAGCGTTCGAAGTCAAATTCTTCTTTAACACGGTTAAAACCATTACCTTCTTTACCGAACATATCTTTTTCTTCTAATTCAACGTTATCAAAATAGATTTCACAGCAGCTATCCATGCGTAAACCTAATTTTTCTAGTTTTTCAATTTTGATACCTGGTAAAGTCATATCTACAAACCATTCAGTGAATGTATCGTAGTTTTCAGAGTCTCTTGCCATTACGACTAAGTAAGGTACGCCAGCTCCACTTGTGATGAATGTTTTGTGACCATTCAGATACACTTTTCCATCTTTACGAGTGTAAGTAGTTTGAAGACTTCCTACATCTGATCCAGCTCCTGGTTCAGTAATTGCTGAGTTCCACATTTGCTTACCAGTACCATGTAAAGCCATGATTTTCTCAATTTGCTCTTCAGTACCTTCACGTAAAATTGTTGTAAATCCTGGGATTTGATATAAAACATATGTAGGTGCACCTAAGCGTCCTAGTTCCTCCCAAGCAGCTGCTAAAGTTACTAATCCTGCATCAAATCCACCATGTTCTTCAGGTAACATAATGCTATCGATACCTAGATCAGCTAATTCTTTTACGAATCTTTCTGGATATTTGCTATTTTTATCACACTCTTCAAAGTATGCATCCCAGTTTTCACGAGCCATTAACTCACGAATTCCTTTAACTAATAACTCTTGCTCATCATTAAGTCTAAAATCCATTATTGTACCCTCCAAATATTTATTGAATGCTAGTTCAATGTCCCTCTACTTAATTAGTATTGGAACACTGCGATTAAGCAGCATCTTCATCTTAAGACCCTTCAACATTTATGAATCTATTAATCATGTAGTATCGTAATTTTCGGAATGCTAAATGTTATTAAAATGTTGGGAAAAAATAACGAACACCCTCCTACATTGATTACACTTTGGCGAGTAGACACATTAAGTGCCAACAACCAGGTTATTATCTTTTTTTACACTCACGTGTTGTACATACAATCACATGGTTTGAAACATTTATCCTTAATCCCACTACACCCTATTACTCTGAATAACATACGAACAATCTTTATTGGTCAGCCTCCTGATTTAGGTAGGCTGCCTTTAAAACATGAGTGTCAATAACACTCCTTTTCTCACACTGTGAATATCATCACATGCGGTGCTATATAAAATATGATACTTTCATACTCACATTCTATTTATTTTTCTTTGCTTCTTTTGCTTTCGCTGTATTGTAATCCATTGCCCAATTGTCTTGTTTAACTTCTCTAAAGAACGAAATTGGAATGATAATACAAACAATCATCATCGGTAAACCACCTAATACGGAAGCTGTTTGTAAAGGTTTCAATCCACCTAACATTAGAAGACAGATTGCTAATGAGCCAAGGATTAAAGCCCATACAACACGGTTCAATCTTGAAGGCTCATCATTTTCTGTAATGTTTTTAGTTGTAACCATCGCCAACGTATAAGCAACACCGTTAATGAAAGTTGCAGTTGAGATGAAAGCATAAATTAAGAAAATAGGTAAAACGATGCTAGCTAAAGGTAAAGTACCCCAAATTTCAACAATCGCACGCGCTGGACCAGATTGTTCCATAATTTGACCTATATTTATGATTCCTTCATAATGTGTATTCATTGCAAAGTTAGTGAATACCGCGAAGAATACTGTTTGTCCGATAACGATAGAACCTAATACTGCTAAACAGAATTGGCGAACTGTTCTTCCTTTTGAAATACGTGCAAGATAAATTGCATACGAGATAACACAGTTTAAGAACCATGCCCAATAGAATATTGTCCAAGCTTGAGGGAATCCAGATCCACCATAAGTATCTGTATAGAAAGTCATTCTAATAATATTTTGTAACATTGTTCCCAAAGCATCAGTAAATCCGTTTAAGATATATGATGTTGGTCCAAATACAGCAACAAATATAAGAACAACAAATGTTAGCCATACTCTTATGTCACTAAGGATTTTAATCCCTTTTTGAATTCCAAAGTAAACTGAGATTGAGAATAGAATAATCCAAGCGATTAGTATATAACCATCAAGTGATAATGTATGTTCGACTCCAAAAATCTTAGATATAAGTTCTGCAACAAGAGGAGTACCTAATCCTAAAGATGTACCTACCCCAGCGACCATACCGATAATATAAAGAATATCGATTAGCTTACCTAACCAACCTTCTTTTCTTTTTCCTAGAACCCCACACACAGCACTTGGTCTAACAACATCTCTCTTCTTAACGAAGAAGCTATAACCCATTGCTACCCCAATTACAACGTACATAGCACATGGAATTAATCCCCAGTGATACATACCATACGCAGAAGCCCAGTTTGCTGCTTGTAGCGAAAATGGTTCAGCACCATGTGGTGGAGCTTCCATATAGTAATACCATTCAATTGTTGCCCAATAAATCAGCGTCGCACTTGAAGTGGAAGTAAACATCATTCCTAGCCAAGTACTAGTTTTAAATTCCGGTTTGCTATCTCCTAATTTTTTATTGCTATACTTACCGAAGATAAGGAACATAGCAATAATGAAAAGTATAATAACGTACCATTCAAAAGCCCAACCGAGTTTGTCAGTTGTCCAAGCAAGAGCCTTATTTGAGATCTCATTGGCTCTGTCAACATCACTAATAATAAATCCACAAACAATAGCGATTAGTATTAATGGTGGCCAAAAGAGTACATGGTCGAGTTTCATTTTCTTGTTTTCCAATATAATTCGACTTCCTTCCCTTTCCTTATTTACGAGTCCTGAATTGGTCGATCATTTTTAAGAATTCTAACAGATAGAGTTTTTCATATTGGACGTGAAAACGTTTAGTGAATTTGGTTGAACACTTGGTATTCTTATTCATGAAACGTTATACACGCTAATAATCGATATAGAACTTGCTGCAAAATTCTTCTCTAATTTTCTACCTCCTTCAGATGAATAACCCCTTGTGATGAATTGAACATAAAAACAGTTTCTCTTTTTGTCAAAAACATATAATGCAAGTACTATGCCACTATCTTGTGAAATATTTCACAATTTATAAAGTTAAGCCTCAGTTATATACATTGACATCAAGTAAAACAAAAATCTGATTTCCCTTTGCCAATCATATATTGCAAGTACTGTGCCACGTAATGTGCTTTTGTTTAAAAAATCACATTCATAAAGCTAAAAGCCTTTATTTATTTGCTTTGACATATGATAAGTAAAATAAAAATATAATTTCCCTTTGTCAGCTATATATAATGCAAGTACTGTGCCAAAAGATACTTTTATATAAAAAATATCAATTTTTAAAGCTGTACTGATTAAACATACTGACAAAACAGCAATAAAACTATCATTTCCCTTTGCTAATATATACTGCAAAAACCATGCCAACTTTTAAAATTCATACATAAATTTAACTTTTTCTTTTGAAATGGGAACCATTTGGAGATTGCTATGTTTTATATTTTTAACAAGTAAAAATTTTTTGTCAGACATATGTAAGCGTTTTATCAACATCTCATCACAACCACGTAAAAAATTTTTAACAAAACAAAGCGTTTTTATGTGAAATACTGAACATGTTTATAAATGATTAACCTAAGTTTTCAAAAAAAATTTCCTCAAATAATTTACTTGAGGAAATAAAAATAAACAATGAATTAAAAACGAGCTTAGGATTATTAAGCTCGTTTTTCTTTTATCAAACAGCCTTTTTTAAAAGATTATGTTAATTATTTTTACTAGTAAAAAATTTTTACATCCAATTTTCTACCGTTATCATCAATTTTACAAAGGATGTAAAATTGATTTGACAAAAAACAATGAAATTCAATGATCATTTACATAACTACTTGCTTTATTATGCGCGATTCAACTCATTTTCATAATTTCAAGAGATGATGAGTACCTTCTCTGATTATTGGAAGATATCTTTTGAAAAATAATGGTTTTAGCATTAATACTTTGCTTTCAACATATTAAAAGAAGGTGTTTTCTCTATAGAATTAGACACTTATTATTTGTTATTATTAAATATTTTTACTAGTAAAAAATTTTTACATTCGTTAAGTTAGCTGTTTTCTTAATGATGATAGAGCACGTAAAAATGATTTAACAAGTACTAGTAAATAGCTCTAGCCTCATGATTCTCTCACTGTTTTTCTATGTTTATTCTACAAAGATCAAAATATAATAGAAGAAACTCGTCTTTTTCTTTTTCTTATCCTAGTTTTTAACAAGAAAAACATGATTCTAATCATGCCTTTTCTGCTACAACAGTAAAACGTTTATTAATATGGACTGACTTTTCTATTTCATCAACCAAAGCAATAGCATAGTCAGCATAGCTAATATAGCTCTCACCTGTATTATTGATTAATAACTGATCTTGGCCGATCGTGTAATGACCTGTACGTCCACCTTCTGGATCGAAAAATGCGGATGGACTAATGAACGTCCAAGTAATGTTGGATGCTTGTAAATCCAATAAGTTTTGGAATTGATTTTTCGCTGTTGGCACGAACACTTCTGGGAAATCTGGTGTGTCTACCAGACGAGTTGTTTGTGCTTCATCTACAAATAAGCTTCCTGCCCCTCCCACTACGATTAAACGAGTAGATGTACCTGCTAAAATATCAATTAAGTGCTTACCAGCCACAACATGCTGCCCCTCTTGTCCAAAAGGTGCACCAAAAGCATTAACAACTACATCAAATGCTGCAACATCTTCTTTCGTTAATGATAAAACGTCTTTTTCAATGACTGATATATCTTGAGTTAGTTTGGATGCTGTACGTACGATAGCAGTGACGTCTAAACCACGTGCAAGTACCTCGTTTAAAATTTTCGAACCTGCTTTGCCTGTTGCACCAATGATTGCTATTTTCATTTTGCATTCCCCCTATAAATTTGTAATAATAATTGTTACAGTAGTGGTGAAATGAAAACCAGTTATGATTTAAACTGGTTTAACACTTGTTTAAGCGATTGTTTCGCTAAATCGTTTTCTGTATTTTGTTGAATGTGTTGAAACATAGTTCCAAGAGTCGATTCGATTTGTCGACCAACGATGCAATTCATATTCGTATTTTGATGCACTGAAAAAAGAGTATTTTTCGGATCTACTGCACGCAAAATGTCCAAAAATGAAATATCTTCTGGCGATTTATTCAACGCAAGGCCTCGATTACCATGAACAGCTCTTAATAAACCAGCCTTTTTTAAAGCACTGATCATACGACGAACGACAACTGGATTCGTTTGAATACTACTTGCAATCCATTCTGAATTAAGCTTCTCAGCATCATTCGATAAAGCGACTACCGACAAAATGTGTATACCGATTGCTAATCGGGTATTAACCACTTCATCCACCACCTTCTGTAACTATTATAGTTACAAAGTTTAAAGTATGCAAATTTAAAGACTATATTTAGAATAGATTAAGAGATATGGCAACTTCAATACATTATTTTAAGTTATTACAAATGATCTATCACTTTAGAAAAGAATACACAAAATTCTTGCAACATTACAAGTTCTCTATATAACAATAGCAACACGAAGTATCCTTTTACGTCACATACAAAAATCCTTAGATTCACCAAACAACTCTCGTTTCCAATAACCTATTTCTAGGATTCAATATACTTCATGTATTGATTATCATTCTTCAAAATATTTTGCTTTAGAAGGTAATAGAACAGTAATAAAAAGAAGCAAAGCAAGTATTAAACCAATAAATGAAAAAAGTAAGCACATAATTTGTAGTGGGAACCATTCCACAATAAATCCTAAAATAAGAGTCAATACTATTTGAACCATTCCTTGAAGCAAATCTGTTAGACTCCCAAACCTCCCCATAATTTCAACTGGTACATTATTTTGAAAAAAGGTAGCATATCCCGCATTTGCAAACGCCATAAAAAATCCCAAAAATACAAAGGCAATTGTTGCTGTAAGAAAATTAAAAGAAGAATAAAATAAAACGTATCCTACAGAAGCTAATAACATTCCCGCACCTAAATAAAGATTAAGCTTCACTTTTTTAGCAATAATAGCCGATATAAACCCTCCGATTAATGCTCCAATACCCGCTATACTTACGATAAAACCGTAATCTCTATCTATTAATTGTAAATGCTGCTTTATGAAAGTAACCTCTTGCGAATCTAATGCAAATCCTATTAAAAGTATTACTTGAAATAATAAATAAACTATAAAAAAATACTTCATTTTTATAACAAATGCTTTTACTAACAGCCAATCGTGAATAAAAGTTTTCCATTGTAACGATCCCTTCTTATTAACCTGTTCTTCAAATTCAGGAAGAAAATAAATAAGAAATCCACATATAAGAAAAGATAACGAATTGATAATAATGCACAAATCTGTTCCTACAAACATAATAAGAATTCCCGATATGGCAGGTCCAAGTAGAAAAGCTCCTGAATTTGTTATACTCATAATCGAATTAAACCTTTTACGATTTTCAATAGGCACCAATTTGGTTATATAAACAGATGAACTTGGTCCAAAGAAAGTTCCTACCATATTAATAATGAGAAGGAGAAGATAGATATAGAGTAGTGAGTCCATAAACGGAATAACAAATACCAAAACACCTCTTATAACATCAATAAATATCATTAATTTTCTTTTGCTCACTCGGTCAATAATACTTCCTGCCCAAAAATTTGTCATTAACATAGCAATAGGCCGAATAACATAAAGACCAGCAACAGCTGCAGCAGATCCAGTTAAATCTAGGATTGAAATATTTAAAGCTATTAAATAAATCCAATTACCTAAATAGGAGATACCTAACCCAGATATTAAAAGCATCGGATGCTTCCAAGATTTCAATAACTTATCCTCACTTTCCCTACAACATCATTACATTTCCTAAAAAATGATGTTGATATATCTTTATTTCTATAACAATTCGCCTTTGCTTGGTACGTCCTCAATATTCCACATATTAGAATAGCAATAATAAATCATCTTTTTCATTATAATACAAAATATACCAATTTTTAATAGAATACCAATCTACCTTTCTCTTAACTGCAATAAAAAAAGAAGTACTACAATAAAACGAATTAACTATACAAGTAAAAAACTCGGTCTCCTTTTTAAGAATACCGAGTTTTTCATTGATAAAATCAGTCTAATAGCGCACTTATTACTCCACAATTTCAATTTGGTTGTTTTCAGCATCAAGAACACAGCTTTCATAATAACCATCACCTGTTGTCCTTGGCCCGCTCAAGACGATATAACCATCTTCTTTCAACTGTTGAGTTAATTCATCTACTTTTTGTTTACTACCAACGCTAAAAGCCAAATGAATATATCCAAACTGCACCAAAATTATAAAAGGATTTTTGGACTATAATAACTCTACACCTTATCAATTATCATTTTGTTGAAGCATATCTTTACCAAAACGGCAAAAATATGCTTCCAGTTATATTTCTCTTATGACAATTGGAAGACGAGGAGAATATCTTAGATGGCATTGGAAATGAGAAAAAAATGTGAAAGCTGCAATTCATTATTAAGTGAAAACTCAACTGCTTATATTTGTGTACACGAATGTACATTTTGCAAACTATGTACAGAAGAGATGAATGCAATATGCCCTAACTGTGGCGGCGAACTTGTTAAAAGACCCAGAAAACAATAAAATACGTAAACATTTGTTTTGAGATAAGCAGGGTAGCTCCCGGCTTATTTTTTTCTGAATTTTTTTGTTGTGACTATTCATTCTCTTGTTCAACTAACCT
>NZ_CABKRX010000032.1 GCF_902374955.1 Bacillus massilioanorexius
CCGAATACAATTCCCCAAACACACCTACATACTCTGGAAATACTTGATCCAGCACGGATTGAAACTGTAACTTAGTCTGCACAAACATACCTGTCAAATTCTCGTGCTGTCTCGTCAGATTACGCAGGTTTAAAAGCTGAATGCCTCGCTTTTTATATGGCTGTAAATCCTCTTTGTAATACAGCTCGCAGAGGTGGCGGGCATCGATTATGTCTGTTTTGACTTTACGTAAACTCGAACTTTTCGCTTTGTATGAAATGAGTGGATTCACAATGATTAATAAGTATCCTCTTTTCTCAAAATACTGAACGACAGGCAGATGATAATGCCCCGTAGACTCCAAAACAATGGGTGGTTGTAAGCCTGATAGATCTTCTACTTCTTTGATAAAGGTGTGTAATTCCTGTAATCCATCCAGTGTATGTGCGACTTTAAAGCTCTTTTTGTAAGGTTTCTTTTTCTCCAAGAACGCTTGAACCTGACTTTCTCCTTTTGCAACATCCAGACCAATGACTGGATTCATGATATCTCCTCCTCATCAATGAATTAGCTGGTAACCCCTAAATGGCTCCTTATAGTGTCATAGCTTCGCTTGTTATACGAGATCTAAGTCCCAACCAGCTTCAATCATGTTTCTATAAGTAGGGGGCGAACGGTTTAGTTGACGGGGTCAAACCCCACGAGCAGGGACGTTCTACCCCAGCTACCTCTAGTATTCTAGACCCCAATTAAAAAGGTCAACCAATTAACTTGGTCAACCTTATAATACGAAAGGAGTAGGATAGTTCAACATTAGTTTACCGAGAATTTACAAAATGTTACAATCTAAGTGGTTCTGCATGCCCTCATCTTTATATTCAAATAAATAAAGCTGTATCTAAGAAAGCTAGGAGAAGCTCAAAATGTTATTTATCTGCTATTTGTCCTTTTTATGCTTATTTATTTTTATTCTTTTTAGTCAGAATACCAAGCGGTGGATTAAAGTTATTTTAGGTATTATTGAAATTGTACTCTTTACTCTATACTTAAATGTTATTAGAAATAGTGATTTGGAGCCTAAAATGGAACTTTATGAATATCATCCTAATAAAGGAGATTATATTGAAACCCCATTTATAAATACGGATATAGATCCTTTTCTTCCATTCTTTCCTTTTTTATGTTTATTTTAAATGGATAAGAAATACGCAAAGAAAAGACGATATTAATAGGTGCTAGAGTTGAAGATGAGGTAGTCGTTTTAACAGTCTTTTTTGGGAACAAAAGGGAGTAGGATAGTTGAATAAGAAGTTAATATTTAGCAAAATAGATTAATGAGAATTTCTATGGGGAGAGGTTGGCTTCTAATAATAGAGTTGTTTGGTATTGATTCTAATGTTAGAAAAGTTAAGAATCAAAATGTAGAAATTATTGAATTATTAAAGCAATTGGATAATCTTTCGTTGCCATTAGCCTTCTGAGCCCAGCCTTTGAACTGCGCTTTAAAAGACAAAGCCACGCAATTGCTGCGTGGCTCTGTAGTTAACGATCTACTACCTTCAGGGTAAATTTTTCCCATTTATCTGTATTGAAATGTATTTCTTTATAACCGCCTGCAGGGGAGCTTTCAGAAAATAATTCTGTTTTTGTAAACTGAAAGAAATAATAGTAGCTCCCACCAAGTAAAAGTACAGTAATGAATACACCAATCAATATCCACGAAATAAAATCCGATATTCTTTTTTCTTTTATATTCGTTCCCTCTTTTTTCCATCATGATTTTCCCTTCTAGGTAATGAATAGGACCATCTTAATGAATAACAACTCGATAGTTCTTTGTTAGTTATTATTTTGTGTTTTCGCATGCAGACACAACTCCATTTAGAAATTGTTCAAAACAATCATACTTTTTTATATAGTCTGATTCATCGAGCGTTTCAGCAGTTAGATATTCCAGTTCAAAAGTCACTTTCTGCAATTCATCAAATTCTTTAGTCAACTTCTTTTCTTTGATATCATCTTCAAAGTAGTTGATATAATGTACTATTGGCAACAGCACAAAAGAATCGGCAAACTTATCGAAGGATGCATATCCCGATTTTTTGCCCTGGATTTATGTCACTTAAACAAAACGTGACATTTTTTTGTTGCAGTTTAGTTTCCAACTCTATTTGTTCTATACAGTGGAATATCCCCACTTCGTTTTTGTTTTACAAATTAACGTATATGGTGAGTATCATTATAGAGAATTTCATATAAAGAGGATAATTTAAGTAAAAGAAAGAATAGTTATATATGTTAAAGAGTATAATGCTGTCAATCGTATGAAATATCAATGAGGCGGAATGGTACGGTGCAATTGTTATAAAGTAAATTTGCTTTTCATTAGGAGAATACTAGAATGGAAGATTTAAATGTATATACTATTTTAATTTTAGTTTTGTTCGGTTTTCTAGCTGCTTTTATCGATTCAGTAGTTGGTGGTGGAGGCTTAATTTCCATTCCTGCTTTACTATTTACAGGGCTGCCTCCAGCGACTGCAATTGCTACGAATAAATTGGCTAGCACGATGGGATCTTTAACGAGTACAATAACGTTTGTCAAATCAGGAAAAGTGAACTTTCGTTTAGTGAGTAAATTGTTTCCCATTGTTTTTGTAGGCTCGATTTTGGGGGCTTGGATGGTTAGATATGTGCCAAATGAAATTTTAAAGCCATTAATTATTGTGCTATTAATAGTAGTAGCGATATATACAATCTTTAAAAAGGACTGGGGAAGCACATCTACTTATCAAAAGCTGTCTCTTATAAAAGTCAGTATTTTTGCTATTGTTATGTTTATTATTGGGTTTTATGATGGTTTTTTTGGCGCAGGTACCGGATCATTTATCTTATTTGCATTCCTACTTATTGGATTTGATTTTATTCAATCTGCTGGTAATGCTAAGTTTTTAAATTTTGGAAGTAATATAGCCGCATTGATTCTGTTTATTATTATAGGAGAAGTTAATTTTTATTACGGAATTCCAATGGGTATTTCTATGATAATAGGAGCTATTGTAGGTTCTCATTTTGCTATAAAAAAAGGTGCCAAATACGTTCGGTTTTTATTTATTTTAGTAACACTTTTCTTAATAAGTAAAATTGCATTGGATTATCTGATGTAAGTGTACCTTATCTTCAAAAAAGACATTAGTTAATATACTAATGTCTTTTTTGAAGATAAGGAAGTATAGATCTGGACCAAGACATCTGTCTAACCTAATACCTGCTATGCTCGGCTATATGCTGTTCCTTTTCGGAAGGAACAATCTATTGTATAGTCTAGCTGCAGTGGTTAGCTCATCGAGATCATAAGCCAATCTGTCCAGAATTATAAAAATCACCCTTCTGACCAGCTCTTCGTCTTATGCTGGTCGGAGTCCTACGGGATATAGGTCACAAAGGCAAGGCCACTGTTGTTGCCCCGCCTTTGTTCATTATTTTCAATTCCACATGTCTCCTTTTGGAGTAGAAGCATACCATGGAATGAAACTGTAAATGGATTTACAATTTCACTAAGATAATAGCTATACCCAAATGGAATGGTAAAATTTTTAAAAAACTTTTTTATCCTAAGTATGCTTTAAGCATCCACATATTTTTCTCTAGAGTTGCTTTTATTTCTAAGAATAGATCAGCTGTTTCCTCATCATTATTGTCTTCAGCTACTGTTAAAAGTGTATCAATGTCTTTTGCGATATTTGAAAAGTCATTAAGTATCACTTGTACCATTTCATTTGCATTCTCTGAGTTGTTCGCTTCTTTAATAGTAGCAATTTCTAACACTTCTTTTAATGTAGCAACGGGTTGACCGTTAATTGTAAGTAGACGTTCTGCAATTTCGTCAATATAAGTTGAAGCATCTGTATAAAACTCTTCAAATTTTTCGTGTAATGTAAAGAAGTTTGGCCCTTTTACATACCAATGAAAATTATGAAGTTTCGTATATAGTAAAGTCCAGTCCGCAACTTGTTTATTCATTAATGTGTGTAATTGATTATTCATTTAAATTCCTCCAAAAAGTATAATTTTTAATAATTGTGTTCCATTTTCTTTTAAATCTTGCCGACCAAATCTAAGCTAGGTTCTAGCGTTTCTTCACCTGGGTTCCATTTTGCAGGACAAACTTTATCTCCATGTGCTTCTACAAATTGTGCAGCTTGAACTTTGCGAACTAATTCTTCGGCATTTCTTCCTATACCCATATCATTGATCTTGTAAACTTTAATAATTCCATCTGGGTTTACAATGAAAGTACCTCTTAGGGCAACACCCTCAGGTTCTACTAATACGCCAAATTGCTTCGATAGAGCTTGTGAGGGATCGGCTAGCATAGGATATTCAGTTTTAGCTATAGTATCAGTAGCATCCGCCCAAGCTTTATGTACGAAGTGGCTATCTGTTGATACGGAATAGACTTCGCAATTTATTTCTTTTAATGTTTCATAATGATCTTGTACATCAACTAGTTCTGTCGGACATACGAATGAAAAATCCGATGGATAGAAAAAGAATATAGACCATTTCCCTTTTATATCGTTTAATGAAATCTCTTTAAATTCGCCAGCGTGATATGCTTGAACGCGAAAATCTTTCACGGCTTTATTAATAAATGACATTATGTTATGACCTCCCGTTGTATGAAGTATATTATTTATAATAATTCTTAACTAGTAATAAGTCAAATATATTTTTTGTAATAATTATCATTTTCATAAAAAGTTCAAAAGGATGATTTTTTATATTAAATAGCATAATTATTGATAATTATTATAGAAAAAGAATCATACGGAAATAAAGTATGGTTTTTTTATTCTCATTTAAATAAAATAAATGAGAATTCGGAAGGAGATATAGTCATTTAATTTGTTTGGAAATCGCCGAAAGCGAGTATTTTGTAGCTGAACTGAATCTATTCTTATGACTTGTAAAAGGTAACAAAAGAAAACAGTCATATTAAAACATGGACCGTTAAGATATTTAAGTTTTTCTTAAGGTTTTCTTTTATTTCTCTTTATAGTCGGTCTATAAAATAATTTTATACAAACTGATTTATAGGGGCGATGATAAATGAAGAGAAAGGATGTTGTCATATGCTTGTTTATAACAATTGTTGTCCGTTTTTGGGGCTTTCAAAAATATCATATCCAATGCTCTAAAATATGGCATGGATGGGAAAGACATTTTGGTCATTATTAACCGAGAAGGTCATTATGCGGCAGTAGATATTATTAATTATGGAGATCCTATTCCTGAGGCTGCGATTCCATTATTATTTGATAGACTTTATCGAGTGGAAACTTCCAGATCTTCTGAAACTGGAGGTACAGGACTGGGATTAGCTATAGCTAAAGGAATTGTCGAATCACATCATGGCTCTATAAAAGTGGCTAGCAATCAACAAAGGACTAGCTTTAAAGTGCTACTACCTCTTGTACAAAGCGTTCAAGAATAAGGAGATCTATTTTTTATATAGTAAGTGTGAGCTTAAGCATACTCATTAAAAAAATCATTCAAGATAAAGCATAGGGGCGTTTAAAAGCTGATTATAAAATCACTTTTGAACGCCTCTTTTTTATGCAAATCAGCTTTTTTCCTAAAGAAAGAATAGCTCTTGGTTGGAAAGAAAAAATAATTGATAAAGATAAATAGAATGGTAATTTTTAAAGAGTAATGAGAATAAACTGAAAAATCTTTCTTGACACGAAATAAAAATCGTTTTATATTGTTCATCATCCAAATAATTAACTTCTTAATTATTTAGTATTGAATTATTAAGTAGTTAATTATTTTGTTGCTTTTTTTTACAAAGACTCTGTTTAAGGTGATTGCTGAAAATGTCTGTTTTCTTACTTACAAATGTTAGCTGTTGGGGTTTACTCGAATGGCTATTCCAACAGAAGTCGGTATGAAAGTGTAACAGAGTCTTAACTAAAGGAAGGAGAAAGTGATTATTGGCTAAAAATGAAGAATTATTCGAGGTTACTACCATGTTTCAGATGTTCCTAAAGGGAATAGCGCGAGAGTGGAATAGTAAAGGCTATAAATTAAATCCCAATCAATTCAAGGTACTGAAAATTCTAATGAATTCTGGGCCACAAAAAGTATCAAACCTTGCAGATGCACTTTGTATATCCTCGGCTGCAGTAACGGGGATAACAGATCAGCTATTAGAAGATGGCTACGTAAAAAAAGAACGGGGAGAAAATGATCGAAGAGTTGTAAATATTACTCTTACAGAAAAAGGAAAAGCTGAAGCTGAGTATCTCCAAAAGATTCAAAATGAAAATCTTAAAGCACGTTTCGATGTTCTTCCTGATGAAGAAATACAAAATTTAAAACGAATTTTATCTTTGTTAAATTCGAGTTTATAAGAATACGTTAGGGAGAGTGGGGAAATAAGAATGGAACATTTATCAAAAAATAAAAAAATAACAATAATGTTTGCGATTATGGCAGCCATGTTCTTTGCGGCTATTAACCAAACCATTACTAGTACGGCAATGCCTCGTATTATTGCGATATTAGATGGTATGGATTATTATACGTGGACAATTAATATCTATTTACTAACATCAACTATAGCAACCGTTCTAGTTGGGAAGCTATCAGATATTTTTGGACGTAAACCATTTTTATTACTAGGTATTTTGTTGTTTATGATTGGTGCATTTTTAACAGGTACCTCAAATGATGTATATCAATTTATTTTTTATAGAGGGATTCAAGGGGTTGGAGCTGGTATTATCCAATCCACTGCTTTTACTGCTGTAGGAGATCTGTTTGCTCCTCGTGAACGTGGTAAATGGATGGGTCTAATGTCGGCAGTATTTGGCTTCTCAAGTGTTCTTGGACCTTTATTGGGGGGCTATTTAGTAGATCATTTAGATTGGCATTGGTTATTCTGGATTTTCTTACCGATAGGTTTTGTAGCCTTTGGAATGATTTTAGTATTGTTTCCAAAAGTGGAGCGTGGAATTGGTCAGACAATCGATTATCTTGGTTCATTGTTTATTACGACCACCATTGTACCATTATTACTTGCCTTCTCTTGGGCTGGCACAGAGTACGATTGGGGTTCTCCACAAATCATTGGGTTAATATCGGGTTCTATTGTATCTGCAGCTATCTTTGTTTTTGTAGAATCAAAGGTAAAAGATCCTCTTTTACCACTGCATTTATTTAAGAATAATATTGTAACGATTTCGAACTTAATAGGCTTTATCATGAATTTTGGTATGATGGGTGCTATGATTTATATTTCGTTTTTTGTTCAAGGTGTGCTAGGCATTTCGCCAACATATGCTGGTTATGTAACAATGCCAATGTCTATCGTAATGGTTGTAGCAAGTGCAGTGACCGGTCAATTAATGGCTAAGTCAGGAAAATATAAGCGCTACGCTCTAATTGGAGTTCCTATCATGATTGTGGGTATGGCCATTATGATTTTCATGAATAATGTTTTCATGGCTGTACTAAGTATGATTGTTTTCGGGTTTGGTTTGGGACTAGGAATGCCGGTTTTCTCATTAGCAACACAAAATGCCGTGTCACATAAAGAGCTAGGGGTAGTAACAGCGTCCTCTCAACTTTTTCGAAACTTAGGTGGTACGATTGGTGTTGCTGTGATGGGAACAGTCATGTCCAACAATTTAAGCACGCATTTAAAAGAGGCTATGCAATCTGCTTCCGCTCCTGACTTTTCGAAGGTAGATCCGAAAATTGCAGAGCAGATGGTTGCTTTTGCTAATCCACAAGCATTGATGAATAAACCGTTACTTGAAAAAACACAAGCGAGCTTACCGGCGGAGATTCAACCAATATTTGCGCAAATGATTGATAATATTCGTGATGCTTTATCACAAACATTATCAACCGTATTCTTGACAGGTACAATTGTTTTAGTGGTTGCCTTTTTACTAGTATTCTTTTTAAAAGAGATACCGCTTCGAACTTCAAACATAGCAGAAGAAATAAATCATAAAAATGAGAAGAGCGGAGCTAACAATGCAGCACAGGGTCAATCACAACATCTAGAATCATAATGAACAAAGATAAACGAGCAACTTGAAGGTTGCTCGTTTATTTTATATGGGATTTTGATAATAGAAAAAGTCTTAACAATTGAAACACTCTCTTTCTTCTATATCCCTTTGCAATAGATGACTAATACTTTTTAAATAACAAAAACGGTGGTTTAAGACTTTAACATCGATTAAATTAACACTGCCTTCTATATAAAAGAATAGATTTATTATCTTCACTCTGACAAATTATTTAAGTGAAAATCTGAACGTTTATTAATAAAATTGAAATAATTATATAATTATTTCAATTATTATATTAAAATAATTTATGTATATGTATATACTTTGTCTAAATTCATATGAGCTTAGTTTGATGGAAGAGAACTAGAACTAGTAATTAGGGGAATCACTTGGAATGGAGTAGGTATGAATTTATGAAACAGAAAAGCTTAAAGAAATCCATTTTAAATGTCTTAATAATTATCGTTTGTATATTATTAATTAGCAATATTACGATTTTGTATTTGAATTCGAAGGATTCTATTATTGGAACCTACCAAAAAAATGGGGAAGTAAATGCTGAACGTGTTACTTCTGAGTTAAATATAAAGAAATATGAGGAGTTTCTTCAAAATCCAACTGATAATTCATTATATCAAGATTTAGTAGATGAATTAAATCATGTTAGAAAAAGCACAGGTTCATTGTATGTCTATATATTAGATGCTGAAAATAAAAAACTAAAAATGATGATCGATGGTAGAGATGATCCAAGTCCTATCGGTTCAGAGGTAACAGGAACGACGTATAGAGATGCTGAACCGGCTTTTCAAGGAAAGTTAACGAGTAGTGATTTAACTAAAGATGAAGAGTTTGGAGATTACATATCCTCGTTTGCTCCGATTAAAAATAGTAATGGTGAAGTGATTGGGGTATTAGGGATGGATGTTGATGCAAACTTGGTTAAAGATGTTCAAAAACAAGTGCTAAGTAAAGGGTTACCTATTGTAATTTCTATTATTATCATTCTATCAGCGCTTCTATTAATTGCTTTGTATTTCTTCCTCAATAAAAAAATGAATCCTCTTAAACATCTTATGAAAGTAACGCAAACTATTACAGATGGGGATTTAGCGGAAGCAAACAAATTGTTAAATGAGTTGGATATAAAAGCGAACAATGAAATTGGAAATCTGTATCAATCTACAAAGAGAATGACAGAGACCATGGAGCTTTTAATAGGAAAGATACAGACTATTGCCGTTACGCTGAATGACAAAGGTACGTATTTAAGTCAATCGTCTAATGAAGTAAGTGAAGGTACTCAACAAGTATCTACTACTATGGAAGAAATGGCTTCTGCTACCGAATCAGAAGCACAACTAGCGGCGAACTTAAATGAGCATATGATTGAATTTTCTAATCTATATCAACAAACGACTTTGCAAGGTAATGCCATTGTCGAAGCAACACACCAGTTACTAGAAGAGTCTAATTCAGGTACGCAATTAATGAATGATTCTAAGGACGAGATGGAAGAAATCTATCAAATTATCACGAGCTCTGTTGAGCAAGTGAAAATATTAAATGAAGAAAATAAGAAAGTTTCATCACTTGTTTCATTTATTAGTGGTATTGCTGATCAAACAAATTTATTGTCACTAAATGCAAGTATTGAGGCAGCACGAGCAGGAGAGCACGGTAAAGGTTTTGCAGTTGTTGCAGGAGAAGTTGGAAATTTAGCGAAAGAAGTATCTAACTCTGTAAAAGATATAGATGCCATTGTAAAAATAGTTACAAGTAATTCTTTGAAAATGGTAAATATTTTAGAGACAGGATTAGATAAAGTGAGAAATGGTAGAATGAATTTAATTCAAACAGGTGATACGTTCAATAACATATCTGGTTCTTTATCTCTTATGAATGAATTAGCACAAGATATGCATGACCAGCTCTCGATTGTTTCAAAAAAGGAAACAGATATTAATGATGCCATAATGGAAGTAGCATCTATTTCAGAAGAAAATGCTGCAAGTGTTGAAGAAGTATCGGCATCGAGCCAAGAAATACATGCATCTATTCAATCATTAAGCAATCTTGTTCGAGATTTAAGTCAAACGTCACAAGATCTTCATCGAATGGCTAGTCAATTTATTATAGATAAATAATAAAAGAGCGTGTGAAAATGATTCTTTCTCATTTTACACGCTCTTACTTTTCTTACGATGTTGTATATCTTTCCGAAACTATTACACTCCTAAATAAAATAGGACAATGGGAATAGTAATAATACTTAAGAGAGTCGTAATCAATGTAGTAAAGGAAACGAGATCAGGCTCCGTTCCGAATTGGATGGCAAACATTGTTGTGTTGGCAGCTGCGGGCATTGCTGCCTGTATGATTAATACATCCTTTAATAGCGTCGATATTGGCAAAAATGAAACGATAAAAATAGCTATTATAGGCGATATAACCATCCGAATGAAAGTAACCCATGATACAAAGCGGTAGGCTACTCGTTTATTGGCAATGACAGCTAATTGCATTCCAAGAACTAACATAACCGTTGGAATGGATGCGTCGGCAATTAAAGAAATAGCTTCCATAAATGGTTTTGGTATATGTATAGATAATAATTGAAGAATGATTCCTGCGATAGCTCCGTGAATAACGGGCATTCGTATTACTTTCTGGAAGGATTCTTTTATAGAGGCTTCATCTTCACCTCCAAGTGAAGCGAAAAAGAGACCTATTGTATTCATTAGAAAAGATTGAAAGACCATCATAATGACAGCATAATCAAAGCCGATTTTTCCTAGTGCAAATAAAACAATGGGTGCCCCATAGTTCCCGCTGTTCATGAATGCTCCTCCGAGCATCATTGCAGACAATTGTTGTTTAGTTGCTTTTGTGAAAATAGCGGTAATCCAAACAATAATCATTAATATAAAGCAAAGAATTAGGCAAAATAATATGATATAGAAATATTCAGCTGTTAATTCATTTACATAAAATGTACGAAATGCTAAGAAAGGTGACATGATATACAGAGAAACTTTCGATATCGATTGAATATCAAAATCTAGCATTTTTTGACCGATATATCCGGCCAAAAAAATCATAAAAGCTGGCAATACAACCATTAATAGATCCAACACTATTCATCTCCGTCCAGTTAATCTAGGTATGTATTTGGGAATTAATAAAAGACTTTCTAGATTATTTTAACAAATAATATAATAAGGCATTAATTTGGTGCTTAAAGAGAAATAGCTTCATTGTTTATACGAATGGTTGTTTTTTAGATTGGTGGTTTTTAGTGAAGTTTGATAAATAAATACTTTATGTAAGTTTCATACTCTTTCTTATCTCAAAAAAAGTAAAATGAAGCGATGCACAGGACAAAGCAGGTAACATCAGCTTTTTTAGAAAGTAAAAGTACACTTTATAGCAAACAGTCCATAAAATGGAGATCACATAAAGCGAAGGGCCTCTGAAAAGTAATAAAAATCACTTTTCAGAGGCCCTTTTAATTAGATTTAAATGAGATTAACGTGCAGAGTATCCACCGTCGATTACAAGTTCTCCACCTGTGATATAAGAAGCTTCATCAGATGCAAAGAATAGAATAGCGTTAGCTACTTCTTCTGCTTTACCAAGACGTTGCATTGGAGTAGCTTTAACAAGCATTTCCATAGCTCCTTTGTATTCTGTTAATTTAGCAGTCATAGGTGTTTCAATTACACCAGGGAAAACTGTATTAACACGAATGTTGAAGCTACCTAATTCTGCTGCAGCGGCACGAGCAATAGCGCGTAAAGAACCTTTTGATGCAGAATAGTGGTTGAAACCAGAACCGATGATTGCAGTGTATGAAGAAGTGTTTACGATAGAACCTTTACCAGCTTCTTTCATATATTTAGAAACATGTTTAATGCCTAGGAATGGACCAAATGAATTGATTTTGTGCATAATTGCCCAATCAGCATCAGTTATTTGATCAGGTGTTTTTTCAGAAGAAATACCTGCATTGTTAATTAAGATATCAATACGACCGTATTTATCTACAACAGCTTTTGTTAATTCAGCCCAATTTTCATCAGAAGAAACATCTAATTTCATTCCTTCAACATTGTCTAATTCTGCGATTTTTGCTAAGTTTTCTTCGTTAATATCAGCAGCGATAACTGTAGCACCTTCACCAGCGAATAATTTAGCCATTGCAGCTCCCATACCAGATGCTCCACCAGTAATAATTGCAATTTTGTTTTCTAAACGTCCCATAAAAAAACATCCCCTTTATTTAAAGTTATAATAATGTCGGATATTTTAGTGCTAAAACATTTAACGTTAAAATATCCGCAGTGATGGTATAACCATCGTATGACTTTTACCGTAATTATGATTTTTGGATCAGAGATTTTAGTATGATCATAACTAATTTCTCCCTTTTGAATCCCCATATTTAGTCTAAAACTAAATCAAAAAAAAAGAAAGAAATCTGTCTCAGAATATACACATATTATTTATTTTTTTGACTTTTATGATAAAAATGTGAACATTAAGAACGAAAATCTCACTTTACGAATGCATAAACATTGACGTTCTGCGACTTTTTAGCTATTTCAAAATAAGTAAATGTGAAATAACGCACATAAAATATGAAATATATTGTGAATATAATCACAATATGTGTAATTTGAAATTACTAATATTTCCGAGCATATGTGTTGTGTTTTTATCATTTGATTAGTAAAGTGATAGTAAGAATATTGAAGATGAGAGGGATTCCTATGCATGATAATACTATGGGCTCATTAATATGGTTAAGATTAATGCGATTTACAAATCAAAGTAATCAAATGTCGAATGATTTTTTAAAGCGTTTTGATTTAACTACTGCTCAATTTGATGTACTTGTACAAATTAGTGTTTATCAGCCGCTTACACAAATGGAACTTGCTGAAAAGGTGACAGTTACACAAGGTGGAATATCACGTATGCTAGTACGGCTTGAAAAAGAGGGTTATATAGTACGGAAGCAGGATTGGAAAACGAAAAGGATTAGTCTAACGGAAAAAGCAGAAACCTTATTAGAAAAAGTAATGCCTGAACAACTAGCATTTCAATCATCGTTCTTTGACGATGTGTTAAGTGCAGAGGAACAAAAAACTTTATATACATTAATCACTCGTGTTCATAAACATAGCCAAAAGAAAGAGGTACCGGTAGATTAATTTTTTTATCATATCATTTGACTAGTTAAGTTAAAAAGGAGAGATAATATGCATCCATTTTTAGGGCACCATCATGTATCAATGATTACAAAAAATGCACAACAAAATAACCTGTTTTATCAAAAAATATTAGGTTTACGGAGAGTGAAAATGACAGTTAATCAAGATGATCCCTCTATGTACCATTTGTTTTATGGAGATTTAATTGGTGGTCCAGGTACAGAGTTATCATTTTTTGAAATGCCGATTGTGGGAAGAACGAAACAGGGTACAAATGCTATTACATGAATTGGGTTACTGGTTCCGTCATTTGAGAGTCTTGTTTATTGGAAAAAACGTTTAGAGTTATTTGATGTAGAGCATGGAGAGATTACCACATATGCCGGAAGAGATGCTTTGCATTTTGAGGATTCAGAAGGTTTAAGATTGGTATTAATAAATAACAATAATGAAAAAGTACCAGAGCATTGGTCTGTTTGGACAGATTCTAAAGTGGAAGAAAAGCACTGCATCTTAGGATTAGGACCGATTGAAATAACCGTTCGTTATGTAGATCGTTTAGCAAATACCTTGAAGGATTTACTTGGTTATATAGAAGTAAGTCGTACAGATGATGAGGTGATTTACCAGGCGCAATCGGAGCAATTATTTGGAGAAATTATTGTTAAACAGAAAGAAGGACCAAGTGAAAAGCCAGGAAGAGGAAGTATTCATCATTTAGCCATTCGAGTAAGTGATGAAGCTGAGCTAATCTATTGGGATCAAAAAATAAACGAAAGAGGCTTCCAGTCATCGGGGATTGTGAACCGTTATTATTTTCAAAGTATCTATTTCCGTGAATCAAATGGAATATTATTTGAAATTGCAACGGATGGACCTGGGTTTACAGCGGATTCGACCATTGAAAAGTTAGGTAAACAGTTAGATCTGCCGCCGTTTTTAGAAAAAAGACGAGCTGAAATTGAATCAAAATTGAAGCCATTAGACTAATTAAAATGGGATTGATGGGAGAAGTTCAAAGTGAAGTAATTGAGTTTTATAGTGCTACTAGCGCCAGATCAATATGAAATAAAGGGGAGAATGAATATGGAACAATATCGAATCGATATAAAAAAAGGAATGGAATTTGGTTTATATTCTATTGGTGATCATTTACTGAACCCTCATAACGGTTCAAAGATAAGTGCTGGACAACGAATTCGTGAATTAATAGAGGCAAGCAAACTAGCGGATGAAGCAGGGTTAGATGTATTTGCGGTAGGTGAAAGTCATCAGACTCATTTTACCACTCAGGCACATACTGTTATTTTGGGTGCAATTGCACAGGCGACTAAAAATATTAAAATTGCTAGCTCGGCAACTGTATTGAGTACGTCTGATCCAGTTCGGGTGTACGAAGATTTTGCAACTATTGATTTGATTTCAAAAGGACGAGCGGAAATTGTAGCAGGTCGTGGTTCGAGGGTAGGGGCATATAGTTTGCTGGGATATGACGTAAATAATTATGAAGAGTTATTTGAGGAGAAAATGGATCTTCTTATACAAATAAATAAAGGGGAACCTGTGACATGGGAAGGGAACTTCCGAGCAACATTAAAAAACGCAAATATCATACCGAAGCCATGGAATGGAAATATGCCTATTTGGAGAGCGGTAGGAGGTCCTCCAGCTAGTGCAATAAAAGCTGGATACGCGGGTGTGCCAATGATGCTTACAACATTGGGTGGACCGGCGATTAATTTTAAGATATCTGTAGATGCTTATCGTGAAGCAGCAGAACGAAGTGGCTTCGATCCGAAAGCTTTGCCACTTGCGACGACGAGTTTATTTTATACAGCAGAAAATTCACAAGATGCACTTCAAGAGTATTATCCACATCTTCATTCTGGCATGTTGGCTCTTCGTGGTGGCGGCTATCCTAAGCAACAATTTGATCAGTCTACAGATTATCGCGAAGCATTAATGGTGGGAAGCCCACAACAAATCATAGAAAAAATGATCTATCAGTATGAATTATATGGTCAACAACGCTTTATGGCACAAATAGATTTTGGTGGTGTGCCTTTTGATAAGATTATGAAAAATATTGAATTAATAGCTACGGAGATATTGCCGGCCGTTAAAAAATATACTGTAAAACAATAAGCAATTTTCATTAAATAGCCTTCAAACGGCATTAATCAATCGTTTGATTAAATATGTTTGAAGGTTTTTTTAAGTTTTTATATTCACTACTTGTTCATAGGCAACAAAATATACGAAAACAGCCTGTTCATTATTCAAATTGGAGCATGTCATGTTAATCGTATTCGGTATTGTAATTTTAATCATTTCAGCACATGTTAAGGTAATAAGTATAGAAGGCATAAAAATTAGTTGTTGTATAGTGGCTTTCTAAGATTTAGGGAACATGTTTCATTTTAAAAGACATCTTAAATGTATTTTGTTATATAGAGATAATAAAGTGAGAAGTATATGAGTATGGAATGAAGGGTTGTCAATCAGAGAAGACTGTGCCAATATATAAGCTGATAAGAAACTTCTTTTAAATGTAATATTATATTAAAAAAATTAATCGTTTATAAATATAAGAACGATTGATGATAATTGGAGGAAAATGTTTATGTCTAATGTGCCAAATTGCCCTAAATGTAATTCAGAATATACGTACGAAGACGGAAGTCTTTTCGTGTGTCCAGAATGTGCATACGAATGGAATTTAGAATCAGAAAATGAAAATAATGAAGATCAAAAAGTAGTAAAAGATGCAAATGGAAATGTGCTGAATGACGGAGATGCAGTAACTGTTATTAAAGATCTTAAAGTCAAAGGCAGTTCATCTGTTTTAAAACAAGGTACAAAAGTGAAAAGCATTCGCTTAGTAGATGGAGATCATGATATTGATTGTAAAATAGATGGTTTCGGAGCTATGAAGTTAAAATCTGAATTTGTTAAAAAAATATAAGATAATTAGGATAAAATAGCCTATATCTAATAAGGAAATCCCTCGTCATTCTCATATGAAGAAATGGCGAGGGATTTTTGATTAGTTATTAAATAATCCACTAGGTAGTTAATATAAAGATTTCATTATTCACTGGAATTAGAATCAAAGCGAAGATAAGTCTGTCTTATATAGATAAAGCGAGATATTTTCTGGAGGTGTTGAATGTTTAGGTGAAATATAGCCTTTTTCAAATGCCCTTACGTTTTTATATTATTGTTTAAAACGAATAAAATGAAAAATGGTTGATTTGTCTATTTGCTTACTGATGGTGCTTTTTCATCATTCTTTCATGTATAATCATTTTATTAATTAGTCATAATAAGGAGCGAGAAAATGGCAACGACAATTGCAGATATTGCAAGAATTGCTGGATTTGCAAAAAGTACAGTTTCCCGTTATTTAAATGGCGGTTCTGTCAGCAAAGAAACGAGTAAAAGAATCGAAGAAGTTATACTGGAAACAGGTTACTCACCTAATCGTTTTGCTCAAAGTTTAAAAGCAAAGCAAACAAAAATAATTGGAACGATTGTACCTCGCTTAGATTCTTTTGCAACTAATCAAACCTTAATCGGAATTGATGAACAGTTGCGAGACCTAGATTATCAGGTACTTATATCTAATACAAGTCAAAATGTTCAGCGTGAACTAGAAAATCTAAATACATTACAAAAACAAAGAGTCGCGGGCATCATATTATTAGCTACAGTAATTACAGAGGAACACATAGAGACGGTTAATCAAGCGGATATTCCGATTGTTATTGTAGGGCAGCAACAAGAGCAAATGTATAGTGTGATTCATAATGATATCGGAGCAGCATATCAATTGGGACAAGAAGTACTGAAAATGGGGCATAGGAAAATTGCCTATCTCGGTGTAACTGAAAAAGATATTGCAGTTGGAATCAAACGAAAAGAAGGGTTTAAAAAAGCTGCTGATGAGATCCCAGATTGTACGGTAAGGTATTTTGAGACAAGTTTTAAAATTGAAGATGCTGTTGAGAAGGTTGAAGAAATGCTCAAAGATTTTGTGCCTACCTTAATTGTTTGTGCAACTGACAATATTGCATTCGGTGCATTAAAAGCCTTGCAAAAAAATGGATTGCGTGTTCCTCAAGATATTTCTATTACTGGATTTGGTGGCTATAGTATGACAGAGTTCACTAATCCGGAAATTACAACTGTGAAGTTTCGCTATAAAGACGGTGGAAAAATAGCAGCTCAAAATATAGTAAAACTAATAAACCAAGAAGAAATTCCAAAAATAACCACATTGAAATATGATATTATTCATCGTGAAAGCGTTGACATGAAAAAATAAAGCATTTATAATCTGATAGGAACCGGTTCCAAAATTGTTCTAGAAACGATAGAGGTTTCTATTAGATTTTTTTATACAAATTAGGAACCGGTTCCAATACAAAGAAGAAGGTGAACAGAAAATGAATCATAGAAAGATTGCAGAAGAAATTCTCGTAGCTCTAGGTGGAAAAGAAAATGTTGCAGCTGCAGCACACTGTTCTACAAGACTCCGTTTAGTTATAAATGATGAATCTATTATTGATCAATCAAAGCTTGATGCGATTGATGCAGTAAAAGGTACTTTTTCAACTGGTGGTCAGTTTCAAATTATTATCGGTGCTGGAACTGTAAATCTAGTGTATCAACAACTTGCTGAACTAACAGGATTATCGGAAATGTCTACAAAAGAAGTTAGTTCTGTTGGTAACAAGAAGATGAATCCACTACAACAATTCGTTAAAATGCTTTCAGATATTTTTGTTCCAATTATTCCTGCTATCGTTGCAGGTGGTTTACTAATGGGTTTAAACAACTTATTGACAGCACAAGATTTCTTCATTGAAGGAAAATCAATCATTGAAGCATATCCGCAAATGGCTGACTTAGCCGCACTGATTAATACATTTGCAAATGCAGCATTTGTGTTCTTACCAGTTCTTATAGGTTTCTCTGCAGCCAAAAGATTTGGAGGAAATCCTTATCTGGGTGCTGCATTAGGTATGTTAATGGTACACCCTGATTTGTTAAATGGTTATAACTATGCAGATGCAGTAGCTAACAATGAGGTGCCAGTATGGAAAATATTTGGTGTTGAGATTGAAAAGGTAGGATACCAAGGAACAGTTCTACCAGTTTTAGTTTCATCTTTCATCTTAGCGAAAATCGAATTATTTTTACGTAAGAGAGTGCCATCATTCCTTGATAATTTAATTACTCCACTTGTTGCTATTTTTGTAACAGGAGTGCTTACGTTCATGTTTGTTGGTCCACTAACTCGTGGAGCAGGTAATTTATTAACAGATGGACTTGTTTGGTTGTATGACACGACTGGTGTTATTGGCGGAGCAATCTTCGGTTTATTGTACGCTCCAATTGTCATTACAGGTATGCATCATAGTTTTATTGCTGTAGAAACGCAATTAATTGCAGATATTGCGAAAACAGGAGGTTCATTTATCTTCCCAGTAGCAGCAATGTCAAACGTTGCTCAAGGTGGCGCAACTTTAGCGGCGCTATTGTTAATAAGAGATGCGAAAATGAAAGGTGTTGCTTCTGCAGCAGGTATTTCCGCACTTTTAGGTATTACAGAATCAGCCATGTTTGGTGTTAACTTAAAGTTACGTTATCCATTTATCGGAGCTATTATCGGTTCTGGTGCTGGAGCAGCCTTCATTTCATTATTTAAAGTCAAAGCAATCGCTCTAGGTGCCGCTGGACTACCAGGAATTATTTCGATTGCTCCTAACAAAATTTTCTATTATATCATCTGTATGGCTATCAGTATTGGTGTAGCCTTTGCAGTAACAATTTTCTTAGGTAAACGTGATGCAATAAAACAAGCAAAAAATAATAAAGCTGCATAATAGTATGAACAATGGGGAATCGAACGGTGATTTCCCTTCGTTCATTTTTAAAGGAGAAGACGTGTATGGAATGGACTAGAGAGAAACGCTATCGTCGTCTTTCAGATGCTAGCCCAATTGAAATAAAAGAATTAGAGAATAAAGTAAATCAATGTCCATGGAGACAGCACTATCATATTCAACCAACAACAGGATTGTTAAATGATCCAAATGGATTTTCCTATTATAACGGGGAGTATCACTTGTTTTATCAATGGTTTCCGTTAGGTCCAGTTCATGGCTTGAAATATTGGTACCATACAACATCCAAAGATTTAGTTCATTGGCAAAATCAAGGAGTAGGTATTGAGCCGGGTCATTATTATGATAGTCATGGTGCTTATTCTGGTAGTGGAATTGTGCACGAAGACAAGCTTCATTTATTGTATACAGGAAATGTTCGTGATGATAATTGGGTGCGTTATCCATATCAAGCCTTAGCTATTATGGATAAAGATTTACGAGTAGAAAAACAAGAAAAAGCTGTTGTTGAATCAGTACCTGCTGGATATACAGATCATTTTCGTGATCCGAAAGTTTGGAAGCATGGAGAGATCTTTTATATGGTTATTGGGGCACAAAGAGAAAATGAAACAGGATGTGCTGTCCTTTATAGTTCTACCGATTTGAAAGAATGGAAGTTGGAAGGGGAATTAGAAACGACGTTAAAAGATTTTGGATTTATGTGGGAATGCCCAGATTATATGGAGTTAGATGGTAAAGGAGTGTTTATTTTTTCACCACAAGGGCTAGATGCTTCAGGAGATTGCTATCAGAATATTTATCAATCTGGTTATTTAATTGGTGAGCCATTACCATTACCTCATCGAACTTTTTCTCACGGAGAGTTCCATGAATTAGACCGAGGCTTTGATTTCTATGCGCCACAAACAACAACTGACTTAGAAGGACGCCGAATTCTTGTTGGTTGGATGGGTTTGCCGGAAATAGCTTATCCAACTGATTCTAATGGGTGGGCACATTGCTTAACCATACCAAGAGAGATTACCATTCAAAATAACAAACTCATTCAAAAGCCAGTAAGGGAGTTAGAACAATTACGTGGTAAAAAACAAGAAGTGAGCGGAACGATTTGTGATGATGCGCAATCATTTAGTTCGTTTTCAGGTACTGTTTATGAAATGGTGTGCGAAATGACAAGTGAAGACGCTGCTTCTTTCGGATTGGAAATACGAGCAGGGGAGAAGAATAAAACGGTCATTGCCTATAATAGAAATGAGAAAAAAATCATTTTAGACCGAGGTCAGTCAGGTGAAGAAGTAGGTACGGAATATGGTACAACTAGAGCTTGTAGCTTTGCGGCCGAAATGATAAAATTTCATGTGTTTGTAGATTATTCTTCAGTGGAAATTTTTATCAATGATGGAGAAGAAGTGTTTACTTCACGAATCTTCCCTGATGCTAAAGATGATGGCATTCGTTTCTTTGCCAAAAATGGTAATGTAACCTTTTATGCAGTGAAATGGGAAATACAAAATTCGTGAGATGAATCATTAAATGATATTTGTTTATTAGTCTTTTATGGAGTAAACTCATGAATATTTTTGAGTATTAAAAAACACCTTTAATTGGAATTTCCTATTCCACTAAAGGTGTTTTATCTTTGAATATCGTTTATCAAAAGAAAGTTGCGATTTGTTTCTTTTATCTATGAAAAAAGGTAAAGAGAGGTAGTTCGAATTCCTTATTTTAGTTCTAATTGAAATATTAGGATTGAATATTTTGTGTTTTATAGTTATTTTGTGAATAAATGGATATTTGTGTATGTGGAAATGATTTGCAAAATAACTGTAAAGAAGTGATGCATTTGAAGGAGATTCTTATTAATTATAAGGATATTGAAAAAGTTCTTTCTAATATTAAATCATCTATTATTTCATTTAAAACCGATTTGCCTAAATCAATTGCAGATCATAATAAGCTGAATCTTGTCACAGAGATAGAAGAAATCAACAAACAATTAGAATTAGTATTAAAAAATTATCAGGCACTACTGATGAAAAATGAAGAGATGACGAGTAATTCTATAAAGATGATGAAGGCTTCAGATGAAAGTCTTGCAAATTCTATGATAAATAATTCTTGATTATAGGATGTGAATTTAGGTGAAAATTTTAGACGTGGATGATTTAGAAATTGGAATGGACACATTAACTCATTCTATTGAAGAAAAGAAACATTCTATCCTTGTTATTGAAAAAGCGATTAAAGAATTAATATTACTTGATTCATTTAAAGGTAGTGGGGCAGAAGCTATTAAGGCATTTTATGAAGACTGTCATCAGACGTTCCTTAATAAGTGTAAGGCTACTTTAGATAGTTTCAAAGAAAAATTAGTTGAATGTCAAGAGGAAGTACAGCGATTAGAGATTAGTAGTGAAGGTTTTATTAGAGAATCATTTTTAGTAAATGATATACCAAATCAAATAAATAGAATTACAAAAACTACAATAGAATTAGCTGGTGAAGCAAATGGATTAATTGAGAGTGTTAAAGATATCGTTCATTTACCGAACATTGATTATTCGGAATTTGGATATCGAGCACAACAAGTTAACCAATATAGTGACAATACTGTTGAAAAACTAGGAAATCTCGACTCGCAAGTAATTCATTCTTTAAGTAGTTTAAAGAATGAGCTTACATACCTTAATCTTTATATTAATGAAATGGATACGAGAATAACAAATGGTCAATTGTCTATAAATAATTATTCTACTAACCAATTGAAAGAGTTTGATGCTTTTTTATTAATCAACTCTCCCTTAAATGCTGAAGAGAAGATTAAGCTCCTTTCGAAAAATCAATTGTATTATGAACTAGGGTTTACTGACCCGATATTTTTCCACTTTGGGTTACCATCAGAGAAGAAAGAGAAAATAACATTTTTAGCTGGTGATACTGCACAAATAGGTGGAATGACTTTTTATGGTGGAACAGGGAGAATTGAAAACGATTGGTCAGGTAAGAAACAAATAGGTGGAAAAAGTAGTTTTGCCGGAATTAGTGTAGGTTTTAAGCATGATACAAAATATGTGGATACTTCCTTTAATCAAGATATTCTAAAGGGAGAAGTTCAAGCTACTATAGGTGGTGAAAATGTTTTACCATTGGCACAAGCAAGTGCAACGGCTTTAAATGCAAAAACTAGAGTAGTATTAGATAAAGATATACCTGGTATTGCAAGAGGTGTAGAGGCACAAGGAAATATAGCAAGTGCCAAAGCGTATATAGGAGTGGATAATGCTTCTATAGGTGCTTCAGCTAAGGCAGCGATTGCTGAAGGCGAAGTCAGTGGAATTTTTGGAATACCATTTACGGATTACAATATTAAAGCTACTGTTGGTGGATCTGCAGTTGGAATTGGTGGAGAAATCAAATTTGGAAAAGAGATGGTCGTTGATCTAAGATTCTTATTAGGTGCAAAAGTTGGTCTTGGTGTTGAAAAAGAAGAATAAAATTAAACTTCATTAGAGATAGGGGATATGTTAAATGTTAGATGAAATAAAGTCAATGTCAATAAGTAAAGGGAGTAGTTTGCTGCCAATAGGTTCAGTGTTACTAGTGGACTTTATTTCACAACCACTCATGGTATATGGAAGAAAGCAAAGACAATCATCAAATGAAGAAATATGGGATTATGTTGCATGTCCTTATCCTCAAGGCCATATCTCTGAAGAATCCAATGTTTTTTTTAATCATTTACAAATAGATGAAATTATTTTCAAAGGACTAGAAACAGATGGTGAAAAGGCAATGAGAGATAAATTGTGTGAACTTTTTGATGAGGAAGTTTCTAATGAAGAAGATTATTAATTGGTTAGTTGAACCATACATCATTGGAAAAAGGGAATGGTACCATTTAAAAGAAATGAAATATAATCTCAAATCCTCAAAAGAAAAAGCTAGAGTTATGCAATTGCAATATTTCACCATTTTGTTATTAGCTGTATACTCAGTGTTTCTATTTGCAACAATTGCTGATGTTATATTAGCTTTTTTTGTTGGATGGTATAGATTAGTGACACTTATTATGACGATTCCTTTAATGCTTATAACAAAGAAAATGCAAAAAAATCGATATATGAATAGAAGAGATGCTTTTATTAAAGGAGATTCGAATTTAATAAAACGTAAATAGAAAAATTATATTCGAGTTAAGTAAACATGACAGCAAAGAAGGGATGGAAAGAAAGTGAGACACTTTAGTTACTTAATTATTGTGCTTTTCATTATTTTAACGGGATGTAATGATTCTTCTAATAACAAAGAGAAAAATGGAACATTAGAGGAGAGTAGTAATAATAATTTGAATGAGCTTTCTAATAAAGAAAAGCAACAAATTATAACAAGTTATATTAATGAAGATATTAAAAAAGTATCTGATTATGAGTTAGAGGCTATTGAATCATTAGGAAAAGTATCTGGAGAAAACTATACAGATGAGGAAACTTTTTATAAAGAATTAGTAAATAAGACAATTCCGGCTCATGAAAAAGCGGTATCAGCGGCTAAAGACTTGAAACCTAAGTTGAAGGAATTAAACAAAGCAAACGAGAAGATGGTCTTAGCTATAAATGTTTTTCATGAATCTCTAGTTTTGGAAAAAGAAGCTCAGGATAAGAAAGATGATTCATTAAGAGAAAAATCGGTTGAAAAAATGGAAGAATATTATCAAGTTGTTGAAGAATATCATCAAGAAATGAAGAAAGTAAGTGATAAATATAATATTGAATATTCTCCTCTATCTACAAAGTGATATATGACATGGATAGGAAGACTGTAACTTTATCTTGTTATCAAAACTGATTTCACAATAATTTTCCTATTATGTGATAAAACCAACTGCTATGCGTATGGGTAGCAAAATGTTATACAACTAAAAAACTTGCTTTCGGTTCTATAATAGATATTGTTCAAGCCTCTAAAATAGAAAGAAAAGCGAGTATATGGGCCAATAAAGCGAATCGGAAATTTTCCCGATTACTGAAATAATGGATCTAACTGCTTGAATCCAACCAACTCAAAAATATATGTTGTACCATTTTTTCTTTCCTCTTTTTCTAAGCAAAAATTTTTCCAACAGCTTGAAGAAGATTACTTCTCAAAATCTAGCATGATTAAAAGAAATGGAAGAATTGGAAGGTAAGATAGTATCTATTTATTCGAAACCATCAACTTTATTCATAAAAGAAAGAGCAAAAAATCTTATGACTCATCCATTCTTTAAAGAATTTATATCGTTTTTTGCAGATACTGTTTTGGATATTCAAAATATAAAGTAGTATCGAACCGCTTTAGCATATAAAAAACACATGTGACGTTACTTTTTTGTAACAAGTCACATGTGTTTTTTATTGTTTATGGAAGTATTTTCATTGAACGTGCTAATTTCTTTCCATTTAGGTATGTAAAAATTAAACAAACGTTTGATTAATTGATATACAGTGAATAAATTTTGATTTCTGTACCCACTAATTTTAATATTAAACTTATTCTGGTAAAATGTTTTTTTGTTACTTAAAATGTATCACGTTACAGCTTGATTGTGCCTGTATCAAAAGGGCTCTAACCTATTTCAAAAGGTATTGTTGGTGTTTTATACTGTGTTTGTAGCAAGTAATACATATACATGCTCAATAAATCACAAAAAATTATGAGGTGAAATACTATGGTGAAAGATTATATCGATACTAAGGACTTTACAAAAGAAGAGATTATTTACATGATCGAGCTTGGTTTAAAAATAAAAGAATCTATTAAAAATGGTTATTACCCTCAGCTATTAAAAAATAAAACTTTAGGTATGATTTTCGAACAATCATCTACTCGTACAAGAGTATCTTTTGAAACAGCGATGACTCAATTAGGAGGACATGCTCAATATTTGGCGCCAGGTCAAATTCAATTGGGTGGACATGAATCAGTTGCTGATACAGCTCGAGTGCTTTCTAGATTAGTAGATATCATGATGGCTCGTGTTGAACGTCATCAAACAGTTGTAGAACTTGCTGAAAACTCAACAATCTCAGTTATTAACGGTATGTCAGATTACAACCATCCAACTCAAGAGCTAGGTGATGCAATCACAATGTTCGAGCATTTACCAGAAGGTAAAAAGATTGAAGATTGCAAAATCGTATTTGTTGGGGATGCTACTCAAGTTTGTGCATCAACAATGTTCATGGCTACAAAATTAGGTATGAATTTCGTACACTTTGGACCAAAAGGTTTCCAATTAAGTGAAGAACACCTGAAAATTGCTGAAGAAAACTGCAAAATCTCCGGTGGTAGCTGCTTAGTAACTGAAGATCCAGAAGAAGCACTTGCTGGCGCAGATTTCATTTATACAGATGTTTGGTATGGCTTATATGAAGCAGAGCTTTCAGAAGAAGAACGTATGAATATCTTCTATCCTAAATATCAAGTGGATGCAGAAATGATTAAGATGGCTGCACCTCATGTGAAATTTATGCACTGCTTACCTGCTACTCGTGGTGAAGAAGTAACTGATGAAGTATTAGATGCAGATTATTCTATAGTTATTGATGAAGCAGAAAATCGCCTTACTGCAATGCGTGCATTACTTGTTTACTTTATGCACCCTGAATATCGTCCTCAAACAGATGGTAAGCAATCAAATGTTAAAGAGCTAGTACTAAATTAAATATAAAGTCATGTAAGCATATTTTGAAAAAATGATGAGGAGGGGGAAGCATAGCCTTTCCTCCCCCCACTTAAAAAGAGGAGTGGGCGTTTTGAAAAAGAAAAAATTTAGGTTATTTGATGCCGTATTAATGGCAGTTGTTGTTATTTTAGTTGTTGAATCTGCCGCACCAGCAGCAGCAATCGGTTCATCCCAATTCTTCTGGTGGATTGCTATGCTCGCACTTTTCTTCCTGCCTTATGGATTAATTTCAGCAGAACTTGGGACTACATATGATGATGAAGGTGGAATTTATGATTGGGTAAAAAGAGCCTTTGGTAAACGTTGGGGTGCTCGTGTTGCTTGGTTATATTGGATTAACTATCCACTTTGGATGGCTAGCTTAGCCGTTCTATTCATGGAAGTATTCACACAAATTTTCTCAATTAATCTTAGTACACCTATTACGATTGCGATACAGTTATTATTCGTTTGGTTTGTTGTATTAGTTAGTTGCTATCCTGTTAGTGATAGTAAATGGATTTTAAATGCCGCAGCCTTTTGTAAATTAATTATTATGCTTAGTCTTGGTGGCATTGGTATTTATTTTGCTGCTACAAAAGGTCTAGCTAATGATTTCTCTGGTGCTGCATTATTGCCAAGTTTTGATGTAACTAGTTTATCTTTTATTTCTGTTATTTTATTTAATTTCCTAGGCTTTGAAGTAGTTACCTCGTTTGCAAGTAGTATGGAAAACCCGAAAAAACAAATTCCACAAGCCATTATTTATGGTGGTGTTTTAATTGCTGTATTCTATTTATTGGCAGCCTTTGGTATGGGGGCAGCGATTCCTACAAGTGAGCTTTCTACTTCTGGCGGTTTAGTTGATAGTTTCATAATTATGCTTGGCGGAGTGAACCCGTTTGTCATTATTGTTGGGTTAATGTTTATGTATACGCTTGCAGCAAATCTAATTTCTTGGGCACTAGGAGTAAACTACGTAGCTATGTATGCAGCTCGTCATAATGACTTGCCTAAAGCATTTGGGAAAACAAGCGCAAAAAATGATATGCCAATTGGAGCAAGTATTATCAATGGAATTGTTGCATCCGTTCTGATTGTAGCAGCTCCATTAATTCCAAATGAAAATGTTTTCTGGGCATTCTTTGCACTGAATGTAGTGGCACTTCTTGCTTCTTACATCATGATGTTCCCTGCATTCCTTAAATTACGTCGTATTGATCCTGATAGAGAACGTCCATTTAAAGTTCCTGGAGGGCCAATTTTATTAAGATTAATGACTTATGTTCCTATGGTGTTATTAATCATCACTTTAATTTTCTCTGCTGTACCTTTAAATGGATCAGCAGCTGAATTAGATGAAAAAATACCAATCCTAATTGGTACTGTTTTAGCCGTAATTGTAGGTGAAATATGCATCAAAATTGCAGGTAAACAAAGCGTCGAGACACAAGATCAGGTTAAAGGAGAGGTTAAACATGAAAACAATTGATAGCACATCGAAAAAAGACGGTTTCAGAATGCCAGGAGAATTCGAAAAGCATTCTGGTTGTTATATTATTTGGCCAGAACGTCCTGATAATTGGCGACTTGGTGGAAAACCAGCTCAAAAAGTATTCGTTGAAGTGGCAAAAGCTATTTCAAAATTTGAGCCAGTTACAGTAGGTACTTCAAGTGAACAATTTGTAAATGCTCGTCATATGCTCCCAGATGAAATTCGAGTGGTTGAAATAGATAATGATGATTCGTGGGTACGCGATAGTGGCCCAACATTTGTTGTCAATGATAAAGGTGATGTTCGTGGTGTAGATTGGTCATTCAATTCCTGGGGTGGACTTGTAGATGGTTTGTATTTCCCATGGGATAAAGACGATCAAGTGGCTCAGAAAATATGTGAGCTTGAAATGAAGGATCGATACCGTTTAAATGATTTTGTTTTAGAGGGTGGTTCAATTCATGTAGATGGTGAAGGAACATTAATTACGACAGAGGAATGTTTATTATCTGAAGGTCGTAATCCTCAGCTTTCAAAAGAGCAAATTGAGCAAGTACTGAAAGAGTATTTAAACCTTGAAAAAGTTATTTGGTTAAAACGAGGTATTTACTTAGATGAAACAAATGGTCACGTAGATAACATTGTAAACTATGTGCGTCCTGGGGTTGTTGCTCTAGCTTGGACAGATGATGTAAATGATCCTCAATATGAAATTTCTAAAGAATGCTATGACATTTTAAGCAATTCAACAGATGCAAAAGGTCGCAAATTAGAAGTACATAAAATTCATGTCCCTTCTCCTATTTTAATTACGAAGGAAGAAAGTGAAGGGGTAGATGCTGTCGAAGGTACACTGCCTAGAGAAGAAGGTGATCGTTTAGCTGCAAGTTATATTAATTACTATACAGCTAACGGCGGCGTTGTGTTCCCACTATTTGGAGATCCAAAAGATGAAGAAGCACGCAAAAAGTTAATGGAATTATATCCAGATCGTGAAGTAATTGGTGTTCCTGCACGAGAAATTTTACTTGGCGGTGGCAATATTCACTGTATTACGCAACAAGTTCCGTTAGGATAAAAAAATAAAGAAATTCCTGCTGATGGCTCTGTTAATCCTAGTTTGATTTTTAGTAATCGTTAATTAGGTTAACAGAGCTAAAAAAATCTAATAAAAATGGGAGTGAATAGATATATGTCAACCAATCGAAAAAAAATCGTCGTTGCTCTTGGTGGAAATGCTATTTTATCCTCTGATGCTAGTGCAAAAGCTCAACAAGAAGCGTTGAATCAAACAGCAGAATACTTAGTTCAATTTATTGAAAAAGGTTATGATTTAATTATTTCTCATGGAAATGGACCACAAGTAGGAAATCTTGTACTTCAACAAGCAGCGGCAGATAGCGAAAAAAATCCAGCATTACCTTTGGATAGTTGTGTGGCAATGACACAGGGGAGTATTGGATATTGGATGCAAAATGCCATGGACAAAGCATTAGCAAAACGAAATATAGATAAAGATGCTGTATCTATTATTACACAGGTAGTGGTAGATAAGGATGATCCTGCATTTGTAAATCCGACAAAACCGATAGGACCATTTTTAACAGAAGAAGAAGCACGTAGTGAGATGGTGAAAACAGGAGCTATTTACAAAGAGGATGCAGGACGTGGTTGGAGAAAAGTGGTGGCTTCTCCCCGACCAATTAGCATTCGTGAGTATCAAGTAATCGATCATTTAGTAAACAATGGTGTGGTTACCATCTCTGTTGGCGGTGGCGGAGTTTCTGTTATTGAAGAAGGACAAGATCTTGTAGGGGTAGAGGCTGTAATCGATAAAGATTTTGCTTCTCAAAAATTAGCGGAATTAGTAGATGCAGATATGCTTGTTATTTTAACAGGTGTTGATAATGTATATATCAACTACAATAAACCAAATCAAAAGAAATTAGAGGAAGTTTCAGTAGCTGAATTAGAAGAATATATCAAAGAGAATCAATTTACTCCAGGTAGTATGTTACCTAAGATAGAAGCGGCAATCGATTTTGTTAAACATCGTCCTCAATCAAAAGCGATTATTACTTCTCTTGAAAATATTGGTCAATTACTTGAAAATGGAGCGGGAACGGTCATTACTGAAAAAGTAGCGCTTGCTATGGCATAGGCGTCTCTAGGGAGTTATTGGGGCTGTCATTCTCATTTGTAAACTGTTTAAAAAATGCTCTGTTATAGTTGGTGTTGATTTTTTTATGAGCCTAAAAAGATCATTCAAGTATTCAGAGTGTTTTATTTAGAAGATAAGGTACATTGGAATGGAAGATTAAATAGAAGAGCCTGAGTTCCACATGCGAGCTTGGGTTCTTTTCATATTCTTAATCTTAGGTTTATTCTAAAAGATACCTTTGATAAACTATTCTTAACAGTACAAGTATTATATAAAGAATATCTGTTGTATATGAAATACCTTACATGCAATAAAGCCCTTCTTTATTCTTATTTATAAAAAGGAGATGTAGCTATGAATCTAGTAGGAAAGTATAGCTGGTTGGTCGATAGTATTCATTCGTATAAAGGAGCTGTTTGTGAATGGAAAGCGGAATGGGAAGCAGATCGTTTTCTAATTGCCAATAAAATGTTTGGAATGCTTGGTCATAATAAAGAAGGCGAGGAAATTATCACCTTGAAATGTCGCCCTGATCAAAATGAAGAATATCAAAATATGTATAGTCATATTACACCTGGCTATTACATGAATAAAACACATTGGATTTCTATTCAATTAGAACATAGTGATGCACCGAAAGAATTCATTTTATCTTGTTTGAAAGATTCTTATGATTTGGTATATAAAGCGTTACCAAAAAAAGTCAAAATAGAAATAGAGAAGTATCCTGTAAACGATGAATAAACCATTCTTGTAGATAAGATTTAAGGTTGGGTTTGTTCTTTTTTAACCCCACTCATTAGTCTAAAAGTATCATTATAATGACAAAGTGGTGGTTATGCATTGGTTTTGGAGGGAGAATAATCATGCAACTTAGAAATAGCTCACCGAGAAAAGATGGTTATAGAATGCCGGGTGAATTTGAGAAACATGAGTCATGCTACATTATATGGCCAGAACGATCGGATAACTGGCGCTTAGGTGGAAAACCAGCTCAAAAATGCTTCGTTGAAGTAGCGACTGCAATTAGTGAATTTGAACCTGTAACGGTATTGGTCTCATGTAATCAATATTTAAATGCACGTAATATGCTACCTGAGCATATTCGTTTAATTGAAATGTCAAATAACGATTCTTGGATACGAGATTATGGTCCTAGTTTCTTAATCAATAATGAAGGGCAATTACGTGGTGTAGATTGGCGCTTTAATGCATGGGGAGGTTTATTGGATGGTTTATACTTTCCTTGGGATAAAGACGACCAAATGGCACAAAAAATTTGTGAATTAGAAAAAATTGATTATTACCAATTAGATAATTTCATTCTAGAAGGCTGTTCGGTACATGTTGATGGTGAAGGTACACTTATTACAACAGAAGAGTGCCTGCTTTCTGAAGGAAGAAATGGACAATTGTCTAAAGAGCAAATTGAAATCATTTTAAAAGAATATTTCAATGTACAAAAGGTCATCTGGTTAAAGCATGGCTGTTATTTAGATGAAACGAACGGTCACGTGGATAACATTATTAATTATGTTAAGCCAGGAGAAGTTGTCTTATCTTGGACAGATGATCAAAATGATCCACAATGGAGTATTTCAAGGGAATGTGAAGAAATATTAAGAAATACAAAGGATGCCCAAGGTAGAAGCCTAACAATACACAAGCTTCATTGTCCAACACCTGTGTTAATTACGAAGGAAGAAAGCGAAGGTGTTGATGCGATAAATGGTACATTTCCGAGACAACCAGGAGATCGCTTAGCAGCTAGCTATGTGAATTACTATACAGCAAATGGAGGAATTGTTTTCCCGCTGTTCGATGATCCAAAAGATGAGGATGCAAGAATGGTTTTGGAAAGATTGTATCCTGATCGAAAAGTGGTTGGAATTCGGGCAAGAGAAATTTTGCTTGGTGGAGGGAATATCCATTGTATAACTCAACATGTACCCCAAAGATTGAGGTAATGTGACTAAGAACAAGGGGAAAAGAATAATCCAAAAGGAGTTCTGTACATGGATTTTTTTGAAATTTCTAGTAAAAACTTATCGTCCCTGACAAGAAATGAACGAGTATTATTCGATTTTGTCGTAAAAAATATGGAAACGATAAAAAATCAAAGTATTCGTGAGGTTGCTGCTGAATGTTTTGTGTCGACTACGACATTTCTAAGATTTGTACGAAAATTAGGATTTACTGGATATAGTGAGTTCACGACAGTTTTGAAATTTACTCTGTTCAATAAAGAAGAAGTAAAACCCTCTCCGTTTGTAGTAGAACAAAAGGATTACAGAGAAGAATATTTAAAGAATATTATTGAATCTGTTCGTGTATTAGAGCCCACAAAGATTAACATGATTTCAAAAAAGCTTCGCAGTAAGCCAAGAATTTTTATATTTGCAAAAGGGCTAAGTAAAAATGTAGCTCGCTATGTAAAATATTTATATACTACGAGTGGATTTTTAGTCGAATTTCCTGAAGATTATCAATATCGTCAAGCTGTGATTCCGCATATAGGGAAGGATGATATGGTTTTTATTCTTACCTATTATGGTCACGATGCTGAGCTTGTGCAACTTGCACAGGAATTGAAGAAGCAAAAGCAGAGTCCATTTTTAGTATCTATTACAGGAGCAGATAATAATATCATTCAAAATTTAAGTGATGTTAACTTATATATTTTTACGGATGAAATAGAAATGAATAAGTTAGATATTACATCTCGAATTTCAACAATTGCTATTTTGGAGTTAGTACTTTATCAATATATGGAGGATAGCCTTCAGATGTCCTAATGTAACGTAAGCAACCCCTGCAGGAAAAAACTGCAGGGTTCATTTACGTTATAAAATAAGCAAGTATATAATTTAGGACCAAGACAACTGTCTAACATATAACCTGCCGTAAATTTCTCTAAAGATTACAGCTATACCAAAAAGGATTGGTAACGTTTTTTCTTATTCTTTTTTCTTAATCGGTATTTGAATTTCAGTTAGCCATTCTTCTTCTTTTTGTTTATTCCAAATACCATCAATATATGATTCTCTAGGATGATCATATACTTCATATTCATTTTCTTCAATCCATTTAAAAGCAAAGGAATAGGTTATACCGAGAGTTGTATAGTTTCCTCTATGCAGCACACAAAGTGCATGTGGAATAGCCTCTAGCTTTTTGAAAGTGAGTATATCCGTATCCTCTTTCATCTCTGTTACTGCTTCACATATTTCAACATCAATATTTGATTCTCTGCATTCTCCATCATGATATATATTAAAGCAATAGGCAGGGACAGCGCATTCGCAACCCAATCGTCTCATTTCTTTTGCCATAATATTAGGACAAATGTCGTTTAAAGCATCGTAATTCGGGATGATTTGTCTTAGTGATGCTACAGTTACCTCGGGCACTTCTTTTATTATCGGATTGTACATCATACATTCTCCTTTCAATAAACTGCGATAACTTCGAATTTGTAACAGCTTCTCTTCTTCATTTTTAATACTTTTTAACACATCCTGCTCTTTCAATTTTAAGAACATGTCGATAGCATTCGGGTTTTGAAGTGCTTCTTTTACTTGTTGCAAGGAGAGTCCCATACTTTTTAGTGCAAGAATTTGATGCAGCTGAGGGAGCTGCTGGGAAGTGTAATAGCGATAACCAGTGTAATCAAATCATCAACATGATCAGGTTTAAGCAATCCAATTTCATCGTAATGTCGTAACGTTTTAGTTGTAATTTTATTTATTTTTGAGAAAACACCTATTGAAAACATCAATTTTCACCTGCGCCTGTGACTTGATAGGTTAAGTATATGGTTTGCCCTAAGGGAAAGGTCAAGAACTTGAGAAGAATTAAATGAGAAATATTAAAAATTCTTTTGGTCTTGTTCGATAATTTCTTTCCAATAGGACCAAGCAAGTAAATAGGTAGGCAAATCATCTGGATGATGCATTGAACACCTAGCCATTCGAATGAAAAGACTAATGAGAACATGATAGTTTAACGATTTTGTGTCGTAATCCCAAGTCGACAAATGCGTAACAACAGAGTGTATCGTTTCTTTAGTTAAATCTGCGGGTGAAGAGCAAAAAGCAAATAGTAAATCGTGAAGAGGATCTCCGATTAAGGGCATTGGATCGATAACACCAGATATTGTTTCATCTATAAATAAGAAGTTATGAAAACCACAATCACCATGTAGAAGATAAGGCTGTTGTAAAGAATGCTTCTTTTCTAAACGTTTCATGATATTATGTACAAGTTTAATATCCTCAGAGTTCAACAAGTGTGAACCGATAATTTCTTCAACTGATGCTACTTCATTTTGTGAAAATTCATGCCAAGAAGAACAGGGATAATTCGTCCAACCCCAGCCATTGATAGTAGAAAGTGGTTTGTAATAATTGAAGACATTTTCTGTAAGTTGTACAAGGACTGCTTTTTTATTTTTATGTGCTTGAATAGTAGATCCCTTCAGAAAATGGTAGATAAAGTATTCAAATGAGGAATCCCTATATAGAACTTTTGGGAAATAACAAATATCTTGATAGAAATGAAGAAATTGTATTTCCTCTTGTATAATCGATGATTCATTACACTTTAATATATATTGCTGTTTGGCTATATCTTCAATGATGACGATATGACTAGAAGTTCCCCCATCTAATTTCTTATATGATAGTTCATTTTCTTTAAATATCCCTTTTTGGACAAGTTGTAAAATGATATCTTTTTCCACCATTCAAGCTGCCTCCTCTTAGGTTTGTTCCTTTACAGAATAACCTTTTTTCTATAGGAATTAAATCTCATTTCTTCGCATATAGAGAAATAAGGTTGTTCAAAAGGAGGATATCTATGAAAAAATTAATCAATCAACCTGAAGAGGTTGTTCAAGACATGCTAATAGGATTTGTATCAGCCTATCCGAAACAGGTGAAGTTACTTCCGCAAACATCAGTAATTGTAAGAAGCGATGCCCCTGTAAAAGGTAAAGTGGCACTTGTTAGTGGTGGAGGGAGTGGGCATGAACCATCACATGCTGGTTTTGTTGGAAAAGGAATGCTTGACGGTGCAGTAGCAGGTGAAGTCTTTACATCTCCTACGCCTGATCAAGTATTTGAAGCAATTAAAGCCGTCGATAGTGGAAATGGTGTGTTATTGGTCATAAAAAACTATACAGGAGATGTTATGAACTTTGAAATAGCCGCTGAATTAGCGGAAGCAGAAGGAATTTCAGTGGCAAAAGTAATCGTTGATGATGATGTTGCGGTTGAAAATTCCACTTACACAACGGGAAGAAGGGGGATTGCAGGCACTGTTTTTGTTCATAAAATAGCAGGAGCATTGGCTGAAAAAGGAGCTAATTTAGCAGATGTTCAAGCGGTAGCAGAAAAGGTTGTGATGAACACGGCATCCATGGGTATTGCTCTTACACCTTGTACGATTCCTGCAGCCGGAAAGCCAGGGTTTTCAATTGGAGAAACAGAAATGGAAATAGGTATGGGGATCCATGGAGAACCAGGAATTGAGAGAAGTGAGATACTTACAGCAAAAGATGTAGCCAATTTGCTCATGGATAAAATTCTTGAAGAGCTACGTATTGATGATAATAGTCAAGTGGCCGTTCTGATAAATGGCTTAGGAGCAACTCCTTTAATGGAGCTATATATCATTCATAAAACTGTAGCGGAGATATTGAAGGCTAAAAACATTACCATTTATGAAAGCGTGGTTGGAGAGTTTATGACATCTATAGAAATGGCAGGATGCTCTATTTCAGTTTTGAAATTAGATGATGAATTGATAGATTTATTAGATTCAGAAGCGTCAACAGTAGCTTTTAAAAAATAAATTAGTGAAACGTCACCGTTGATTTTTAAAAAGAAGTAAATGGTTGGAATTTGTGTGATTGTAGTGGGAAAAGCGAGACAGATAAAATCTAGCAAAGAGGAAAGAGAGAAATGATTTCAATAATGTTCGTGAAAAAAGAACGGCTTGTAGCTATTACAATGAGGTTTCACGAAGTTTAAAAATATTGGAAAGGAGGATCTGTATGCCGTTTGGAATACAAGAGGCAAAGTATTGGATTAAACAGCTTAACGATCAAATACAGCAGCAAAAAGCCTATCTGACAGACTTAGATCAAGCTATTGGAGATGGTGATCATGGGTTAAATATGTCTAGAGGATTTCAGGAAGTTATCAAAAAAATAGAATCTAGTACGTATTCTAATATGGGTTCATTATTTAAAGATGTTGGAATGACACTTTTAACTAAGGTAGGTGGTGCCTCTGGTCCTTTATATGGCACGATTTTCTTAAGAGGAGCTACTGTCTTAACCAATCAAACATCTATTAACGTTAATGAATTAATAGAAGTTTTAACAGCTTCTTTAGAAGGAATTGTTTCAAGAGGAAAAGCTCAACTTGGAGATAAAACAATGGTAGATGTTTGGCTACCTCTTGTTGCTTATTTACAAGCACATGCTCCTGTTATTAATTGGGATGAGTTTATTGCACTGGCAAAAGAGAAAATGGAAACAACTAAAGTCTTAGAAGCGAAAAAAGGGAGAGCTTCCTATTTAGGTAAACGCTCAATTGGGCATATTGATCCAGGGGCTGCTTCGTCTTACTTGTTTTTTAAGGAATTAGCGATTGCTTTTAAGGGAGCAAATAACGGATGAATAATGTTGGAATTGTCGTTTTGTCACATAGTAGAGAGTTGGTTAGGGGATTGAAAAAGTTACTTCTTCAAATTGAGTCGAATGTTCCTTTAGCCATTGCTGGTGGGTTTGATGATGATGGAATGGGAACAGACTTTCAAGATATCAAAGCTGCAATAGAGTCTGTTTACTCCATAAATGGGGTTGTTATTTTATTCGATTTAGGTAGTGCGCTGTTTAATGCAGAAATAGCGATTGAAATGATGGACAATAAGAAAAAGATTGTGATAGCAGACGCGCCACTCGTTGAAGGTGCATACGCAGCTATTATTGAATCTGGATGTGGAAGCAAGCTCGAACAAGTGTTAGCTGCGGCCGAAGGAACAAAATTATTAAATAAAATTGTCAAATGAGTAACTAAGGAGGGATAGAGATGTTAGAAAAAGATATTCTTGTTACTCTTGAAAATGGACTTCATGCTAGACCAGCGGCAGAGCTTGTTAAAAAAGTACGTCATTATTCGTGCCATATTAACCTTGAAGTAAATAGGCGTAAATATGATGTCAAAAGTATACTAGGTTTAATGTCAGCAAGTATTAAAGAAGGAGATCAAGTCAAAATTAGTACTGATGGCGAAGATGAGGAAGAAGCCATGAAATGGATTAGTGAATTTCTTGGGAACTGAGAAAGAATATAGTCTTTTCTATTGTTTATAACAATAAAAGGGTGATAATTGTGAGCTTTAATAATCAAATCATTATTCCTGCCATTAGAAATGCAAAAGCATTGGATGTTTTTTTAGATTCTTCTTTTGAATATGGTGTTTTTTTGAATTTCCATATCTCGGAGTTGAAACAAGCCTTCGAAAGGGCTCGTAAATATCAAAAAAAAATCATGATTCATGCCGATTTAATACAAGGTTTAAAAAACGATGACTATGCTACCGAATTTTTATGCCAAGAGTTTAAACCATATGGCATCATTTCTACTAGGGCGACTGTTATTACTAAAACAAAAGCTAAAGGATTAATCGCCGTGCAACGCATTTTTTTACTAGATTCTTATTCACTAGAGAAGAGTTATTCTCTATTAGAAAAAACCAAACCGGATTATATAGAAATTCTACCTGGAATTATGCCTGACACAATTAAGGAAATATCAAATCGATTGTTGCTTCCTATATTAGCTGGAGGCTTTGTCAAAACAATGGAAGATGTAGAAAGAGCATTAAGGGGTGGAGCAACTGCCATAACAACATCAACAGAAGAGCTGTGGAAGAGGGTTGAAAGAGAATATGTTTTGCAGAAATAATCAATTACAGATAAATATAGAAGAATCATAATGCAGCCTACTTGTGGTGAGTTATGGTTCTTCTTTTATTTTGTAGAGTGTTCAAGAAGTTTCGTTATAAGGATATTAATATTCTAATATAACTTGACGATAGAGAGAGTAGAAGTAGGTAAAATGGTTGCCTCGAATTTGTTTCATAATTGTTTATAGTATAGGCTGTTTTCGTATAGATTGTTGCTTTCTTGACCACACTATAAAAAGGTTGATATAATGCGGTTCAAGGAGGCGAACAAATGTGTGGGAAGATGTATGAATAGTTTAGTGAATTAACCAAGTCAGAACAAATGGCGTTATTTAATGCAATGAAACAAGATTTGTTTCCAGAAGAACCAGATAAAATTACAGCACTACTCAAAAGTATTCGTGAAGCTCGATTCGCTTCTGGTTTGTGTTCATTGTGGAAGCACCTCGGTTAAACGGAACGGTAAATATCGCTCCAGACAACGCTATTTATGTAAGGATTGCGGAAAGACATTCAATGATATGACGAATACACCATTCTCTGGTTCTCGCTATCCTGAAAAATGGGTGAAGTATGTGGAAATGATGGTCGAAGGGTATACGCTCCCTAAAATTGCTAAACGCCTTAAAATCCATATCTCTACCGCCTTCTATTGGAGACACAAGATTTTAAACGCATTAAGTAGCCTTGGTTTTAATCAACTACAAGGCATTGTCGAGAGCGATGAAACCTTCTTTCGTGAGTCTTTGAAAGGTCAGCGTGAAATCACGCATAGAAAATCCAAAAAACGTAGTGAAAAAGACAAGAAAAGAGGGATTTCAAACCTTAAAATTGCTGTTGTAGTAGCACAAGATAGAAACGGTAATATGATTGCTCGAAAAGCAGGAACAGGTCGTGTTAGAGCCGAAGAAATCGACACTGTGATAGGGGATTATATTCACCCGACTGCCTTGTTATGTACAGATACAGCCACTAACTACAAGAAGTTTGCCAAACTCAAAGGGTTAGTACACGAAACAGTTAATGAACGTCAAAAACAGCGTGTGAAGAAGGGTATTTTTCATATTCAACACGTTAATAATTCCCATAACCGTTTAAAAGGATGGATGGAACGTTTTCAAGGTGTCGGAACTTATTATCTCGATAATTACCTCTATTGGTTCAGTTGGCTCGAATTAGGCAAGAATTTATCATTTGATAAGCATGTTGAGCAGATGCTTATTTCAGTGTGTCAAAAATCCAATCATACAACAATTGAAATGCTTAGAAGGGCATAATAAAAGACCTCTAATTCGAGGTCAAGTTATTAATTTAGGTCTGATAATATACTGCCAGTAAGCATTTCAAATAAATCTGCTGACTTATTCTTGTCTAATTGAACATATTTACTTTCAGCGTCAATTACGAGTTCTACTTTATCTTTGTTTGGACTTATCTAAAGTTCATAGGATGTCGCTTTTGCTTCTATTTTAGGATTCTTAAATTGAAATCCAAATCTGTAATCAGGAGGGCGTACCATATCTACTTTTGCCTTTTCCCAATTAATATCGTCTAATATTGCTTTCACTTTTTGAACTTGTTCATTATTAGTAATTTCTTTGAAGTCTTCGTATTTATTATCATCGTCGCCAATACGCTTTTCAGCTTTTATAATTTTCTCTTCATTTACTATTGAGTTTGAACAACCTGCTATAAAAATTGAAACTATTCCAATAAAAGCAATAAAATATTTTAATCTTTTCAATATCATCTCTTCCTTCATATAATTAGACGTTTATTATTTAGTAGAGTTTCAAATATCTCCTTTTTATTGCAGAATATATTAAAGAGCAACAATCTTTTAGAAAACAGCCTTTTTAAAAAAGTGGTTGACCTTTTCATATTAAGATAGTAATATTGTAATTCCCGATGAGGTAATATAGTAAAAAAGATGTTTTTACTGGGGAAGTTATCGAAATAGATAGGGATGAGGGTACATCCAAATTGCTATCTATCAATAATGTCAGTTAAAATATTTTAAAAAAGTAATTGACAAATAAAATGGTAAAAGGATATAATAATGTCCTGTCGTAACAACAAATGTT
>NZ_CABKRX010000033.1 GCF_902374955.1 Bacillus massilioanorexius
GATTATATATAGATACCTGACAATACAAATCCCTGCCACTTCATCATCTTTCGGTCTTGATAAGTCACAAAAAACCCTCCTGTGCTGTTTTTCCTAGTATATGTCATTAACACAATAATTATACGAACAAACGTTCTTATTTTCAAGGTGATTCTTTAGCAATGCTGCTATTTTTTATGAGATTATTTAACAATAGTAAAGTATGTGTTATCAGAAGTTCGCCTTTTTATCTGAAATAAAAATCTATAATATGGTAGAATTGGAAGATAAGAGGGCGTTTGCGGTGGGAGAGGCGGTTTGAAATGAGTTCCATTCAAATAAGAAAATCATTAGGTGTGTGTGCTTTTTTATGTTTATTAATTGGCGCTTGGTTTCTCTTTTGGGGAAATACCATGCTTCATATTAATGGTCCATACGATACAAGCATTATTTATACAGCACTTGGATTAGGGTTTATTTTTGCTATTGTAGGCAAAGGTATCTTTAGAACTTTAACCTTAATAGTCATATGTATGTATATTCTGATTATCCTCTTATTTATGGTGGGGAATTTTGGTGGCTAAGAGCTTTCTGCTAAAAAAGGGGGATAATTCGATGAAACAAATGAAAGCATTGATTCTTATATCGATTGTATTAGTTATTATAGGTTTATTTCTTATGTTCTCTAGTTATTCATTAAGTAGTTTATTTATTAAACCTGAGAATATTACTGATAGTATCGAGGCAACAACTCGCTATGCTATGGTACTAAATACGTATCCTAAAAGCTTTTTTGTATTGGGAAGCATGGTTTTAGGATCAGGTCTACTTATAGCAGTGTTTACGCTATGTTACTCAGTGGTCCTGAAAAATTTTAAAGAAACAGCATAAATTCACAGGAAGTTAGTCATCATTTAAAAAATGGATGTGTTTAGATAAGTTTTGTGAATAACATCAATTGATAAAAAGACTGGTTAATTGAGGTGAGCATCCGCATCCGGGAGTGAATTTCAATTTTTGCTCATCACTTGTTCATTGGCAACAAAGTTTACAAAAATAATCTTTAAAAAATCAATAACACCTTTATGAAAGAGAAAGCTATTACTCTAAGTATCAAGTAATAGCTTGATTTTTATTGCTCTGCGTGTAAAACATTAGTCACGCTAAGCTGATTTCCATCGGGATCACTGAAACTAAATCCGCCAAATCCGTGGTTCGGATCGATGTTTAGTGTTCCCACACTAACATTTTTTTCTGAGCCAATTATAAAAATCAGTTAATTGTGGCGTGTAGAAATCAATCACAGAATGAACAATATTGTTATTTGTATTTCTAAAGGACAGCCCATTCAGTTCTGCAGTTTTGACGAGATAAATGGTGGGTACACCTTTGGATTCAAAGGTGAGCATAGCAGTATTGTCATCTTGGAAATGGACTTTTAAGGCCAAAATGTCTGAATACCATTCTAATGACTTATTTAAATTAGATACAGGAATTTCTATAGTCGCTATATGATGTATGAACTTAATAATAAACACTCCTTGGAATATGTGATTTAAATAATTAATATATTCACGATAAGTTTACATTTTTCCTTTAATCAATCCAGGTTGTCAAAACAAGTTAAAAAGATTAGTGGCTATAGATTTTTAAACATGGTTTCATGAAATAGAAAAGTGATTCTTGTTAAGCGGAATCACTTTTTATTTTGAATAAATATGGATCGTTTAAAATGAGTGCAATAGATTTATTCAAACTGTTTTGTTATAAATGAGAAAGGTTAGAAAGTATATTATGCGATAGGGGTGTTATTTTCCATTTTTCTCTTCTTCTTCAATTTGTACATAAACCATACATCTTTCGACGAAGTTTAATGTATTTTCGGAAATTGGATATAGTCCAGTTTTTGAAGAGGGCTGTTTTCGAACTTCCCAGAATTTATCCATTAATTGTGTATTTCCTTGAAAAGTTTCATTTGTTAGCTCTATTAGTTCACAAGCGATTTGATAACCCTCGTTAGATTCAGGGAGGATATTGTGTTTTACGCACCACTCAATCCTTTTCAGTAACGATATATATTGCTGTGTTGTTCGATCATTGTTACTGAGGTTTGGAATAACTTCTTGTAAGAACGATTTTTCATCATCATGAAAATAATCTATCCATTTTTTTGAATCTTTTTGTGGCATTTTGACGAGCTGGGATACACGCTCCCAAGGTAAAGATTCATCAATATCTATCATGTTAATCAATGAAGTTGTATGAGAAAGGCTATTCTGAAGGATAGAGAGCTGATCTTGGAGATAATTATAATGTGAAATTAAAATTTGTTTGTAGCTTAGTCGATCTAATAAATCTCTAATTTTCTCCAATGGAAGTGAGAGTGATTTTAGAATAATAATTTTTTCAAGTGTAAATAAGTCATCCTCTGAATAATATCGTCGTCCATTAGGATCCTTAAAGCTAGGCGTAAGAAGATTTATTTGATCATAATATCGAAGTGTGCGCACAGAAATATTACGTTGCTTACAAACTTGACCAGTAGTCCATCGCTTCATTTTATTCCTCCTAATAATAAAGGTTGAAGGTGACGTAACGTCATCTAATATAGTTGGATTATACCATATAAGGAAAGAAGGATGACGAATGAAGAAAAGGGAAATGAACTGGAAGCAACAAGATTGTTGGGGAGGAAAAGAGTTTCTATTATTGATGCTACTTGAATTTGGATTTGTGATAGGGTTTATTAAATTTATTGTAAAGCCAATTTATTATCATTGGCTTGGTAATGAACTATATGCAGGAACTTTAATGGGACTAACAATAGCAGTTGTCATCATTTTAGGTGTGTATGTTATTGCTCTTCGCCCAAAGAACCTTTCTTGGAGGGAAGTAGGGTTAAGATCATTTTTAAAGAAGGATTATAAACTCATTTTCGTATTATCTATTATATTAATGGTTGGTAGTGTCATAGTAATGATCCTCACAAGCTTTATTGGAAATACGTATGAGAACAGTAAAACGGAGGCTATGAAGGAAAATGTAGCATGGTTTTCTATTTTTATAGCCTTTATTTCTGCAGCGATTGTTTCACCTATATATGAAGAAATCTTTTATCGTGGCTTCCTATATCGCTGGTTACGTACGCGTATAGGTATGAATGGAGCTATTCTTCTAAGTTCATTCATCTTTACAATGATTCATATTCCAACGTATAATGCCATGCCCGTTAATTTTGGGAGTGGGATAATATTTGCATGGGCATATGAACGTACTAATTCAATTTGGCCTTCAGCTATCATTCATGGTTTAACGAATGGAATCATGGTGGTGCTAACAATTATGGGATAGGGAAGAAGGATTGGTGTTATGGAGTGGAGTAACCAATACAAGATATTAAGCATCATTAAAGAAATTTAGGATGAGTTACTCACATTTTATAGTGCATTTAAGTGTCTGGTACATGGTGAAAAGGATATATGAAAAAAGCTTGAAATTAATGGCTACTTTTTAGGATGTAAGATGATATTATGAAAAAGTATCTTAAGAATTTCTTTATATTTTCCTACGTTTTTCTTTAGATTTTACTAGTATCATATGAAGTAACGTTTCATTTAAATAAGTGAACATAAACGCCGTTTAATGAAATAGAAGAGGATTTGTCATCATTTTTTACATACTACTAGACTAGATATTGCTAGCTTGTATCCTTATCTAAGGTACGGTAAATATAAAATATAGGATGAGATAACGAGGGTGTAGCATCATGAAACGCAAAAGATTGAAACGCAAAAAAAGAATACGTGTACTCAAATTGGTATTTGTAGTTGCGTTGTTGTATGTGATTTTTTTTATTTGTAAAGGACCACTTGGACATGTATTAACTGAAAAGAAAATGAATGAGTTAGAAAATATATCGGTTCCTGATTGGATTGATGTACAGCTAATAGATATAGATGGTGTTGCAAGACGTGGCGAGAAATTAGAAGACGTAAAAGATATTGTTGTTCACTATGTTGGAAATCCAGGAACTACAGCGCAACAGAACCGTAATTACTATAATAGCCCTGAATCAGAAGTTAGCTCACACTTTATTATAGGGATTGAGGGAGAAATCATTCAATGCGTACCATTAAATGAAAAATCATCTGCTAGTAATTGGCGAAACAACGATACGATTTCTATAGAGGTATGCCACCCTGACTCAACAGGTAAATTTACACAAGCAAGTTATAATTCTTTAGTTCGGCTAATGTCTTGGTTAAGTGGTATATGTGATCTTGATAAGAATCATTTTATCCGTCATTATGATGTATCTGGAAAGCAATGTCCGCTTTATTTTGTAGAACATGAAGATAAATGGGAACAATTGAAGGTTGATGTTATGAATTACTCTAAGACTAATTAGGATTGAATAATGATTTTGGGTATGATTTTTATAAAGGGATGAAGAATAAAAAACTAAAAAGGTTCCTTCATTATTGGATGCTTGCTGCAATTGTTTGTGGAAGGGATAAGTTTTTTAGTAAATCAGATAAGTTCTGATTAAGAAAAAGTAGCTGCTATCAGCTCTTTATTTGTTTATATTTATCTCATTTAAATGAAATCACGTAATTGAAAAACAAGCACTTGCTGAAAATTTCTCTTTTTCATCTAATGGTAGATGATTGATGATATGTATTAATGAGTGTTAATTTATCAGGCTTATATGGGATTGAATCGCACTCACCAATTATTGGGTGGGAAAATTAGATAATTTATTCTTATGGGCAAGTAGTGCTAATAGGTACCCGTCCATGTTACAAGTTAGTTATGCTTATTAGAGATGAACTATAAGTAAATTTTAAATAAGGTCTAGGATATTTGGTTGAAGTTTCTACTGTTCATCTAAGTTATAATGAAAACAACCTATATATGGAGGAACGTATGATTAAATTGTTGAAAATTGTAATATCATGTATGATTTGTATCACAATAATATATGTAGGATGGGTTCATTATCAAATTCAAAAACAAGCAAAAAGTGACCCTAGTTATGGTGCGGATTATATGATTGTACTTGGTGCAAGAGTACATGGAACAGAACCATCTTTATCTTTACAAAACCGTATCGAGGCTGCTGCTAAATATTTACTGAAAAGTCCAAATACGATAGCGATTGTATCGGGTGGTCAAGGGCATGGCGAAGATGACTCTGAAGCTGAAATCATGAGCAAAGAGTTAATAGCATTAGGGGTTAATAGTGATCAAATAATTAAAGAAGATCAGTCGACGAATACGTATGAAAATATCAAGTTTTCTCAAAGGTTAATAATAGATCAATCAAAACGAGTTTTGGTTGTATCAAATGATTATCATTTATATCGTGCGGTTTTAATTGGTAAGAAATATGATTTACATTTAGAAGCGTTACCTGCAAAAACACCTAAGCAAGCCTTAATGAAATCATATGCACGTGAATATTTAGCATTAATAAAGTATTATTTATTGTCTATGACCAATCAAATAAAATAACAATCTACAGTGTTTAATCCTATTTAATTTATGGTAAACAAATAGGATGGTAGAAATCTTTCTCTCAACTTTATTTAAAATCTTTGAACAGACGTTGATTTAATAAAGGGTGTATACTGTAACGCAGGTATTCTCGTTGAGAAAGAAGGAAAAACCGTGTTAAACAGTTTGAACAAACGACTTCAAACATTGATGCCTATCCTAACTCCTCTTAGCCTTGTTTTGGGTGTTGTGTTTGAAGATATTGGTGGACATTTATTATTTTTAGTTCCTTGGTTATTTGCATTTATGACGTTTGCTAGTAGTTTAAGTATGAACTTTAATGATGTGAAGAGCTTTTCTACCTATCCGAAAATTATTTTGTGGAGTATTGCTTTTTTACATATCATAATGCCTCTGTGGGCTTATTTTTTATCATCTATCATTTTCGATGATTACTTGCTGACAATTGGCTTTATTTTATCCGTAGCTGTACCAATAGGAGTTACAAGTGTTATTTGGGTTAGTATTTGTAGAGGGAATCTTCCGTTATGCTTGTCAATTATTTTAATTGATACATTGCTCTCACCAATTATCGTGCCTACTTTATTACATATTGCTGTAGGAGAAACCATTGCTGTTGACTCACTTTCACTTATAGTAGATTTATTCCTAATGATCGTATTACCATCTGTATTAGGCATAGTGTTGAATGAAATAACTAAAGGGAAGATTCCCATTTTCAAAAAAGCTTGCTCCTTTTTCAAAACTTAGCTTATTTGGAGTTGTCATGATTAATAGCAGTGCTATTGCACCTTATTTGAAGAATATTTCATGGGAGCTCGTGGGTGTTATTCTTGTTGTATTATTCCTTGCTATATTTGGATATACCATCGCATTAATTATGGGACACTTTCTCTGGAAAGATACTCGTATTAAGACAACCTTTGTTTTTATAGGAGGAATGCGAAATATTTCAGTAGGTGTCATAATAGCAACTACTTATTTTCCTGCTAAAGTTGCTATGCCTGTTGTATTTGGAATGTTGTTTCAACAAGTATTAGCCTCATTATTTAGTAAAGTCATAGAAAAATATCAACGTAAATATGGGCTAGCATATGAATCTCCATCTGTATAATGAAAAACGCAACCTTAATAGTTTTAACGGTTGCGTTTTTCATATATTTCGGAACAAATTGAATATAATAACTACTAAAGCAGACATTCATAATATTATTTAAGGAGATGTAGATATAGATATGAATTTTAATATGAAGGTAGCAAATCTTTTAGCTGACAATATAAAAGAATTCGTTGAATATGTATATAAAAGTCAAAATAAAGAGAGTTTTCTTTTAAATGCAGATAAAATGTATCAAATTAAACTTTTAGCAGAAGAATTTAAGTTCCAAATAACAGCTGAAGAACTTCATAGAATCAATCAGTTCACCTGGAATGAAAAGTACACTCATTTATTAGTGAATGATTTTAAAAAAGGGATAGATGTTATTGATGAGTATGTGGTTAGAAATTATGATGATTTATTTATTTTAGGTGGTAGGTTATACACGCTAAACAATCTCATTAAATTATTATTAAAAGGCGAAATATAGGAGCTAGTCGGGTCAAAGAATGGAATATGCATTTAATAATAGAAAAGTAGTTCGTCAATTTACCCAAAAACAAACTTATCCTTTTAAATCAAAAATGGCAAGGGGAGTATTTTAGCTGCCGTCAAAAATGATACAATAACTTGTAAGTTCATTAGAAACATTCATACATAATTAATCATTTAAGGCACAAAGAACTATTGTGGAGAGGTAGTATTATGGTAGATATCAACGTAGATTTAGTTAGACAATTAATAAATGAGCAATTCCCTAATTGGTCAAATTTAGAAGTGAAAACTGTTCAAAATAGCGGTCACGACAATAGAACGTTTCACTTAGGAGAAGATATGAGCGTCAGATTGCCAAGTGCGGCTGCTTACGTACCCCAAGTTGAAAAGGAACATAAATGGTTGCCAATATTGTCTCAGCATCTTTCCTTACCGATATCGACTCCTTTAGCGAAAGGTGAACCAAGTATAAATTATCCATATCCTTGGTCTGTTTATAAATGGTTAGAAGGTGAAACCTTAATTCAAGAAGTGATCGAAGATAAAGTTCAGCTTGCAAAAGATTTAGGAAGATTTTTAGTTGAATTACAATCCATTCAATGTAGTGGTGGACCAATCGCTGGAGATCATAACTTCTACAGAGGTGGAAATTTAGCAGTCTATGATAAAGAAACGAGAAATGCTATTAAGAATAATACTGATATTTTTCATGAAAGCATATTAGAAGAAATATGGGCATTAGCGCTAGAATCACAATGGGAGTTGGAACCGGTTTGGATTCATGGTGATATAGCACCTGGAAATCTATTGGTGAAAGAGGGTAGACTCTCCGCTGTTATCGACTTTGGAATTCTAGGTATAGGTGATCCTTCATGTGATGCAGCAATGGCATGGACTTTTTTTGATGTTCATAGTAGAAAGGTTTTTAAGAATGAGTTAAAAATGGATAATCAAACTTGGAATAGAGCGAGAGGCTGGGCTTTGTGGAAAGCACTCATTACTTATGATGGTCATAAAAAATGTAACAACCTAATAGTACAAGAATCGTTTACAACAATAAAAAAAGTAATAGAGGATTTCCAACAGAACGTTAAGTAGCATGTATCATTAAGACTGTCCTGATGGGACAGTCTTTTTTTATATGGAAGAAGGAAATCGATTAGAAGAATAAAAGCATCAATATATTATGGTAAAATGTAGAAGTTATGTGAATCTTCGGGGAAACGTAAGACAAACAGATTTCTACTACTAATTTTGGCTTATCCAATTTGTTATTTTTATATATTTTTGTTAAAGGCGGACTAGTAAGCTTTCATTCTTTCGCTGCAAATTTTTTCTGGATCACAGCTGGTTTATTAGGGATTATTTGAGGTGAATATACGTTATTTAGGTGTAATCTTCCGAATATACATATTATGGTTTCATTCGAAGCAATTATTATAGGGTTGTTTATTGTGGGGCTCTTCCAATTATCTTATATGATAACTTCCATGTGACATTTATTTTATCAAAAGATTGAATGAATAGAAGAATGAGCAGTTTTATAAAAGTTTAGCAAGTGAAGAGATAATGGAAGATTCTTCAATTGAAGGTCGGGAGGAAAAGACATGTTAAGAATAGTACAATTTGTGTTTGGTTTGTTGATATTAAGTTTATCTATATACTCTGTCATAACAAATAACTATAAATATCAATCATTTATGATGTTAAGTCTAGGTGCAATGACTTTAATTATGGGTATTTCTGAACTTCAAAAAAAACGAAAAGTAAATGCAACCATTTTAATGCTTTCCTCTGCTTTTGTGCTTTTTGTTTCAGTGTATACTTTGTAAGTAGACATAATCTGATTGTGTAAAGTTTATATAATCAACAGGAACTTATATAGATAGTGAGATAGGTAGCAGGAGATGAGTGTTTCTGTAAACTTGTTTACCAAATCACATTCATGTCATAATAACTGTATGATCTATTCAGTAGATTAATATATTACGTGGTGAAATTCATGTTAAATAGAGAAGAAATATTATCCCGATTTAAAGACCAAATAAAAACAAATCAGCATTTAATTGGTGTTGCTGCAGGATCAGGTTTAACTGCTAAGTATGCAGAAGAAGGTGGTGCTGACTTTATATTAGCATTAAGTTCAGGAAGATTTCGACAAATGGGAGTAAGTTCATTAGCTGGATTTCTAGCATATGAGAATAGCAATAAGATAGTAATGGATTTTGCAACCAAAGAACTTTTACCGCTAATAAAAAATATCCCTGTCTTTTTTGGTATTAATGCGACGGATCCCACGATTCAATTAGAAGAGTATATAAATGAAATAAAGAACAATGGATTTGCTGGAATTAATAATTTTCCTAGCGTCGGACTTATCGATGGTCATTTTAGAGAAGCTTTAGAGCTGCAAGGTATGTCATATGATAAGGAAGTTGAGGCAATCCGTATTGCAAATGAGAAAGGCTTATTTACTGTAGCATTTGTATTTGATGAGATGCAGGCCGTTAAAATGCTAGAAGCAGGTGCGGATGTTATTTGTATTCATTTTGGATTAACAGAAGGGGGGATATTAGGAGCTAAAAGAATATTATCCTTACAATCTGCTAAAAAAATAGCTGGAAAAATAGTGAATACATGTAATGAAATAAATCCGAGTAGTATTAAAATGGTCTATGGAGGTCCGGTGAATAAACCTATCGATGTACAATTCATGTATGATGATTCAGAGATAAAGGGTTATATTGGTGGTTCAGTATTTGAAAGAATTCCTACAGAACAAACTGTTACCCAAGTTACGAAATCTTTTAAACAAACAAATGACTTTCATTATGATGAATTGATTCAAAAAATTATTGATGGTATAGGTAGCCAAGAGGATTATGTAGAATTCGTTAAGAAATATATACATGTAAATTATATGGAGGAAATTAACTTATATGAAATATCCAAAATATTAAATCTTTCTCGTTCTTATTTAAGTACACTATTTAAAAAAGAAGTGGGTCTAACTTTTACGGAATACTTAATCGAATTTCGTTTGAATCGAGCGATAGAAATAATGAACAAAAAGAACCTTCCTTTACATATTGTAGCCGAGATGGTAGGTTATCCGAACTATTCTCAATTTAGTAAAATCTTCAAGAAGCATAAAGGGTTGTCACCAAACAAATATATCGAAATCTAAAATAAAGACAAATATGTTTAACATAAACACATTAACTTCCTATAGTGAAAGCGGTATCATTTAATCAAAGATAAACGGTACCGTTTTCTTGCGTCTGTCAATTTAAGGTGTGAAGGGAGAGAAAAGTTTGAAAACAATTGCTTTAGCTGGAACATTAGATTCTAAAGGTGAAGAATTCTTATATGTGAAAGAACTGATTGAATCATTGGATTTGAAGGTATTGACTATTAATACTGGTGTATTTGAACCGATGTTTGAAGCAGATATTTCGAATGCACAAGTTGCAGAAGCCGCTGGGGAAAATATAAAAGAAATTGCGGCCCAAAAAGACCGTGCTTATGCAACAGAAATATTGGCTAAAGGAATGGAAATCTTACTACCCCAACTATATGAAGAAGGCAAATTTGATGGAATCTTATCATTTGGTGGAACTGGAGGTACTTCCATTGTCACTCCTGGTATGAGGGCATTGCCAATTGGTGTACCTAAAGTGATGGTTTCAACAGTAGCTTCTGGTAATACGGAGCCATACATCGGCACAAGCGATTTAATTATGATGCCATCTATTGTAGATGTTGCTGGATTAAATGTCATCTCTTCTAAAATATTTACGAATGCGGTCTTTGCTATTGCTGGAATGGTTAAATTCGAATCTATCAGTAAAATAAAGAAAAAACCACTAATTGCCGCTTCGATGTTCGGAGTAACAACTCCATGTGTGACACATGCAAAACACTATCTGGAGGAAAGAGGCTATGAAGTACTGGTTTTCCATGCAACGGGTGTTGGGGGACGTACGATGGAGAATCTGATATCTAATGGTTTTATAGATGGAGTACTAGATATAACAACAACAGAGTGGGCAGATGAATTGATCGGGGGAGTACTTGCAGCAGGTCCCAATCGTTTAGAAGCAGCAGCAAGAAAACAGATACCACAAGTTGTTTCTGTCGGTGCATTAGATATGGTGAATTTTGGACCGTTTGATTCTGTTCCAAAAGAATTTAAAGGTAGAAATTTATATAAACATAATCCAACTGTCACTTTAATGCGCACCACTATTGAAGAAAACAGAAAAATAGCTGAAGTGATCGCTGAAAAATTAAATTTATCCCAAAAAGATACGGTCCTCATGCTGCCTATAAAAGGTGTATCAGGACTTGATGTGGAGGGACAATCTTTCTATGGTCCAGAAGAAGATCAAATGCTATTTGATTCGTTGAAAGGGAATATAGATCAAAATAAGGTAGAAATTGTTGAAATGAATACAGATATAAATAGTAAAGAGTTTGCGGAAGCTGCAGCTGAGAAACTATTACAATTATTAAAAAATAAAAAGGAGCTCGAATATCTATGCTAACAAGAAAAGAAATAATAGAAAGATTTAAAGAAGAGATTGGCAAAGGAAATATTCTCTTAGGTGTAGGTGCTGGTACAGGGATCACAGCAAAAAGTAGTGAAGCTGGAGGAGCAGACATGTTAATTGTCTACAACTCAGGTCGCTATAGAATGGCTGGACGTGGATCTTTAGCTGGTTTATTATCTTACGGAGATGCGAATAGCATCGTTGTCGAAATGGGGAATGAAGTATTACCTGTTGTTAAGAATACGCCTGTATTAGCAGGAGTAAATGGAACAGATCCATTTAAAGTTATGGATGTTTTCTTAAAACAGCTAAAAGATCAAGGATTTAGCGGTGTTCAAAACTTTCCAACAGTAGGATTAATTGATGGTGTTTTTCGTCAAAACTTAGAAGAAACAGGCATGAGCTATGATCTAGAAGTAAAAATGATTAAAAAAGCGCATGAATTAGATATGCTTACGACACCATATGTATTTGATGAAGAGCAAGCTAAAAAAATGGCTGAAGCTGGAGCAGATATTTTAGTAGCTCACATGGGATTGACAACAAAAGGAACTATTGGAGCACAAACAGCACTAACTTTAGATGATTGTGTGGAGCGTATTCAAAAAATAATAGAAGCTGGAAAATCAGTAAATTCAGAGATTATGGTCATTTGTCATGGAGGCCCAATTGCAGAGCCTGAAGATGCAGCATATGTAATAGGAAAAGTAGATGGAATTGTTGGATTTTTTGGAGCGTCAAGTATCGAAAGATTTGCAGCTGAAAAAGGTATTACTGAGCAATCTAGAGCATTTAAAAATATTAATAGATAAAACTCTTTTTTAAAAACAAAAACGAAGGAATGCTTTGTCATTCCTTCGTTTTTGTTTTGTTATAAATGATCATTTTGAGTTAGGTTTCTCCGATTAATTTCGATATTCCACTGATAGAAAAACACGAAAATAATTGTTGTGTAATTTCACCAAAATTGTTGAGAATCAAAACGAATATGAAATGTAATGATAGTAAAAGAAATAATTAGAATAATCAGTACTAAAAGATACCTCTTTTTTGACAATGGAAGAAATAAGGAAGAACCTATTAATAGGATTGTAACTACCCAAAGTATTAAACAGACTCCAAAATAATATATGACGATACTTAAAATAGAAACAGATAAAATAGATGCAGCAATAAAAAGTAAAAATAAGTTCATAATTAAATATATTATAGTCTCCTTAACACGAAATGCTAACAATAATATATCATACCAATCTGAAGGATCCTATTCTAAATAGAAAAACGTATAGTTAAAATTACTGTGAATAGTATGAAAATTAATGATTGAGCAAATAATTTTACATTTAATAAATAAAGTAATATAGTTAGTTATAGTTACTAACTATATTATGTTGGTAATGAGAAATAAAAAGTTAGCAAAGGAGTTGCTATGGATCTTTTTTCAACAGTATACCGTTTCAACAAATGGTATGTTATAAGACTTCAGGAAATTTGTTCTGTCAGTGGGATTACTCCGGTGCAATGGCTGGCTTTATATCATGTATCCTTAAATGAAGGTTGTACGAGCAAAGACATCACAAACGAATGGTCTGTTGAAAAACCAACAGTATCTTATGTTATTCGTAAATTAAACGAACAAGGTTTTTTAAAGTTTACAAGTGGAGAGGACAAGCGTCAAAAATATTTATCGTTGACGAAGGAAGGGAGAATCCTTTGTGAAGAGATAAATGTGAAAGTTATAGAACTCCAAAACTTTGTTACAGAACCATTTACAGAAGAAAAAGTGAATGATTGGACAAAACAACTAGAAGTGTTAGGGAAACGAATGCAGCAATACGAACCACATCATACAAACAAATAATGATACCTTTCATTTGTTTGTAAATTTGCGGATTGAAAGGTAATTTCAATCTATGTATTAGTAATGGGACAATTTGGGGAAGTTGTCTGTAGGGAGAATTTTTTATTTTTTCATGCAATTTGCGGTCAAATGAAAAATAAGGGGATGAAATAAATGGAATTTAAAAATATTACAGTTGCTGGTAGTGGAGTTTTAGGTAGTCAAATTGCTTTTCAAACAGCTTTTAAAGGTTTTAATGTGACCATATATGATATTAATGAAGAGGTAATTGAAAAAGCTAAAGAAAGAATTACAAATTTAGAAAAAACATATATGGATTATTTTAATGGTGAACAAGAAGCTGTTAAAACAGCTCAATTACGTATACAATATGCTACTAATTTAAAAGTTGCAGTAGAAAATGCGGATTTAGTTATCGAGGCAATTCCTGAGCTAAAAGAAATTAAGAAAAGTTTTTATGAAGAGCTAGGAAAGGTAGCACCTGCTCATACAATTTTTGCTACAAACTCTTCTACAATGCTACCAAGTCAATTTGCTGAATTTACAGGTCGTCCAGAAAAATTTTTAGCATTGCATTTTGCTAATCATGTTTGGATGAATAATACTGGAGAAGTAATGGAGCATCCAGGTACAGATAAAAAAGTTGTTGAATCTGTTTTACAATTTGCATCTGCTATTGGTATGGTTCCGCTTCATATAAAAAAAGAACAACCAGGTTATATATTAAATAGTTTACTAGTTCCATTATTAGACGCAGCGCAATATTTGTGGAGCAATGATGTTTCGGATCCATATACAATTGATAAAACATGGATGATAGCAACAGGTGCACCAATGGGACCTTTTGCTATTATAGATATTGTAGGCCTACAAACCGTTTACAATATTGTAAGTACAAAGGCTGCTCAAAATCCAAATTCAGAAAATAATGTTTACAAAGCAATAGCTGATTTAGTAAAAAGGGATTTCCTTGATAAAGGGAAGATGGGGATTCAGTCAGGAGAAGGATTTTATAAATACCCAAACCCAGCTTATAAGGAAAAGGAATTTTTACAACCTTAAGTATGAGAATTTATTAAGTAAATAGTTTAACAATCTTTTAGAAAACGGTAATATTAATAATTTCCAAGAAGCATTCATTTGAAAAATATTAGATGAATGCTTCTTTTTAGATTAATCTGCTTTGACAGTGTTATTTTTATTTAACCATTAAATTAAACTAATGGAAGAGTATTTTAAATGAAAATTTATTCGAAGAAGAACAAGACCAAGCTTTAAAACTACTTACTAAAATGTCTTTAAATGCCGATCGTTCCTTGAATGAAATAAGATAGTGACCATGATTGGTGTAGATAGAAAAGAATAGCATTATCCCAATTAGAAATATCTTGAAAAACTACTCTGGTTGTAAATATGCCTGACAGCAGTACAGAACAAGTAAACTTATGAGGGAAGTGGTCTCGACCTTGTCTCAGGTATACGTCCGCAATATACGGAATACTTTGTTCAATTGAATTTGAGTACGTTGTTCTAAGTAAACCCCTTGATAACTCTTCTTAGAGTCATCAAGGGGTTTATTATTTCTTTATCTATAACTACGTCATACTTGATTTGAATCCATACTTGGACCCTTAATGCAGGAGTGACGGAATCTAGTAGTATCTTTTTATTATATTTTATTCGTTTTAAGAGATTTTTTAATTTTCTTCCACTTTTCTTTTTCAGCTCTCATTAAATGTACGTCTTGTTTACGCAGATGATAGGCAATTTCTTTTTGAAGTTTTTTATAGCTTTCATATCTTTCGTTTTCTAACGAACCATTTTCAAGTGCTTTCTTAATGGCACAGCCAGGTTCATTATTATGCGAACAATCTGTAAATTTACATTGCGATACTAGTTCATCAATGTCTTGAAATACTGTAGAAATACTTTCACCACTGCTCCAAAGTTGTAGTTCCCTCATACCTGGTGTATCAATAATAAGTGCTCCGTTTGGTAAGGAGAATAATTCTCGATGTGTAGTCGTATGTTTTCCTTTATCATCATCATTACGAATTTCTTGTGTTTTTTGAATTTCGACACCCATTAGAGTGTTTAGAAGAGTGGATTTGCCAACACCTGAAGATCCAACTAATGTGATCGTATCTCCTTTTTTTAAATAGGGTTGTAACTCTTCTATTCCTTCTCGTTCAATACTACTAATCGCAAACATTGGAACGCCAAAAGCAATTTTTTCAGCTTCATGAAGTTTTATTTCAATATTTTTACACAAATCTTTTTTAGTGAAAATAAATATTGGCGAAGCACCACTTTCATAAGCTAATGTTAAATAACGTTCTAAGCGTCTTATGTTAAAATCATCATTTAATGCGTTAACAATGAACACATAATCAATGTTGGTAGCAATAATTTGTTCTTCTGTTTTTAATCCAGCTGCTTGTCTCGCAAAACTACTTGAGCGAGGTAATACTTCATGAATTAATGCTTTTCCATTATCTAATTTAGAGAATAGAACAAAATCTCCAACAGCAGGATAGTCATTTCTTGAGGTAGCTTCAAATCGAAATTTACCTGTAAGCTCGCCAAGGTATTCTGTATTACCATCACTAATTCGATACATATGCTTATGTTCAACGATCACACGTCCAACTGAACCTTTATTTATTTCTGGTAGTTCACCTTTAAATCCTAAATCTTGAATAGTCATTTAAGTCCTCCTGTTTTGTACGAAGGACACAAATTAGAGTCATGCCCTTCGTGTTACTCCATAATCACCCATACATTAATTAGTGCAATTGATTTAGTTTCACTCATATTCATCACTCCATTTCTGAAAGTTTTCTTAACAGAATTAGTATATAACGTCTTAACTAATAAAGATACATCATTCAAAAAAATCTTATCTTTTGCTATTAATAAAAAAATCTTTGTTTTTGTATGAGCCATTTATATTGTTCATGGTTCTATATAAAATCGATAGTAGAAATGAAATTTTTTGATAGTAATTGTACATTAAAGCTGAAGATAGTGATTTTGTAGTAGAAAAACGGGGAAACGGTATCCCGTGCATTTATCTTTATGGAGGACTCGTTTATTAGAGTAAATCTTTTAGTGATTTAGCTGGAAATCTTATTGAGTCTAATTTTGTAACGATGTATTAAGAACAAAGAGGATGTGGTAGGTCATCGTCATCTATGACAACTCAAAACTCTTTAGAAAATCTGTTGTTCGTGACCATCACCCATATGTTGAAAATCCAAAGGAGTTTCAACAAGGCAATACTAGAATTTCTCAATATGAGGTAAACCAGTGTGATGAAGATGTATTTCCGGACAGTTTATTACATAAAATACTGCCATCTAGTGGTTATTCATATAGTAGAGTAAAATGAACAACTAACTAATTTGTGTAAGAGTTATGAAGGTGAATTTTTTGTTTTAAATGAAAAGACTAGAATGGATATTAGGTAAGGGAAGATGTACAACGGCAAAAAAACAGACTGTCATTTAACAATCTGTTTCGGTCTTATTTTCTTCCTGCTATTGTATAGGATAATCAATCGGATCATAATAACACTCAAAAGGGTAATAACCGAGAATACATCTTTAACAGTATCATTAGTAAGTGTTGTATTAGAGAGAATCATGAGAAAAACGAGTGTAATGAAGATTCGTTTTTCTTGCTTTTTGATTAAATCCACCATATCGCTCCTTGTAATAATCTTGCCTTGTTAATAGGTTGATCTACAGTTAGTGCTTTGCTATGATTTTATAAATTCTAATAAAATATCCAACAATAATTGTATATTAAGATGAAAATATTGTAAATATTATGGAATTAAAAGCTTTTTTGATGCAATAGATAATGTAAAACTTAATTTGAAAGAATTAAATTCCTATACAAAGTTACATAGTTCTGTTAATACGTTACATAATATTAATGAATAGGTACGGCAATTTAATTTTCAAAAATATTTAGAAAAAGGTACAGTTAAATCATAAAATTCGAAAAATGTTAAATAATACAGTAACAAATTTGTGAACAAAAAATTGTATAATTGTAAGATGGATGAATAATTGTTACCATATGTTTATATCCTGTATTTATCGGGCATTAACTAATGTATAAGATACGAAAGGGTGATTAGATTGGATATTATGAAAGTCTCTAATGAAGAAGCTGCTGAAATTATTCAAACAGGTAAACCACATGGTTTGTTTTTTACAATCGACCATGGTCGTATTGTAGGGATTAATAATAGCCATAATGACCTATGGGTAGAGGATTTTAACAGATATACTGAGTGTACGGAATGGTTAAAAGGTAGACAATTATCAAAATAATAAAACAATAAAGTATAAGAGTGGTTATTAATTAACCACTCTTATTTTAATTCTTCTGCATAAAGTTGGCTGAAGCAAAATATGAATATACAATAAAATTTTCATGTAAAATAACAAAAATTCATTGATAAACAATAAGCATCGGTGTATGATAATGAAAAAATGAAAGTAGGAATATGTAATGAAGCGAAATACAATTTCATTTCTAAAGATCGCTATTTTTTTCATCGGAATGATCGTTTTCGTATGTTGTATCTTTTGGTTACCTACTATTGCAAATAACACGGCAGAGATGAATCCAGACTATGCCTATTTAAAAATTCCAGTTTTGTTAGGGCTATATATTTCTGTAATTCCCTTTACTTTTTCTTTGTATCAAGCATGGAAGCTACTTAGATATATGGAAGGAGAAAATGCTTTTTCGAAATTATCTGTCATTTCATTAGGCTATATCAAGAATTGTGCAATAACAATTCTTACGATCTATGTTTTAGGAATAGTTTTTCTAGCATTGGTAAACGCTTTACATCCTGGAATAGCAATTATTGGTCTTATTATCATCTTTACAACACTTGTCATTTCATTCTTTGCAGCGGTTCTACAAGAACTGTTTAAAAAAGCATTACAATACAAATCTGAGAATGAGTTAACAATTTGAGGTGAGAACATGGCAATTATTGTAAATATAGATGTGATGTTAGCAAAGAGAAAAATGAGTGTAACCGAACTTTCTGAGAAAGTTGGAGTCACAATGGCGAATTTATCTATTTTGAAAAATGGCAAGGCTAAAGCAATTAGATTTTCCACTTTAGAAGCCATCTGTAAAGCTTTAGAGTGCCAGCCTGGTGATATTTTAGAATATCGAGAAGAATGAGTAAAACAGTGCAAGGGATGTAAGACAATTAATTGGGAGAGTAATATGATAAAAAAGCAAAGTATGATTCTGTTGGGACTCTTCGTATTTCTTCTGCTATTCTTTTTTCTGTTGATATTCTCATTTCAGCATATTTTTCCTCGATCCTATCATCATTTGATAACGAAGAATACGGATTTACATAATGAAAGAGTTGAAGGGATTCATTTAAATGAAAATATCAATGATAAAAAAATAACTGCAAGATATGGAGAAATCTCAGGAGAAAGTAGAGATGTTGTTGACTATAACTATTATATGCTTAGAGAAGGTCTAGAAATCGCAACAGATAAGCAAGGGATGATTACAAGATTCATAGTAACAGATAAGCACTTAGCAACCGCACGAGGAATAAAACTTGGCGATTCAAAGAATGATGTCATAAAAAACTATGGCAAAAATTATTATAATCGCTTTGAGCAAGGGATGAATATCGTTGGTTACATCGATAAAAAGAAACAAAAAACCATAGAGTTTTGGATGATAGATAATAAAGTAGCTTTTTATAGATTCGACTTCATCTCCATGGAATAAAAAGATACTGTCATTTTATGAAACGGCACTTACTTTTCGTGTCGTTTTTTTATTTTGAATAGCCTTTATAACACAAAAGAATATACCATTAAATAGAAAAGGGGGGACTGAAATTTGAGAATTGCTATTATATCGGATATACATGGAAATAAAGCTGCATTAATGGCCGTATTATTAGATATAGACAAACGAGGAATTTCGATGATTTATAATTTAGGCGATAGTTTATATGGGCCACTTTTTCCAATAGAGACATATGATCTCTTAGTAAAATATAATGTGACTAACATACGGGGGAACGGTGATCGTATATTATTAGATCAAAAGTCTAATAATCCAACCGTTCACTATGTACAATCGCTTATAAAGGAAGAGCATAGAGAATGGATTGCTCATTTACCCTTTTTTTGGAAACGAAAGATTTTTATTTTTGTCATGGTACTCCAACTAGTGATGAGACCTATTTATTAGAAGAAATGAGTCCAATTGGATCCACTTTAAAACGCACGGAAGAAATTTTAGAGATGGTAAAAGGAATTTCTCAGAAAATCATTTTCTGCGGTCATACGCACATTCCTAGAGTGGTATTTTTACCTAATGATCAAATAATTATTAACCCAGGTAGTGTTGGATTACCAGCATATGAAGATGAATTACCTATTTATCATAAGATGGAGTCAGGTTCAGTTTTTGCTCCATATACTATTGTTACAAAACAAGAAGATGAGTGGTATATAGAGCAAATACATATCCCCTATGTTAGAAATTCCGCGATAGTACAAAGTGAAAAAAACGGGCGACTAGATTGGGTGAAAGCTCTACAAATAGGTAGAATATAAGGTGGAAAAGCTGTCATTATAACAGCTTTTTTGTTAGTTATCTAATGAAAAATAGAAGTTAATAAATGAGGATATTTACTAAATTTCTAAAAAATATCAGAAAGGTCGATGTTCATACGTATTCAGAAGAGGAATTTAATAAATATGCAACTGTAAATGAGGATATAAAAGATAACGAACTATATATGCGTACAGAGTTTATTGGTAAAGCAATTTTAGAGCGTGAAGCTAGAGAATTCATTAGTCAAAAATTAAGATCAGATGAAGATCTTACATGTAATGGGATTAGAAAACATGCATGTCCGAGCTGCTCAATCTGGAATAGCAGTAATGGTTGGCGTTGGCGTGCTCCCTTTTTTAAGTATGAATATTAATTCGATTGTTATGATCACAACAGAAAGACTTTTTGTTTCATTATTAGATAGTGACATGGAATCAGGCACGCTACGAGAGTATGAATTAGAGGATAAGAGGAGATAAAAACGGCACTTCATGTAGGAACAGAGTATCTTTATATCAGATAAAAAGGAAGAAGTACCATGATTTTTTACTATATTGTCCCGACTATCACTATGAGCCTCTATTCCAAATATTGTATGATCCACTTACGAAGAAAGGAGTAAAATTATTGTGTCGGGATAAAAAATCAACTAAGAAAAATACGAGGGAATATATTTATCTTTGGTTAGGAATTGCATGCATCTTTGCTTATATATTTGTAAGGTGGTTCTAATAAATGATGAGCAAACATCAAAGTCTAAAGATTGTGAAATAAATGGAGGAAATACAGATTATACAAGGTCTTCGGAATAAAGAAGTTTCTGCACTTCATAACGCAATTATTCAATATACAGTTTTAATAAAAAAGTTATTCACTCTGTTTTGACCAATAAAGAAGATAAGTTTTTTATTGATGAAATTGTAAATGATGTTTTTATTACTTTATGGTTTCACATTGATAGCTATGATGAAGATAAAGCGCTGTTTCAGCATTGGCTTATTTCTGTATCGAAATATAAAGCGATTGATTTTAAAAGAAAAAGAGAAAATAAAAAAGTTAGCATTAGATGAAACCGTTTATATGAGGCAAAGTACAGATGAAAACGAGGTGAATGAACCTTTTTTAGAACTCATTAAAACTTTAAATGAAAGAGATAAAGAGATATTTATTAGAAGATATCTAAATGAAGAGGATACGGAAGAAATTGCGATGGATTTAGGTTTAACAACAGATACGGTCTATCAACGATTATCAAGAGGTAGAAAAAAGATAAAGAGATCCTTAATTTAGCTTTTCTTTAAGTTCTGGTGTGGTGCTATTTAACAATAAAACCGATATTTTCAATTATCTTATATGGAGGACTGTTGTATTTTTTAAAGGAAAATCTACACATACTTAAGGAGTGATTCTAGCAATGTATGAACCAATAACAAAAGAAATGGATACTAGTGTCATTGAGTTTATAGAAAATATTGAAAGCACTAAAAAAAGAGAGGATGCTTACAGATTATTAGATATTTTTACGGAAGTTACTGGATTTGAGGCTAAGATGTGGGGACCAAGTATTATTGGATTTGGTAAATATCATTATAAATATGAATCTGGTCATGAGGGAGATGCACCCTTAGTTGGCTTTTCGCCTCGAAAGGCTAAAATAAGTCTTTATTTCGCAACAGGTGACCAGAAACGAGAGGAGTTATTGGAGAAATTCGGTAAACATACCTCTGGGAAAGCATGTGTGTACATAAATAAAGTAGCTGACATAGATGTTAGTGTCTTAAAAGTCTTAATAATTCAATCGGTAAAATTTTTGCAAGAAACCTATCCAAATCAGATTGATAACTAGAATAAGGGAGGCTTCTTCATTTGCAGAATCCTATTTTAGCTGAATGGAAAAAGGGTTGTAGGGATGAAGGTAGAATTATTAATGAAAGAAATAATCGAGCGCTTTTCTTGAACTAAAAGGGGATATGTATGCAATATAAAATGATTTTTTTCGATATTGATGAAATACTTAGCCACTATGAGAAAGGCAGTATTCCAAGTAAGACGAAAGAGGTAATAAATGATTTGCAGAGTAAAGGTTATCAAGTTGTAGCTGCAATTGGTAGACCTTTATCTATGTGTAAAGATATCGAGAAATAAGGTGCTGATACTGTCATTACGGCAAACAGAGGGAATGTAACACATAATCAAAAGGTGATTCATAAAGCACCTATGGATTCAAGTATTGTTAGAGAAGTGGTTGAGTTTTCTACGACTAAAAATCATATCATTAGGCACATATCCCCAGCTATAAATCAGCTAATCGATAATCAAGAAGTGTTTTTTATGTGTTTGTTTGTAACTGATGAGGTTGTTACGAAATATAAACGTAAATTTCTATATTTAACATTTAAAAGATGGATGAGTTTTTAATAAGAAACTTGATAGAATCACAAGTTGAACCAAAATAAGTGAAAGTTGAATCGTTTGACCATAAAGTTGAACCGTTTCTCAAGAAAGTTGAATCAAATGGAGCAAAAGTTGAACCGGAAAGGGATGGATATCAATGAAAAAGCTGTGTTTATTTATTGTCTTTGTCATGATAGCTTTAATCATCATTGGAAATAAAACAAAAATATCGTTAGAGATGGTTAGTTCTGAGGTGAAAATAGGGAAGTATGGAGATAGTGCTGAAGCGTTTGTTGATGAGAAAGGAATTACACATTTATATAAACCGATCGTATTATATTATAAAGTAGCACTCAAAAACGCGGGTTCTGATATTGGGAAAAATATAAAAAAAGATTTACAAATGAAAATAATACCTAATGATGATTTAATTCAAGCATCTGAGGAAGTGTTAGGTTTTAATGTATTTATAGAAACCAACGGATACAGAGGTGGGGAAGGAAGAAATAGTATATCATACATAAAAGAGAATGAAGTAGGAGACTTTGATTTGTTTTATAGCGTTGGTTTTGATGAGGACACACCTTCTAAATATACAAAAGCTCCTTCAAAGCAAAAGCTTGCCCTATTGCAGGAAAAAATGACTGATGCTGTAGCTGTAATTACAGACAATAATGAGCGTAATTTGGTTAGCTTTACATTGTCTAAGTAAAAGACGTTATAAAAAAGGAATCAGGCAACTTTGATTCCTTTTTTTAATATCAAATTTAAGCTTTATTATTTGAACCAAAGATTCGAATTTTATTCTTAACAGTCGTTTTAATTGCTTCGTGTCCTGGTTGAATATACTTCCGTGGATCAAACATGGTTGAATCAGCTGCTAAAACCTCACGAATTGTTTTAGTAAAAGCCATTTGGTTTTCAGTGTTTACGTTTATTTTCGATGTACCAAGTGATATAGCGCTTTTCAAATCTACTACAGCAATACCTGTTCCACCATGCAAAGATAATGGAAGGTTAGTTATATTTTTAATTTCTTCCATCTCTTTAAATCCTAGCTTAGGTTCACCTTTATATGGACCATGGACAGATCCTAATGCGGGAGCAAGGCAGTCTATCGCTGTTTCTTCGGCAAATAACTTACATTCATGAACATCCGCATAGATAACACCTTCGGATATAACACCTTCTTCTTCACCACCAACTGATCCTAGTTCAGCTTCAACTGAAACTCCTTTAGCATGTGCATATTCTACTACTTTTTTTGTTATTTCCATATTGGTTTCTAATGGCTGATAAGAAGCATCAATCATAACGGAAGAGTAGCCTATATCAATGGCTTCTTTACATTTTTCAAAAGAAACTCCATGATCAAGATGTAAAACAACAGGTACGGATATTTTCATATCTTGTAATAAACCCTTAAGTGTCATATATACTGTTTTTAATCCACCCATGTGAGTAATTCCAGCTTCACCAATTCCAAGAATAACAGGTGATTTTTCTTCTTCAGCAGCAGAAAGAATGGCTTGTGCCCATTCAAGATTGTATACATTGAATTGTCCAATTGCGTATTTTTCCTGAAATGCTTTATGTAACAATTCAGTCATCGAGACGAATGGCATGTATTATCCTCCTATCATTTTTATAAATATACCGCCTCTCTTTTGAACAGGGAGGCGGTAATAGTTTACGAGTTAAGAATTTGATCAAGTAGTATTCATATAGTCATCTTGACTAGAAGTTACTTGTTCAGTTTAATTACATAAATAAATCTAATAGTAATACTCCTCCAAGACCTACTAAAGAAATAATTGTAACCATAATTGACCACGTTTTTATGGTTTGTCCAATTGTTAGATTGAAGTATTCCTTATAGATCCAGAATCCCGCATCATTTACATGTGAGAAAGTAACACTTCCTGCACCTGCAGCTAACACCATTAATTCTGGGCTAGCTCCTGTAGAAGCAACTAGTGGTGCTGCAATACCAGCAGCTGTCATACCTGCAACTGTCGCAGAACCTACTGCTATTCTTAATAGTGCAGCTATTAACCATGTTAGTAGTAAAGGTGATAAAGTAGAACCGGCCATTATATCTGATATATATTGATCGATGTGACTATCAATTAGAACTTGTTTAAATGCTCCACCAGCAGCGATAATCAATAAGATCATTGCAATGCCGCTTACAGATTCAGTCAGAGATTGCATGATTTCTGGCATTTTTCTACCTCTGTTAAGACCAAACGTGAAAATGGCAACGACTACAGAAATTAATAGTGCGACATTGGCATTTCCAATAAAATCGACAACTGGCATGATAGTAGATTTTGGTGCGAATATTTCTACGAATGCTTGTAGTGCAATTAGTATAACAGGTAATAGAGCGGTAAAAAGGCTGATACCGAATTTAGGCATTTCTTCTTCAGTAAATTCTCTAGGATTAAATAATCCTTTTGGAATTTCTATTTCTAATGCTTCTTTTTTGAATAATTTCGTATAAAGTGGACCAGCTAGAATGAGAGATGGAATAGCAATAATGATACCAAATATTAATGTCTTACCAATATTAGCTCCGAAGACATCAGCAACTGCAGTTGGTCCTGGATGAGGTGGAACAAATCCATGCATTGTAATCAAAGCAGCAATAACAGGCATTCCGATGTACAGAACAGGAACTCGAGCAGCAGTCGCAATTGTAAATACAAGTGGTATTAATACTACAACTCCCGTTTCGAAAAATAGGGCAATTCCGACAATTGCGGCGGTAACAACTGCTGCTAATTGAACTCTCTTCTGTCCAAAGCCGTTAATAAGTGTAGTAGCAATTCTTTGAGCTCCACCAGAGTCTGTCATTAACTTTCCGAGAACTCCTCCAAAGATAATAACCATAGTTAAGTTTCCAAGAGTGGAACCAAGACCACTTTGAATGGAAGCCATTGCATCGATAGGGGACATGCCTTCTAATATCCCGACAATCAAAGAAACAACAATTAAAGAAACAAATGCGTTTAGTTTTAAAACAACCATTAATAATAATAGTAAAGCAACCCCAATGGTGACTGATATAATTGGCATATTCTCCTCTTTTCCCTTACTTAGGGGAGGATGACTCACTATAAAAGTTAGTCATTATCCTCTAAGTTCGCTGTAATCATAGATGTACTTCATTATTTCTTATTTAACATTTCAACAACTTCTTTTAAATCTGTTTTCGTACCAACATTACCAGGGAAAATGATATAAGCCATTCCCGGAAACTTACTTTCATCTCCTGTAGTCCAAACTGGTATTCCAGGTTTTATTTGTCCAGCAACAGTTGCGCGTTTTACTTCAAGACCTTTTGTTCCTATATCACTTGAAGTAATACCGCCTTTGGCAACGATAAAACTTGGCTTCACTTGTAATCTTTTTACAATACTAGTGACAGCATCAGAAATTTGAACGGATAACTTTAATTCTTCTTCTTTTTTACCTTCTCCTAGGTCCAGTCGCTCTCTTCTGGTAAATACAGCAACATTTTTTCCTTCGCTAAGAAGGCGGTTACTTGTTTCTATAATTCTAGTAAGCTCTTTATCAAATTTCTCTGGTTCTAGAACTAGATGAACATTAAACTCTAAAAATTCAATGACATTAGATTTTTGTAATTCCTCAAGCTGTTCGGTCGTTTTTTTAACATGCGAACCGATAATCACTAACCCACCATTAGTCGAATTTTCATCAATGAGTTCTTCTCTTGTCAGTAACGGTTTATCACTAACTCCACCAATAACTTTTGTTAAAGCGGCAGCACTTCTGAACATAAAATGCTTCCCTTTGTTCATGGCATTTATTAAGGCAGTAACGAAAATTTTCACATCAATATAATCAACTGCATTGACAATAATCTTATTGAAATCCTTCGCTTTTAATAGTTGTTGTTCAATGGAATCTAGTTCAAGATTACGAAGACTTTCTAAAGAAATATAAATCATTTGATCAGCTTTATATTCACCTTCTGATTTTTCTTCTGCCCATTCTCCTAAATGTGAATGAGTATATCCAAAAGTACGATCATTAGCAAATTCTGTCTCGCCAGCTGGAATTAAATAGTCATTTTCTTGCACATAATGAATGTTATCAATCGTAAATCGACCACCTTCTTTAAAGAAGGGCATTATTACTTCGCCATCAAAAGTAATAGTTGAGTTAGATTCAATTGTGTCTTTTAATATGTTGGTTTCAAGTGGATAATGTCCTCTTAATGTAGAATCACCACGGCTAATTATAATAAATTCTTTATTCGCTTTTTTGGCTGCTTCAACTGCATGTAAAGCAATTTCTCTATGTACATCTTCCGTTTCAGCAGCAGTAAATCCACGTGAATTTGTTAAAATGAAAAACATAGAATTGTCTTCTGCAAATCCTTTTTCTAAACTATCTAACGTCCAATCCGTATAGACAGAAATGTCATGTACTGTTTGAACACCTGTTGGATCGTCATCAAGTACAATGATTTTTTTGTTTAAAGTTTTTAAAGCATTTTCTAATAACTCATCGACAACCATTCTATCAACAGCTAGGATGCTTTTAAAGGCTTCTTCAACTAATCTTTTATTTGTACTCATTTATTTGAACCCCTCACTTCAATATTTGCTAGTTTTTCATAATATTGAACAATGCCACCATGATCATCCATTATTTTTCCATCAGCTTTTAATGCATGAAATATTTCTAAGAGATGACTAGACAAAGGAAGAGGAACATCCATTTCATGAGCTGTATCCATTACATTCGTAATATCTTTCATATTAATAGCCATTGTACCACCTGGTACAAAGTTTCTATCGAGAATAAGAGGTACCTTAGCATCTAATACAGCACTACCAGCAAGTCCGCCACGTATTGCTTTATACATTTTTTCAATATCAATTCCTGCTTTGGCTGCTAATACAAGAGCTTCAGACATAGCAGCAATGTTTAAGTTAACAATTACTTGGTTTGCTAGCTTAGCTGTAACTCCACAACCAGTATCACCAACTAATGTAACATCTTTTCCCATATTATAGAGGATTGTCTTAGCTGATTCGAAAACATCTTCTTTACCACCTACCATAATGGCCAATGTTCCATCAATTGCTTTTGGTTCACCACCACTAACAGGGGCATCTAAGAAACCTACTCCTAGTTTGGCTGCCTCCTCGGCTAAAAGAGTAGTAGTGGCAGGAGTTATTGAACTCATATCAATAATAGTAGAACCAACTCTAGCTCCAGCTAGTATGCCATTTTCACCTAAGACAACAGTTTGTACATGCTTAGAAGCAGGTAACATTGTAATGATGAAGTCACTTTGTTCTGCAACTTCTTTTGGAGATAATGCTGAAGTGGCACCTGCATCTTGTAAAGCTTTAACAGCTTCCGAATTCAAATCATTTACTGTAAGAGAATGTCCAGCTTTTATTAAATTCAATGCCATAGGTTTACCCATAATTCCTAACCCGATAAAGCCAATTTTTTTTGTCATGTTATATCCCCCTTGATGTAATTTCTATTTGTTGTAAAGCATCTATGGTGTTAACGCTTACAATTTAGAATTGTAAGATTAGTATATACAATTAATTTATTTTTGTATACAATTTTGTTTGAAATGTATACTTTTTAGCTAAAATCTTATTCAATTATGCTTTTTTTCTGGAAATTTGTTAATATAGTAGGGCTGATAATAGGCTTGCGTTAATCTATTTTAAAAATTTTGTTATGCGTTATAAAAGATTTCACTAAGAAAAAATGAGAGTAGATCCGCAGGAAAATAGATAAATTTAAGTACTCACAGTGAGTAAGTAGTAAGCAAAGTGAACAGATAGAATCTGTTATTTAGAATAATTAAAGATTCTAGTACAGAATCATATATACTAATAAATAAAATAAACAAATTTCAGAAAAGAAGACCGAGGTGATGTACTATGACAAATAATAAAAACTTTCATTCAGCCTATCACCAGTGCTATGAAATTTTACGTGATAAGATTTTAAATGGAGACATGCCAGGTGGTACAAAAATTGTAGAAGATAAATTGGCAACTGAATTAGGAGTTAGTCGAACACCTATTAGGGAATCCATTCGAAAATTGGAGTCTGAAGGGTTAATTGTTAAAAAAAGAGTTGTCATTCCTACAGAGAAAGATTTACGAAATATGTTCCAAGTACGAATTCTGTTAGAAGGTTATGCTGCGAATTGTGCAGCTACTTACTTAAAAGAAGAGGAAATAAAAAAACTCTATGAATATATTTTGATAGGTAAAACAGGCACAAAAGAAGAGATAATGGTCGCGAATGAAGGCTTTCATAATGATATTGTTAAAGCGAGTAATAATCCCATTATGATTGATATTATAGATCGAATGCAGTCTATCATTTATCTGTTTCGGAAGACAGTTGTCATATATAATCGTCCGTTTTTAATTGAAGAGCATGAAGAAATATATAATGCCATTCTTGCAAGAGATGGTCAAACAGCAGAGATTTTAATGAAAAAGCATTTGGAGGCTGATTTAAATTTTTATCTTCATACGATGAGCTAATCTTGAATAGGTCGATTGTTGTTCTACGTAATATATTCTAACAATACAAAAAGAGATAGTATTATTCTATCTCTTTTTAAAATTCAAGAGTGCAAAACTAGATGTAAGAATGTACTGTAAGTCATCCTATTGACGCCAATTGAAGTTGATTTGGAATGCAACTCAAATGATAAGATGTTTTCGTTTTTGTAAATTATCATAGATTTACTAATATGTATCTTCTGGGATGTGTGGGTAATTCGAATGAAGTATTTCAGATTTATACTTTTTTCTTTGTCGAATTATTGGGGAGAAAAATGATACCGTTTAACAATAATAGTACACCGACTATTCTTATTAATTGGTTATATTCGGAGGTATGTAGAAAAAAAGACCATACACATAGTATAATCGCACCGAAAACAGATACACATAATCCAATAGACCTGAATAACATCATGTTACCACTCCTAGTTTTACTATAGTAAAATGATACCATTTTATTGAATTGTTGTATAATAAAGACATTAAGAAATTTCTTTAATTAAATCTGAGTTGTTGTTTTTAGTTGAATTTACGTCAGAAGATACTTCGTAAGCTTCTATTAAATCATCAGCATATGGTTGTATGATTCGAGTAAACAGAGAATTAGGTGAGTTTCTAGGGTTAAGCCATAGTTTTTCATCCTCAGGTTTAACAATGAGAGGCATTCTTTCGTGTATTGTAGACATGAATGAATTGGCTTTAGTTGTTATAATCGTGCATGAAAAAATAGTATTCCCAAGTGGTGATTTCCATGATTCCCACAATCCAGCCATAGCAAAGGGTTCATTCGATTTTAATTTAATTCGCATTGGAATTTTTCGTTCGGGTGTTTTTTTCATTCATAAAATGAATCGGCAATTATTAGACAACGTCTTTTCTGAAAGGCGTTCCGAAATGAAGGTTTTTCAGAGAGTGTTTCTGCTCTAGCATTTATAAGTTTATAGCCTATTTTTTCATCTTTAGACCAATTCGGTACTAGTTTATCAATACTATATTTTAAAATTTACGTATATTTATTGATGTCTTTCTATGTTTACATATCTTTACCGATAAGGAAATAGACCATTAATGAAATTTCAATCTTATCTTTAAAGAATATAAATGAAACTTATTGAACAAGACTAAGGAGAAGAATATGTCAGTAATATGAATTAGTAAAATAAGAAGTTGCTTTCCACTTAAATATTTTGAGAAACACACTTAAATAAAAAGGTGCTAGAATTGAAGATTAAGGCTGCTAATAAGCAGTCTTATTTTTCTTATGC
>NZ_CABKRX010000034.1 GCF_902374955.1 Bacillus massilioanorexius
GTCGAGAATTAGCCGACTATGTCCATTGGTATAATCACATTCGGATTCATGGGACATTGGATTATAAGAGCCCTATTCAGTACAAACTTGAACACCTTAAAAAAGTTGTCTAGTTTAGTGTTGACTATCCAAGATCTATCAATTGAATTGAAGAAAAAGTATAAGAAGGGTTGCTGCGGCTATCCTTTTTTCTTATTCGACTAAAGGGTGCATTACTTTAATAAAAGGAGCTGACAGCTAAAGGACAGATTAGCATTCCTGTAGATCGTTAAATATCAGGTTTGAAAAAAATAGAGCCCCTCAGTAAGATTATGAGTATAGACACCACTCTAACTCAGACCCTTAAGGAGGAAGCCCTAAATGAATTTTAAAATGCAAGACAAACAAAATCAACTCATAGAAAGAATTTCCGATACACATCTTATTGTTGGTGTGGATATCGCTCAACAACTACACGTTGCAAGAGCAGTTAACTTCCGTGGAATTGTAGTTGGAAATCCTCTTACTTTTGAAAATAATGAAGAAGGATTTATAAATCTATTAAACTGGATTCAAGAGTTAAAGAGACTAAAGAACTTAGATGCAGCAATAGTAGGCATGGAGCCTACTGGCCATTACTGGCTTAACCTATCAAAATGGTTATATAACCAAAACATCGAGGTAGTAACTGTCAATCCCCACTTAGTAAAAAGGAATAAAGAGAATCGTGATAATACCCAATCTAAGAGTGATAAAAAAGATGCACTCGTTATCGCGGATATGGTCAAAAATGGCTATTATTCCTTTATACGCCCATCGTCAGAATCATTTGAAAAAATTAGAGTTCTAATGTCAAATCGTGATGTGATTGTAAAACGTCTCGTACTGTCTATTAATCAAATAAATCGATGGGTAGATGTTGTTTTTCCAGAGCTACGACAAGTGTTTAAAGATGTTTCGTGCAAAGGGGCTATCGCAACCCTCCGTTTATTTCCAACTCCAGATGAAATATCTTCAATGGAGTCAATAGACGTCATGACGGCGTGGAAGTCATTAATGAAAAGACAACCAGGACCTAAAAAAGCTCAAACGCTGATCAATTTAGCAAAAATTTCTATTGGAACTAAACAAGCACTTGATGCTTATAAACTCCATCTAGAACAATTATTAGAAGAATATGACCTCGCTGTAAAACAACTCGAAAGAGTTGAACAACAAGTAAAAGAAGTTCTTAATCAAATCCCAATCGCAAAGAATCTACTTATGATAAAGGGGATAAGTGAAATCTCATTAGCAGGTATATTAGGTGAAGCAGGAGATCTAAGTGGGTTTTCTCATGGAAATTCTCTTTTACGTCATGCAGGATTACATTTAGCTGAAGCAAGCTCAGGTAAATGGAAAGGGCAAATAGTTATTTCTAAACGAGGCAGGTCAAGACTTAGACGCTTCCTCTACTTGGCAACTATGAGCCTTGTGATGAATAATCCTGAGTTTAAAGCTGTCCATTCCCATAATGTGAAGGTTAAAAAGATAAAGAAAATGAAATCAATAATGAAACTGATAGGTAAACTAGCAAGGATTATTGTAGGAATAGCACGACGAAACGAGTCTTATAATCCACAGAAAGTACAAGCTACAATCCCTTTAGCAGCTTAGGAAAAACAGATACTAAAGGGTCTTAATAATATTAGTCTATATCTTAATCTTGAATGTTGTCTTATTCGTAGGAATTCAAATATGTACGGAGTACCAGATTTATTCAACAAAAGGGCAATGTGACCCATCAGGTTAGCATAACTGGCCTTCACCCCTTGGATAGGCATGACGAAGGAATGAGAGGGCATTTGACCCGTTGAGACATGGGAGGGAATGCCTCCAGGGGCGGCGTGGAGATGTGCATCGTATGGTAAAATATGGAGTATTAGCTAACTCCTTTATTTAACTATGCCTTCACGAAGCCAAAATGATCCGAACTCGTTTCTATTACCCGTAAATCCTTTTTAAGGGATATGAAATCCTGCGAATAAGTGAGCATTCGAGAGATATTCGTATCAAACTGAGGGAGTTGAATAAGGAAAATTTGTAAGATAAAACAAAAAACAGGATAGAACTTAGCGTTTCGTTCCTATATATGTACAAAGAGGAGTAAAAGTAATGGTGCAATCATTGATTTTTGATATGGATGGAAATTTATTTCAAACAGAAAAAATTTTAGAAATCTCACTAGAGGATACTTTTAATTATCTAAGAAAACTTGGTAATTGGAATGACATAACTCCAATTGAAAAGTATCGTGAGATTATGAGTGTTCCTTTACCCATTGTCTGGCAAGCCTTAATGCCGAATCATACTGATGAGGTAAGAAAACGGGCTAATACCTATTTTCTAAATAAATTAATTGAGAATATTAAAAATGGAAAAAGTGCGTTATACCCTAATGTGGATAAAGTTTTCAAATACTTAAAGGAAAATACTCCTTCAATCTACATAGCAAGTAATAGTTTGAAGGAGTATTTAAAAGCTATTGTGGATTATTATCATTTGGATAAGTGGGTTACTGAGACATTTAGTATTCAACAAATACAAACGTTAGATAAAGGAGACTTTTGAAAACCATTATAGAAAAATATGATATAAAAAATGCAGCCGTTGTTGGAGACCGTCTATCTGATATAAACGCTGCTAAAGATAATGATTTGATTGCAATTGGATGTAATTTTGATTTTGCAAGAGAAGATGAACCTTCTCAAGCTAATTATGTAATAGATAACTTAATCGGTCTTAAAAAGGTATTATCTGAAATATAAAGAGCATCTTAGTATGCTAAAAAGTGAATTAGCAAAAAATCAAGGCTGTCATTTAGACGGCTTTTTCTTATGCAGCTAACGGGTCAGTTTAATTTAACAAAAAGTATGAATCCATTTTTTAAAATACTTCAAATTGCCTCGTTGTTTTTCTGAACATCATGTCATGCAAAAAGCCATCGAACAAGAGTGATGGCTTTTTGTGTTTTTTACCAATATTATATACTAACATTTTAGTAATTTATCAAACATTATACGTCTTTCTTGGTTTGTTTTGTTCACGAAAACAGCTTCATTATACCAATCAATAACATTTTGATTATTTCGTTCGGTTAGATTCATGTCTTTATTATAAGTGAAATATCCAGTTAGATAGGTGATATAATCAATCCTTGTAGGTTCGGATAAGTTGTTTTCGATAATGAAATCTAAAGCCTTTTCTAAACCTTCTAGTGTTATTTCAAAACAAGTTCTTAATTGAGTTGGTTTCACGTCACTTATAAATGACTCTTTTTTATCAGATGCCATAGGACTGTAATTTAATGAGTGTCCGTCTTTACCGTTAACTATTTCGAATGCAGAATTTAATTTAGCTAAAGGTATAGATACTTCTGTATTTTTTTGTACAAATAAATGGTCAAGTCCTACAAGCTCCAGTTTATCTCGAAATATATTCGAGTATTCTTTATAGAAATCCAATCCTTTTATTTGTAATCGAGTAAGTTTCATTTGAATTTCAGGCACTCTACTTCCAGCTAAGTTTAGTACATCAAATCATTCAATTTGTTCTTCACCAGACAAATCTTGTGCATAATTAATGGTGTAAAAATAATTGAGATATTACGGGGATGTACTTTATATTAATGTTGATCCAAATTATAAATCTCCTACTCCTTTAAAAACAAGAAGAGCAGATTGGAATAAACAAGGTGGAGGACTTGGTGTTGTGTCTAGAGATGCTATAAATAGAACTTTTTCATGTTCAACAGGAGGAATAGTTTATAAAGGCTCTACATATTGGGTTTTAACAGCTAGCCATTGTACTAACGACTCAGCATCTCCTTTTCTTCAATGGGGTTCCATATTAGGTACAAGACATTCAACTTTCAATGCCTATGCAGGAGGACGATTCATGTTTGGCTATTAATGAAAGAGAAGATGGCTAATTTTATTTTTGGAATAATAGCTTTCGGTAGCTATGTATATATTTATATTTCGTCAGGATTAAATGCAATGGCAGTGGTTGCTTTTGTACAAACAGTATTTCTTATATACGGTTGGTATTTTTGGAAGAGAAACAAGAAGGGAAATGAAGTTCCAGTAACGAATCGATTTACTCGTAAACAACTAATATTTTGGCTTACAGGGATGGGTATTGCGTGGCTTATTTGGGGCTACTTGAGAAGTATGTATTACATGGGTCACTACCTTTCTTAAATAGTTTAACTGCTGTATTGAGTTTAACAGATGAATATTGGTTAAGTCGTAAGTATCTTGAGAATTGGCACCTGTGGATTATAGCAGATGGTATAGCTGTTTTTACTGTATTCTTAAGTGGTTTATACCCAATGGTTATACTAATGGGGATAAATACATTATTGTCCATTCAAGGTTTACGTGAATGGACAAGGAATCAAGATAAGAGAACAGAAGAAGAGAATAAACTTCAATATGTGTAAGGTGAAGATTCTGATCAAAGATATATGATGCCTATTTAAGTGGAAACTTACGAAGAGAATTATTTATGAAATACTTTTAACTCTAACAAGATTGTCAAAGACTACTAAATAAATTTTATATACTAAAGAGGGATTTACTTCGAGAAAAGAATGGATAATCTTCTCTATTGAAGTAAAGCCCTTTCTTTTGGTTTTCATATATTAATTACATTAACTAAAGATGAAATAGCTATCAAATGTTCAATCTTATTCTTATCAATTAAGTATACAGTATCAATTAATAGATCTACTTTTTTAATATTACCTATTTCTTCTTTATATTGCCCCTTTGTCCAATAAACTAACTTTACATCATAGCTATACTCAATGGCTTCAATCAAAATGTAATTAATTCTCTCTTGTTCATCTTCGTCTAATAAAGGTTGAATAACTTTCTTTTGATTTTCAATAATATCAGATATTCCTTTAAACTGTTGTGGTATGCTAGCGAATGGCTGCCATTTTTTTATAGTGCGTCCCATGATATTTTGTTCCTTCCTCATGTATAATGTCCTCCTATTTTATTGTTATTTTCTCTAATCGTACTATGCTCTAAATAACTACAAGCTCTTAATAAACTATTTTTACCGTATTTAGATCGAATTAAATCCATTGTTTTAGCAAGGTTTTTTTCTTTTTGTTTTCTTATTGGGTTTGAAAAAAAAGATAGTTGTTCGAAATCCTCTTTAACAAAGTTTTTAAGAGAGATAGATATTGTTCTAACAGGTTCATTATTATAATGTTTATTTAAAATTTTTAAACATGCATTAAACCAATCTAATGTTAGATCCGTTGGCTGTTCAAGTGTCACACTTTTACTAAATCCACCCATATTAGAACTATAGCCTAAGCTAAATTGGATTGTTCGACATAAATTTCTTTGATTTCTTAATCGATAGCATACTTCTTCTAACTGCTCTAATATTAATGTTTTAATTTCATCGGCTTTATAATCTCTAAGTAACACTTGGCTTTTACCAATAGATTTGTCTGCTGGTTTATAGTCTTTCATTTCCGATAGTTGAGAGAAGTCTATACCGTTCGAATGAAGATGTAACTCCGTTCCAATAACATTACCAAAATGCTTGATTAGAATTTCTTTAGGATAGTTAGCTAAACCTCGAATTGTTGAAATACCTAAACGGTTTAACTTTGCTTGTGTTTTTCCTGAAATCCCCCAAAATTTATTTAATGGTTTAATATTCCACAACTTTGTTTGTATATCATCATATGTCCAGTGTGCAATGCCACTTAAATCTTTCTTACTTTCATGGTCAAGTGCTATTTTTGCCATGAGCATATTTGGACCTATTCCGATAGCGGAATTTACTCCAGTAATGGCGAAAATATCCTTTTGAATAGACGATGCCAATTCATATGGAGTTTTTTTATGAAGATATGTATAGTTAGTGAAATCTACAAAAAATTCATCTATAGAGTATTGGAAAAAATCAACAGGAGCAGCGTATTTTGATAATATTAGTTCCGTAATTTGATTTGATATTTGTACATAAGTATTCATCGAAGGATTGACAACATAGATATCATTATCATTTGGAATTTCCCATTTTCTATTTCCTGTTCCAATCCCTATTTTTTTAAACGCTGGGGTAGCAGCTAGAACAATAGAACCGTCTCTAGTTACATCACCTACAACTGCTAATTTCACTTTTAATGGGTCTAATCCTAAAATGACACAAGAAACTGATGCAAAAAATGATTTAAGATCTACACAAAAAATTAGCTTATTTGGGCAAGTTGAATAGTCATACATATACTCACCTCGTTATATGTTTATAAAATTTTAAGTTTATATTAGAAGAGAAAAGTTGAGCATAATTAGAATAAAATTATGCTCGATTTTAATTATGCACATAAATTATTCCTTTATTTTTATTGTGAAAAGTAAGGGGATATAGAGAGTACTATTAATTATGCACACTAGA
>NZ_CABKRX010000035.1 GCF_902374955.1 Bacillus massilioanorexius
GAGAACATCTTATTACGTTTTATTTTTAAATTAGTACCGATGCTGTTGATCATTTTTTATGGTTATCTACAAATTCGTTCCATTCCATCAACCTATCAAAAATTAATTATTTTTGGTCTAATTTGTTGTACTTTAGGTGACGCTTTTATTATTTTTTCTTTTATCTTCGGACTCGTTGCATTTTTAATAGGTCACCTCTTTTATATTTCAGCATTCATTCGTAAATGGAAAATAAATTGGATAAAATCGCTTGCCCTCATTCCGATTGTTTTGTATGCCCTTTTCTTTGGCTATCAATTAGTGACCGCTCTTTCCCAATCCGAACGATCAGAACTCATAATACCTGTTATTTGTTATATCACTGTAATCTCAATTATGGGCCTAGCTGCAATGATGACTGGAGAAAAGACCGCTATTTTGGGAAGCGCTTTATTCATTATTTCTGATACCATTCTATCTTGGAATATGTTTATTTCTAATATTGCTTATTCAGGCCATTGGATTATGTTAACCTATTACAATGCTCAATTTTTAATAGCTCTCACTATTGCTGATAAAAGTACAAACACCTATATCAAACCGGCCAATTACCGACTTTAAGGAAAGTTTAGTATTGTACATTATCATGAATCCCGTTAGAGTGGGATTATTTACTCCCCCTTGTATAGAAGACAAAACACTATAATAGAAATAAATACAGAAAAGGAGCTTCTCGATCATGATACGATTCGGAATAATAGGTACAAATTGGATTACAGAACGGTTTCTAGAAGCAGCTTTTATGGTTGAAGACTTCAGTCTAGCTGCTGTGTATTCACGTTCTGAAGAAAAAGCAAAAGCATTTGCTTCGAATTATAACGTTGACTTAACTTTTACAAGTATTGAAGAAATGGTCCAAAGCGACCACATCGATGCTGTATATATAGCATCGCCTAATTCACTTCATGCTGAACAAGCTATATTATGTATGAAGAATGGTAAACACGTCTTATGTGAAAAGCCACTAGCATCTAATCAAAAAGAAGTAAAAGAAATGATTGAAGTTGCTAAAGAGAACCATGTTCTATTAATGGAAGCGATGAAGTCAACACTTATCCCTAGTTTTACGCATATAAAGGAACACTTACAAAAAATTGGACCTATACGTCGTTATTTCGCTACCTTTTGCCAATATTCATCTCGTTATGATCAATACAAGCAAGGTACCATTTTAAATGCATTTAATCCTAAATTCTCTAATGGCGCTTTAATAGACATCGGAATTTATTGCATTTATCCGCTAGTAGATCTCTTTGGTAAACCTAAAAGCGTTCAAGCAAATGGAACCATGCTAGAATCGGGAGTCGATGGACAAGGAAGTATCCTATTACAATACGATGATATGGAAGCTGTTGTCATGTATTCAAAAATTACGCATTCCGATTTCTCGAATGAAATCCAAGGTGAAGAAGGAAGTATCATCATAAATAAGATAAGCTCTCCTTCTAAAGTGGAGCTTATCTATCGTAACGGAAATAAAGAGGATCTTTCACAGTCTCAACATACAAATACTATGTTGTATGAAATTCAACATTTTATTGACTTACTTAAGAATCAACAATATGAATCATCCATTAATACATTTGAAAAATCCTTAGTTGTAACGGAAATAATGGACGAAGCTCGCAAGCAAATTGGAGTAATCTATCCAGCAGATTGATAAATAAAATCGGTTTCGGTTCTTGTTTATGTGAAATGAACTGCCTAATCATTTAACAACTATAACGAACAAAAGAGCTGGTTCAAAAAGGTGTCGTAAGACAATGTTTTTGAACCAGCTCTTTTCCATTTCAGATGTAGAACCGACCATTATTTAGTAATTAATTTATTGGCTAATTCTTTTTTTCTTTCATTAGAGAAATAACGAATTAGACCGTAAGGAATGAATAAAAGAGATCCATAAAATCCAAAGTATGTTGCATAAGCAATAACGTTTACAATTTCACCCGACGTCATCCTGCATCCACTTCCTTTTTTTTACTATTTTACCTTATTTTATGTCTAAAATGTGAATTTTGCAAGCGCTTTCAGTAATTTGTTACAAAAAAAGTAATTTTCTCCTATTTTTATAACATTTCAAGAAAAATTCACTTGATTTCCACCCAAACTACTAACGTATCTATTATCCTTCTTCCAAAAAGCTTTATTTATTCTGTAAGGTTTTTTCGAATACTTTGTTGTCTATGAACAAATAGTGAATATAAGTGAATGTTGCTCTAGTTTGCTTGCTTAAGAAAGTGGTGCTTAAGCTACCTTTTTATAATAGTTTTATTCATGAACTTATTTAAATTATAGATTACAGCTACTTCTTTTCTTACCGACATGTTGCATAAACAGACCCTTTAATTATTTTTTCAAAAAATGCTATACTTAATATAGAAAGATGTTGTAAAGGAGGTTCTATATGGATAATCGGTTATTGATTCTACTCGGCTTACTAATGGCTCAAAGACAGCACGGATACCAAATTAACGAATTTATTGAGACTAATTTAGGCATGATTACGGATATGAAAAAGCCAACAGCGTATGCCACATTAGAGAAGCTTAGTAAACAAGGCTATATCGAAGTTGAAATGGAACAAGAAGGTAACCGTCCTCCACGCAAAGTATATTCGATAAATGAAAGTGGTAAAAAATATTTCCATGAATTGCTTTTAAATAACCTATCATCCGCTGAAACTATTCATTACACGGGCGATATAGGCTTAATGTTCATGGATCATTTGCCTACAGAGGAAACAACGGCTGCTCTTAAGGAACGATTGGCTCAAAGTGAACAAATGCTAGAGTATTTAAAACAAACACCTAGTCACAGTGCCAGTAGGGGTGTCGATTTAGCCATAAAACATAAGATTAAAATGATGGAAGCCGAAATGTTGTTTATTGAAGAAACCATTAATGAATTAATAAATAAGTCATAAAAAAAGGCGTCTAAAAGATGATTGTATATCACTTTAGACGCTTATTTTTATTCTATAGATAACAATCATTTTTTATCAGATAATATCCTTTCGAATTTTCTCCTTTTAGACAATAGAATGGTTAATCTTGATAAATCATCTTTCTAGTCATACCACCATCGATTATAAGATTGGTCCCTGTTACAAAATCGTTCTCTGCTGCTGATAAGAACAGACATGCACGTGCAATATCTTCTGGCTTTCCTACTCTATTTGAAAAATGTTGTGAATGATCCAATTCCGTTAATTTTTGATAATCTCCAGTCTCAATCCACCCAGGCGAAATAGCATTTACCGAAATATGATGTTTACTCAAAGAAGCTGCTAATGCATGAGTTAATGAGACAATTCCTCCCTTTGAAGCAGCATACAATTCAGAATTTGGTTCTGACATCAGAGATCTAGTTGAAGCGATGTTAACAATCGATCCCCCTTCATTATGCTTCATCATATATTTTGCAGCTTCTTTAGATGCTAAAAACACACTACGTAAATTCGTATTCATTAAATCATCCCATTCTTCTATCTTAATCTCAAAGAGCGATTTAAAGACCATTCTACCAGCATTATTAATTAGTACATCTATTTTTCCATATGTTTCATAAGCTATATCCATTAAACTAATAATATCTTCTTCTACTCTTACATCCGTTTGACAAAATATCGCTTCACCTCCACTACTTTTTATATGCTGAACATTTTCTTCTCCTAGTGATTGATTCACATCTGCTAAAACAACCTTGTATCCTTTCTCTGCATATAAAAAAGCAATCGATCGTCCAATTCCGCTAGATGCCCCCGTTACAATCACAACCTTACTAGACTCGCTCAAAATACCATCCTTCCTTTCTTAATTTAATTGTATAAAAATTTATATGATGTATGGCTTTTAATCAAACGATTGATTAAAATTTTTTCCTCATTATTAAATCTTAAGCATTTCTTAAGAAAACTAATATATTATATCATTATGAAAATGAACTCTTTCTATATATGAAACCTAATAAAGTCAAACCGTATAATCTGAAAGAGATTCTATTTCACTTTACAATTTATAATCAAACCATCACGTTACAGTTTGGAGGTGTTCACTTTGGGATTGAACGATTAAAAATTGGAGAATTAGCCGATATATCAAATGTTTCAAAGCGAACAATCGACCATTATACAAATTTAGGATTGTTAAAAGCGGAACGTACTACTTCAAACTATAGATACTATACACACGAAGCTGTACATCGCATTAAAATGATTAAAGAATTAAAAAGCCAAAAATTGTCTTTAAGTGAAATTAAAGAAATCATGCAAGAACAAGAACAACAGGACTACGACATTGATGAATTACAGCGAAAGCTTCAAGGCTTAGAGAAAGATGTTACCGAAATCGTCGAGCTTATTCAAGCGAAAAAGTTAAACAAAGATGATGTCATAAAGAAGCAGTTATCTCATGAGAGCGTTGCTCTCATTCAATCACTGTTAATTTTATTAATGTAATTTTTTAGAGGAGGATTATGAATAATGACTTACCTTATATACTTTATTGTCATTATGCTTGTACCAATTGCGGTACAAATGTACTTAAAGAAAACCTATTCAAACTATATGAAAGTTCCAGCTTCTTCTGGATTGACAGGCTCTGAAGCTGCACGAAAAATTCTTGATGAAAATGGATTATATCATGTATCTGTAGAAGAAGTTCATGGTCACCTATCCGACCATTACGATCCTAGAGATAAAGTCGTTCGTCTTTCAAGCGATAATTATCATGGTACATCTATTGCATCTCTTTCAGTAGGTATCCATGAAGTAGGACATGCCATTCAAGATCAAGTAGATTATGCTCCGTTAAGACTTAGACATTCTTTAGTACCAGTGGCTAATATTGGCTCAAACATGTCTTTCTTTGTTATTCTAGCTGGTATTCTATTAAGCTCTGCAAATCTATTATTAATTGGTATTTTCTTAATGGCCGCAGCAGTTCTTTTCCAAGTTGTTACGTTACCAGTCGAATTTAACGCTTCATCACGTGCACTTCAGCAAATGGTAGGTTCTGGATTAATACGTAATGATGAAGAGGGTAGCGCTCGTAAAGTCTTAAATGCAGCGGCACTTACTTATGTAGCAGCAACGCTTGTAGCAATCGCTGAGCTTCTACGATTCGTTTTAATGTTTATTGGTATGAATAACGACGAAGATTAATTACATGAATCTCATTAAATAAATTAACCTTTTTATACATCACAGGAGGTGTAAGCCTTACACACGTAAGGCACAATTTGGACATATTAAACTTAGTCTTACTAGCAATTTTAATTGCTCTTACGGGGTTTTTCGTAGCTACTGAATTCGCTATGGTTAAAGTCCGTACAACGCGTATCAATCAATTAGTTGAAGAAGGAAAAGCGGGCTCAAAAGCCGCTCATCAAGTAGTTACCCATTTAGACGAATACTTATCTGCCTGTCAGTTAGGTATTACAGTTACCGCTCTTGGTCTAGGGTGGTTAGGAGAACCAACTGTTGAACGTCTCTTATTTCCTATTTTCGAACGCTTGAACGTTGATGCAACAATTAGTCATGTATTATCATTCATCATTGCCTTCGTAGCTGTTACGTTTTTACATGTTGTTGTTGGTGAATTAGCACCTAAAACAGTTGCTATTCAAAAAGCTGAAACAATTACATTATTATTTGCTAAACCACTCATTTGGTTCTACAAAATCATGTATCCTTTCATTTGGTTATTAAACGGATCCGCTCGACTATTAGTAGGTATTTTCGGACTAAAACCTACATCCGAACACGAAATGTCTCACTCTGAAGAAGAAGTGAGAATGATTTTATCTGAGAGCTATAAAAGCGGTGAAATTAACCAAACTGAGTTAACATATATGAACAATATTTTTGAATTTGACAATAGGATTGCTAAAGAAATTATGGTCCCACGTACTTCTATTACGACAGTTGCTATAGATGATACATTAGAACAAATTCTTACTTTAGTTGATACTGAGAAATACTCTCGTTATCCTGTCGTAGACGGAGATAAAGATAGCATTGTTGGGATTTTAAATATTAAGGATATTTTGAGTGCACAAAGAAAGTTTAAACCAACCGATCAACCTTTACCGCAAATCATGAAACCAATTATTAGTATAATTGAGACAGTTCCTATTAACGATTTGCTATTGAAGATGCAAAAAGAGCGTACGCAAATGGCAATACTATTCGACGAGTACGGTGGAACTTCCGGACTTGTTACTATTGAAGATATTCTTGAAGAAATTGTTGGAGAAATTCGTGATGAATTTGACGCAGATGAGGTGGCGGATATTCGCAAGATTACCGATTCACACTTCATTATAAGTAGCATGGTCCTTATTGAAGAAGTTAATGACTTACTAGGTATACACCTTTCTGAGGAAGAAGTCGATACAATCGGTGGATGGGTTTTAACTCAAAAATACGAAGTATCTGTTGGAGACATAATAGAATCAGAAGGATATAGATTTAAGATAATGGAAATGGATGGCTTACAAATTCTATTCCTTGAAGTTAAAAAAATATAAGTTTAGACCAGCTAAAAGACAGATTTCTAAACTTACCAAAAAGGGTGATGAAACCAAAGCTATACTTTGGTTCGTCACCCTTTTCTATATTTACGAAAGAAACATTCTATTATAGAACCATAAAAAGAATCACATTCAAAAGTGGTATCACCCTCTTATGACACAACCCTGTTTGCTCTATTTACTTCTAATTTAAACAACATAGTCTTGGTATTTTTCATAATCTGATCTTTTACACTCAACAGTTAAAAGAGTGCCATTGTATTCATAGCTGGTATTTTGAACATGTGCATATTTATTAAAATAAGATACAATCTGCCCTTCTTCGAATGGTATAAGCAATTCACATTCCACATAATCTTTGAAGATGTGTTTACGAATCAACTCCGTTAATTCTTGAATACCAACCTTTTTCTTAGCGGACAAATATACCGTATCTCCTTCAAATTTAGGATGCTCTATATTTGCTACATCTGCTTTATTAAATGCATAAATCGTCGGTATACCTTCTACGCCAATTTCTTTTAATGTTTCATTGGTCGTTTCAATAAACTGTGGATAATTCGGATTAGAACAGTCTACAACATGAATCAGTAAATCAGCATCCGCTGCTTCCTCCAATGTGGAACGAAAGGCTTTAACAAGATGGTGAGGTAGTTTTTTAACGAAACCAACTGTATCTGTCAGTAAAAAAGCTTTCTGATCTGGTTGTTGGATTTTGCGTATAGACGTTTCTAATGTTGCGAAAAGCATATTTTTTTCAAACACTTGTTTTTCGGAATTTTGATTGAATACTTCTAGCATACTGTTCATAATAGTTGATTTCCCTGCGTTAGTATAACCAACAAGCGACACAACTGGTATTTCATTCTTCTTGCGTTGCCGTCTTTGTACCTCTCGTTGTGCAACAAGAGTCGCTAAATCTTTGCTTAAAACCGTTATTTTCTCTTCAATTTTACGACGGTCTAATTCAAGCTTCGTTTCACCAGAGCCTTTATTACTTAAACCAGCTCCACCTCCTTGACGACCGAGTGATGCTCGTAGACCAACTAAACGAGGAAGCATGTATTGCAATTTAGCCACCTCAACTTGCAGTTGAGCTTCTTTCGTTTTAGCTCTACGCGCAAATATATCTAATATTAATATCGTGCGATCGATTACTTTACAATCTAAATCTTTTTCTAAGTTTCTAATTTGCGATGGAGATAGTTCATCATCAAAGATAACCGTATCTGCATCAAACATTTCCTTTAGATTAACGATCTCCTCAACTTTTCCAGTCCCAACATAATGAGAAGCATTAACTCGGTCTAACTTTTGAGTTATTTCTCCAACTACCTCTACATCACATGCAGCAGCAAGGTCGCCTAATTCTTCTAGTGAATATTTAAAATCAGCATCATTGTCTTTTTTGAGCTGTACCCCAACTAATATCGCTTTTTCACGTTTTTCCATCATATATGAATTCCTCCATTTTCTTTTAAAATAAACTCCTAATTGATAGGAGCATACGATTCTCTCCTATCTAATCCGTTAAACCATTAGGTTCATACTTGAGTAATTTTTCGTTATAAAACGCAAAAAACACAAGCTGGATGCCTGTGTTGAATAAACGTAATAGAAAGAAATCAACTCTCTCCCTAGAAAAATGGTCAACTATAAAAACACTCCTTATGATCCATAGAGCTTGTGATAAGCAGCACATGCTTAAAAATCCCCACAAGAGTATTCTTACTCTTACAAAATACTTTGCCGATGTGAGTCACACAGAAACAAAGCAAGTGTAATCATCTTCCTTCTTGTTCCACATATTAAGAAAAATTAGGCTTCCTTAAAAGAAGACAGACCAATACCGTTTACCCTGCACTAGGCAGAGCCTTTGAACACTATTCAGTTAGCGCCGTTCAAAGCTTGAAAACGTAGTCTGATAAACTTCATGTTAGGAAACCCTCCGTTCTTTTAAAGTTATTGTCATAATACCATGTCTATTATTATTATTCAACCAAATCCCGAAGCACGTTAAAGTTTTGTTTCTAGTATTAATTCCATAATTCCTTGTGGATTATACCCTAAAATCCATTGCCCATTTATTTCGGTTTGAGGCAGTCCCATTTGACCAGTTTTCCCCATTAAATATTGAATCATATTCGGTTGTCCATCTACATTAAATTCCTGATACTTTATATTCTGGCTGCTTAGATAATTTTTTAGCATCATACAATATTTGCATCGAGTAGATGTATAAATTCTAACATTATACATTTAATCCCCACTTTTCTCCGATGAGATGATTTCTTATATCCTATTCCACCCATTGCTCAGATGAGCTAGGCGTCTTACTCTCATCGCTAATTTTTATTTTTTCAAAAACGAGCACGTTGGATTATTTTACTAATTATCATTGAATCAACACTGAAAATTCTAATTTTTTTCACAACTTATTGATATGCTAAAAAAGGAATATAAGTGGGAGGGAATATAATGAAAAAGATTGGATTCATACTCATAAGTCTTTCATTAATGATGATTTTTTCGGGATGCGGTAAAGAGGAATCATCTAAATCAAATCAAAATGCAACAAATACAGAAAACAGCTCAAAAACAGAAAAACAACAAAATCAGTTAATAGCAACAGAGCCATCTGAAAATGAAATGTGTGCATTCTGCAACATGAAAGTTTACGGAAAAGAAGATGAAATGGGAGCTTTTACAGCTCAAGCTTTAACATCAGATGGTAAACACTTATTCTTCGACGATTCAGGTTGCTTATTAAACGGTCTGCGCCAAGCTGATGAAAAATACGAAAAGCTTTGGGTTCGAGATTACTCTACGAAAGAATGGATTGAGAAAGATTCTGCCATCGTTATCAAATCTGATGTAGCGACTCCAATGAAATATGGCTATTCATTCCATTCAACACAAGAACATGCTGATCAATTTATAAATGAGCACAAGAATCATCATCCAGAATTAAATACATGGGATCAAGTTGATCAAGTAGCGAATGAACGCTATCAAATGAAAATGAAAAAAATGAATCAACATAGCAACATGGAACATAATAATGAAAACGAGCATCACGAATAAGCAAAACGGACTAAAAAATTTTAACCTATTTAAATAAACACTAATATAAAGGGCGTCCAAAAAGTATAAAATCTTTTTAGACACCCTTCTTTTTGATTTATTTATGAGCTTCTTGAATTTGTTTTTCAAAAAAAACCTTTTCTAATGAAACGGATTTTCCATTTCGATTTATCAATTCATTCACTGTATCAAAGTGAATGAGCTTTCCTCCTTCGATAAAAGCTGCTTTATCTGCTATTTCTTCCACTAATGAAAGAATATGTGTCGTAAATAAAATTGCTCTTCCTTTTTCCTTTTCTTCTAGTAAAATCCTTTTAAATTGATACACCCAATATGGATCTAAGCCATTTGTCGGTTCATCTAAAATCATGATTGGAGTATCAGCTAATAGTGCTTGAGCAAAAGATAATCTTTGTTGCATTCCTTTTGAAAAATGCTTTATTAACCGATTTCGTTCATCATATAATCCAACTATTTCTAATGCCTCTATCGCTTTTTCCTTGGAAACACCTCTTAATCCAGCAAAAAAGTTAAGTACCTCCAGAGCACTTAATTGACGAGGAAACAACATATCGTCTGGCATATATGAAAATTGATTTCGATATTCTTTACTAGTCGGATGAATAATTTGTCCATCCATAAAAATCTCACCGCTAGTCGGCTTGATGATGCCCGTTAACATTTTAATGAGTGTACTTTTCCCGGCACCATTTCCTCCACACAGCGCAACTATTTCTCCTTGATTAATGGAAAAACTTATATCTTCAACCTTACTACTTGGATTATATATTTTCGAAAGCTTTTTCATTTCTAGACATTTACTCATTGCCTATTCTCCTTTTTGTAACAAAAATACTAGCTAGTAAAGGAACAACTAACCATACGACAGCTGTGAGTATAAAAAGCATCTGTCCAATAAAACCATTCGCCCAAATTGTTAAGTCATATAAGCTAGGGCCAAAAACAGCCAGTCCATCTAATGACAATATCGACCAAACGCGAATGAGTTCCACCGGATTCAAAAAAATAGAAATAGATAGCATCGGTAAAACCATCTGTTTCGATAAGGCTAAGCTAATACCCATAATTAAAAACTCATAAAATAAAACTAAGAAAGCCCAAACAATTAAGCTCGTACCAAGTGATTGAAAACGCGTTTTAGACAAAAGTCCAATTAACATCGACAATGCTAAGAAGATTGCCGCTAAAATTAACGAAAACACATAAAATTTCAATATGACAGTCAATGAAACATCTACTGCTGCTAAATACATCATTAATAAAGAAGCACCGTATCCAAACGTAACAACAGACCAAAGCGAAGCAAACAAACCGATGTATTTTCCAAAAATCACAGCCTTCACACTGACTGGGTAGGTTAGCATTAACATTAAACCCCGATCCTCTTTTTCACCTGCTAAAAAAAGACCACCTACTAATAAAGATATTAATGGAATTAGCAATAAATTTAAGTTTAATAAGCTTGCTGTCATTCTATTAAAACCCAAATAACCCGATTGACCCGAATGACCAAAATAGCTAATAAATATCGCTAAACAAGCAAATAAGATACCAAAGCTAATGAGCCATTTACTTCTTAATATTAAAGTGAATTGTTGTCTGGCAATTGTACCAATCATTGCTCCCAACCCCACTTATGCTGCTCTAGTTTTTTATAATCCAATACTTCTCCTTTATTCTCTCGTTTAATATAATCATTTGCCGCTTCTTTTTTTTCAAAAGAAAGAACACCATAAGACATAGGAGTTGGAAAGGATGAGTCATAGGCGAAGTATGCTTTTTCTACTTCTATCCATTTCCCACTTTCCATATCACGTACATATTGCTTAGCAATATCCTTTTCTGCAATCCCTTTATCTTTATGAACAAATTCAAACATACAGCCTATATCATCAAATTTGTATACATCACCATCTTTTGAAAAAAGCTCCGTCACATCATTTTCCTCCACTAAGCTCATGTTGCATAAATCACAAACATCTACCTCTGGGTTAATCGCTACGGGCTTATATGAAGGCTCTTTTCCACACGCAGATAGCATAAAAAAAGTTCCTAATATCATAAAGCTACTAACTAATTTTCTCATTAAATATTCCTCCCTAACCAAATCACCATAATAGAAAACCATAGAAATGGAAGTGCCAATAATAACGCCCCAATATTTCTGCTTCCTTCATTTTCCTTGTTTTCTTGACTCAATTTCACAGGCTCAACTAATGGGTGCTCATCATACACATCCGCTACTCCAATGGAAGGAAATAACGTTTCCGCTTTACTCCATAGTTTCATAGATGGACTTTCAAAGAAAAATTGCCAGTATGGTTCCCGATTGAGTAATTGATCATATAACGATCCAGCCTTATAGGTTACTTCCCCAATTCCATCTCCTGTAACATCAAAGCTCGAATAGTCATCCCAATAATTCCCTCTTACTCCATTATCTAATTGCATATTGTTATTAGATATTTTGGATTGAACTACGTTTCCAATGAAATTATTTTCAAAAAATACATTATGAGAATTCTTACCGATAAACTCTAACCCTACTTGATTTCCTGCAATTACATTCTGATTGATTTGAACATCAACAGTCTTCTCCAATGATAATCCTGTACTATTTTGGCTTATATTATTACGATTCAAGAAAATATTTTGACTATCATAAACAAGGACACCGAATCCTCTAACATGAAAATGGTTAATGACCTGGTTGTCGAAAAATTTAATATTAGATGAGTCCATAATCATCAATCCGGTTATATTAGATTTCAAAGTATTCTTCTCGATAACCAATTCCTTACTAAACATAAAATGAAATCCATACCTTGAACTAGAAACTTGATTTCCTTTTAGCGTAATTCCTTTTGTATTATCTAAATACACACCATCTTGAACAGCCATCACTGTATTGTTTTCTACTAAATGATTTTTACCTTTGAAAAGGTGAATACCACTGCCTCTTGTGGAAAAATGACCTGCATAACTATGAATGGTGTTACCTCGAACGATATGATCAGAACCTTGGTTTATATAAATTCCGTACATTGTATTACTTATTATATTATTTTCAAACTTATTATTTTTCCCGCTATTAACATATATCCCACTGTCCAGTTTACCTGTTCCACCATTACGAATTTCAATGCCTCTAATTTCAACCTGATTTCCTTCAACAGTAATGACATTCCCTTTTCGACCACCATCAATGATGGCGCCCTCTTCACCTTCTAACGTAATTGCCTTTTGTATCGTAATAGCTCCCTCATATACCCCTTTTGTTAATTTAATGACATCTCCTTCTTTTGCGGTATCAATTGCCTTTTGTAAAGACTGACTAGGGCTCATGTTTATTTCAGCTGCTTTTACTGGATTGCATAGCAAAAGAAGCCCTGCCGTTATACCGATTAATAGCAGTACTTTCATACTCTGGATTTCTTTCATCGCGCATCACCCTTACTAATAGTGACCCTAATTTTACCAAATAATTGTGTGATAATTTTGAAAAATAAATGTTTATTAATTGAAGAATAGCTATTTTTAATGAAAAGGTTTGAAAACGGGGTATAACTAATATAGGAAATATAGCGGTTATCGATTTACAAGGTCTATAATGAATCAGAATTCATATTACTACTATTTATAATAGAGAGGAATTCTTTTATGTTGCTCACACTTGTACTTCTCATCATTTATCTTTTGCTAACTTTACTTGCATGTAAACTATTCATCTCATCTCGCAGATTACTAATATATAAAAACAGACCCTCTAGATTCTCCATGATTGCAGGGCTATTATTAATCGGAAATTGGATTCTTTATATTATAAGTGTTCTTAAGGAATTACCAATTAAAATGACTGATGGATTCTTCTTACCATTGTGGATTTGCTTAACGATTATTGGCTATATCATTTCTTATATGGAATATCGTAACAACCGAAATTTCTCTATAATAATTGGTTATATTTCATCTATCAGTTCTTTATATGTATTTTTTCAATTTTTATCATCTAAAATATAAATTTCTCAAGCAACTTTATTCCATAAATATACTTTCTTTAAGACTTTGTTAGAATTCGTTATTGATAATGGCTCCAATCCGTTCACTTTCTGCTAGCGAGTGTCAAGCCTTCTCATTCGTTCCTCACTGTAGGGCCTTGTCATTCTCGCTTATTCTGCAGGATTCTCAAGGATTTCCGCTTATTTATTTCTTGATACAAATCAATAGTAACGTAAAACAGAGCCTTCAGCGCAATCTAGCATTATATGGATAAATAGGCTCGTTCTGAAGCAACAAAATAAAAGCAAACCAAGAGACGTTTCAAAAGCGATTGGATTAATAAACACATTTGAAACGACCTTTGATCGTTAGTATCTTGAACTTAGTTTATTGCTTAACTCTAGTCTTATCCCCTCATATAAGCATTCCTTTAGCCAGTTTAAATACTAGAAGTAGAGGAGACCGTTTTCACTTTTCTTATTTATGAATACGAAGAAAAACTACTTTTAAATAATTGCCTTCAGGAAAAGCTTTGATTGTTCTAAAATCCGATGGTAAATGGTACTCTTCTAAAATAGAAAATGTTGATTTCGTTTCTTTACATGCTATTTCAATAAATTGCTTAAATCTTCTCATATCAAATGCACTACTGTTTGTTGATGCTACAATGACACCGCCATTTTTTATTAGCATGATGGTTTCCTTTAATAACTCCGTGTAATCCTTAGCAGCACTAAAAGTACGTCTTTTTGTTTTAGCAAAGCTCGGCGGATCCAAAACGATTAAATCAAAAGCTTTCTCTTTTCGAGCTGCATACTTAAAGTATTGAAATACGTCATCCACAACAATTTGCTGTTGATCAACATTTATGTCATTAATAGAAAATTGCTCAATCGTTTTGGCTCTACTTCGGTTAGCCACATCAACACTAGTTGTTACCTTTGCCCCTCCAAGAGCTGAATTCACCGAAAAAGCTCCTGTATAAGAAAACATATTTAACATCTCAGCACCATTAGAATAGAGCTCACGAATCGATTTTCGAACTTCTCTTTGATCTAGAAAAATCCCTGTCATCGCACCATCATTTAAGTATGTAGCAAGTTTAACGCCATTCTCTTTTATGATTAGCGGCAAGGGTGCTTGCTGGCCCATTACAAAATCATCATCTTCTACATACTGACCTTTGTCATCGAATCGTTTCTTTTGATAAATCCCTTTATATTCACCGATTTGCTGAAGAGCAGACAATATCTTCTCACGGAAGGAATAAATCCCTTTACTATACCATTGAATTAAGTAATAACCATCATAGTAATCAATTGTAATTCCTCCTACTCCATCCCCTTCTCCGTTAAAAATTCTAAAAGCTGTTGTCTCAGGATCAAGAAATAATGCTCTCCTATGAGAAAATGCTTCTTTGAATTTTTTAACAAAGAAAGCTACATTAATCTGCTCATCCTCTTTTCGACTCAAGACCCAACCAATCCCCTTATTTTGTTGGCCATGATAGCCAATACCAATAAAATGATTATGTTCATCGGTAATTCGCAATAACTCTCCTTCATTTTTCAAAAGTTTACTATTTTCAATTGCTTCCTTAGATATTAAAGGATAGCCCTTATTCATTTTATCTGCATGCTTTTTTTTCACTTTTATATGCAATGGTTGTATCATATATCCTCCATTATACGTGTCATAATTAACATTACTTATTATGGCACACTTAAGTAGAGAAACGTTAATGATATCAAAAAAATGAAAAAATTTCTCAATTCAACAGCATAAATAAGGGAGTCTTAAAAGTAATCTTTAATCGCTTTTAAAACTCCCTTACGTTTTATATTGCATATTCTTTTTAATTAGTACATTAAGTGTTTGAATAAATACTTATCCGTTTAGTCATACCTGTTTGGCTGCCTTTCCTTTGAGGATAGGTTCACTTTGTATAAATAAAAAAGAAAACCTTTTACTAAAATGGCATGTAATATAGAATAACTTCTATTCCAATTATTATTCCTTCATATTACTGCTTGCTAATTGCGATAAGTGTTGGGCATTCTTGCTTACTTCTTGAATCGTTGCTGCAATTTGTTGAATAGCAGCCGCTTGATTATCTGTGTATTCATTAATTCCTGTAAATGCCTCATTTAAATTCCGAATCGCTTTTTGTATATTTTTTGTTAATTCATCAATTTGAGTAACATTTTCTTTTGAATTTGTCGCTAATTTACGGATTTCATCAGCAACTACAGAAAATCCCCGACCTGCTTCACCTGCTCGTGCTGCTTCTATTGCCGCATTTAAACCTAATAGGTTGCTTTGATCAGAAACTCCTTTTACTACTGTAGAAATTTGTCCAATCTGATCTGCTCCTGAACTTACTTCTTTCATATGAGAAGATACGTCCGATACACGATCCGAAAGGTTTGTAACAGAATGATTTATCTCTTCAATAGAGGCTGCTGTTTCTTCTACAATAGTCGATAAACTTTCTGCCACCTCATGTAATACATTGGCCTTTTCTAGACTTGTTCCTAATCCTACTCCGCCAACAACTTGTCCATGTGAATCATGTAAAGGAATCGCCTTTGCAAGAAGTGGAAAGCCAAATAGTTCTTTAGGAACAATCGCTTCCTTTTCGATGTTTTCTCTTATTGCTGCTGTAATGATATCTCCTTCCATTAATGGATCTCCCGGTTTCACGTTTAAGGAAAATGTATCACCAGGAAAATTGATAATCAGCTTTTCTGTATCATATATACCAATCGTCACATCGTCATGAATTAACTTTTTTAATAAAGGGGCAATCTTAATAAAGGCGTCTATTATAGAGTCATTTTTTTCAACAATGTCGCTCATCATGTATTCATGTTCCTCTCTTCGTTTAATAAGGGAAAGTTCTTTGACCGAAGTTTACAGAAATCCATTTTAATGTAGTAAATTCCTCTAAACTCCATTCTCCATTTAACCGTCCTAATCCAGATTGATTTTCTCCCCCAAATGCCACAATTGGTTCATCATTAATGGTAATGTCATTTACATGAATCATACCTGTATGTATTTTCTTAGCAATTGCCACTCCACGTTCAAGATTTGCTGTATGTATAGCACCACTTAAACCAAATCTCGTATCATTTGCAATTGAAATAGCTTCTTCTTCTGTTTCAAAAGGAATAATGCATACTACAGGTCCAAACAGCTCTTCTTGCGCTAAAGACATATCCGGTTTTACATCTATTAAAATCGTAGGCTCTACCATATTTCCAGTTATGTTTCCCTTTAATATAGCAGTAGCTCCTTGGCTAATACCTTGTTCAATAGTTTCTTTTAAATGATTTGCTGCTCTTTCATTCATCACGGGTCCTATTACAGTTTCAGGGTTTCTAGGATCTCCAACCTTTAATGAAGATACCTTATTTTTAAATGCTGTAACAAATTCATCTAATATTGAACGTTGCACTAGAATACGATTAGCTGACATACAAATTTGCCCTTGATGAGTAAATCGACTAAAGGTAGCAGCTTGAACAGCATAATCTAGGTCAGCATCCTCCATGATAATGAAAGCACTATTACCACCTAATTCTAATAATGGTTTCTTAAAGTTCTTAATCGCTACTTGGCCAATATGACTTCCAACCTTAGTAGATCCAGTAAATGATATTACTCTTGGAATTGGATGCTCTACAAATGCATCTCCAATATCTTTTACATCTGTTACAACAACATTTAACAAGCCTTTTGGAATACCCGCTTTTTCAAAAATTTTCGCAATCAATGTCCCACCTGTTATTGGTGTTTCTTCATGAGGTTTTAAAACAACTCCATTCCCCGCTCCTAAAGCAGGCGCAACAGATTTTACCGATAAGAAAAATGGAAAGTTAAAAGGACTTATAACTCCAACCACTCCAACAGGTATACGATATAGACGGTTTTCCTTCCCGTCTTCTGTTGAAGGTAAGATTTTACCCTCCATTTTAAGTGGAAAAGAAGCAGCCTCTTTTATCATATTTTTAACTAAGCCAATTTCAAAGCCAGCTTTCAGTCGAGTTCCACCAAGCTCATCCATGATAGTAGATGCAATAACTTCTTCATTATCTTCAATAATCTTTACGGCCTTTTCTAAAATATCGCGTTTTTTATAAGGATTAACCTGTTCCCATTCTGCTTGCACTCTTAATGCGGATTGATACGCTTCATCAATATCTGTTTTATCTCCCTTTTTAAACGTTGCTATAAGTTCATTATTAAACGGATTTAAGTCATTAAGACTTTCACCCTTACCATCTCTCCATACCCCACCAATATATTGTTGATTCAAAGATTGTATTTCTAACATAATAATCCTCCTTTGTTATATTTTTGAATTCAATATCACTTATACTATCGACAAACCATTCCCATTTTTAATAGCGTTTCTTGTCCCATTTCGATTAAATTCCTGATTTCATAAAATACAAAAAGAGTATCGAACATAAAACACCTGTTGTTCGATACTCTTTTCTTTTATAGCTGTTCATTTGATATAACTTACAATCTATTATTCATCCTACTTGCATGATTTTCTGCCATTTGCGATAAATTTTGTGCATGATTGTTAATTTCTTGAACAATTGCGGATATTTCTTGAATAGCCGCCACTTGATAATCAGCAAATTCATTTATGCCTGTAAAAGCGGCGTTTAAATTATCAATGGCTCCTTGAATTCCCTTGGTTATGTCATCTATTTGCGCTACATTTTCTTTTGAATTAGTCGCAAGCTTTCTAATCTCATCTGCTACAACTGCAAAGCCTCTTCCCGCATCTCCAGCTCGCGCTGCTTCAATAGCAGCATTCAAGCCTAATAAATTACTTTGATCAGATACTCCTTTTACTACCTTGGAGATTTGACCAATCTGATCCGCACCAGTGCTTACGTTCTTGATATGGCTAGAAACATCTATTATTCTACCTGCTAGACTTGTTGCTGATTTTGTAATTTCTTCAAATGAAGAAGCTGTTTCATCAACAATCGAAAAAAGATTTTCAGCAACCTCATGCAGTTGGTTCGCTTTTTCAATGCTTGTAGCTAAACCTACTCCTCCTATTACTTTTCCTTGTTTGTCATGTAAAGGAATTACTTTAGATGCAAAAGGAACCCCAAATATCTCTTTAGGAACAGTGGCTGCCATCTCTCTATTTTCTCGAATAGCAGTTGCTAAAATATCTCCATCAACAAGCGGCTCTCCTGCCACTAAATTTAAATTAAACGTTTTAGCCGGAATATAAATCAGTAATTTCTCTGTATCATATACGCTGATTGACATATCCTCTTGCATAAGTCTATGTAGACTCGGCGCTATTTTAACATATGCTTCTAATTGACTAACCTCTCTGTCAACATGATTTATCAGTGATTCCATTATAAAGTATTGTCCCCTCTCTTTTTCCATTACTTTTTTCCGGGCTGTTTGTTCACAAAAACGGCACTTTATTCCTACATTTTATACTATGGCTCTGTTCGTAGAGATTGCTGCTTTTTTAATTCCTTTTCTTATGCAACTACCATGAAAATTACTGATATAGATTTTATGGTGCTGCGCTTATTTTGCGCTGCATGGGTGACTAACGGGGGAGTTAGTGGAACAAAGGAGACAGCAAAAAA
>NZ_CABKRX010000036.1 GCF_902374955.1 Bacillus massilioanorexius
AACATTCGGTTTTAAAATTGGAGCGGGTGAAGAGAATCGAACTCTCATCATCAGCTTGGAAGGCTGAGGTTTTACCACTAAACTACACCCGCATATATAAAATTTAGGAGATTGATCGGGAAGACAGGATTCGAACCTGCGACCCCTTGGTCCCAAACCAAGTGCTCTACCAAGCTGAGCTACTCCCCGGTTTTTAAATATGAATATAAAATTTTATGGCGCGCCCGAAAGGAGTCGAACCCATAACCTTCTGATCCGTAGTCAGACGCTCTATCCAATTGAGCTACGGGCGCATATTAATCTAAGATGTCATTTGATGCGGCCGAGAGGACTTGAACCTCCACAGGGTTTCCCCCACTAGGCCCTCAACCTAGCGCGTCTGCCATTCCGCCACGACCGCAAAGTCGCAAACTGACAAAATCTATTATATCAGCATAACTTATTAAAGTCAACTGTTATTTTTAAAAGTTTGAAATGCGGGTGAAGGGACTTGAACCCCCACGCCGTAAGGCGCCAGATCCTAAGTCTGGTGCGTCTGCCAATTCCGCCACACCCGCATGCTGTGAAAATGAGCCATGAAGGATTCGAACCTTCGACCCTCTGATTAAAAGTCAGATGCTCTACCAACTGAGCTAATGGCTCAATGGCTGGGCTAGAAGGATTCGAACCTTCGCATGACGGAATCAAAATCCGTTGCCTTACCGCTTGGCTATAGCCCATTGAAGAAGAAAGTATTTTAATATAACTTTTTTCGATTGTTATCTTCTTAACATTCCTTTAAGAAGCAACCCGTTTATAATACCATACCCACAATATTGAAAGCAAGTCTTTTTTTAAAAAAACTTTCAAAGCATTAATCATAATATTGATATGAGTGGTTAACAAATGGGAGGCGATTAATCGCTTCCCATTTGTTAATATGACCCGTACGGGATTCGAACCCGTGTTACCGCCGTGAAAGGGCGGTGTCTTAACCGCTTGACCAACGGGCCAACATAATTAAAGTATGGCGGAGAAGGAGGGATTTGAACCCTCGCGCCGGTTACCCGACCTACACCCTTAGCAGGGGCGCCTCTTCAGCCTCTTGAGTACTTCCCCAATACATAAAAATGGCTCCGCAGGTAGGATTCGAACCTACGACCGCTCGGTTAACAGCCGAGTGCTCTACCACTGAGCTACTGCGGAATAAAGAGTTATCATTTAAATCGATAAGTAAAATACATTATCGACTATTTGAATTATAAAGATGTTCTTATTTCATGTCAAGAGTAGATCCTATATTTTTTAAAAAATAGTGAAGCTCTACTAAGAGTTACTTATTTTTCTTAATACTCCTCTACATCTTCCGCAAACATACTTACTTATATCCATATTTCTTTTCCTAATAAATTCTGTCTTACAGGATGTACATTGAAAGACATAGCGTTTACTTGCCTTCGCTTTCTTATTATGTAATAACGGTGAGCAAAATCTAGGAGCATTGACTATTTTTAACAAATTTTTAAAATCTGCATCCCTATGTTTATAACCCCTTTTTTCAATATGTAAATGATAATGACAAAGTTCATGTTTAATTATACCTATCAGTTCATCCTCACCATACTCTTCATAATGACGATAATTAATTTCTATATTATGACTATCTAACATGTATCTCCCACCAGTAGAACGCAATCGTTTATTAAAAAATGCTGTATGTTTAAATGGCTTGTGAAAATACTGTAGTGATATTTCTTCCGTTAATTTTTGTAATTGAATGTCATTCAGATTAATTCCCTCCTTTTTAGAAACATGACAACCATTATAGCATACAATAATCAATACCTAGCTAACCTAATGGAGGTATAAATATGCCAAATTGGTTAAAAAGTCAAATCCGTAGAGCCTTTTATGAAAAAGATACGTATCAAATTCATGTCTTAAATCAATGCTGGTATTTCTATATGAAAACTAATAAAGTTAAACTGTAACTGTTATCTCACTTTTTTCTTCTACACTAATTCTAAACACATTTCATAGAATTCCTAGAAGTTAAAACAAATTTTAAACCAGTGTAATAAGTATATATTGACGATAAAAAGGAAGGAATCTCCCATATAAAACTTTCGGAGTTCCCTTCCTCTTCATATAATACAATTTATGATTTTGAAGGATTCAACATTGTTAAAGCTACTCTCTGCTTTTTCGTATCTACACTATCCACCCAAACTGTTACTACATCTCCAACAGAAACAATATCAAGAGGATGCTTTACAAATTGGTTACTTAATTTAGATATATGAACTAAACCATCTTGTTTAACTCCTATATCCACAAACGCTCCAAAATCTACAACATTACGAACCGTTCCTTGAAGCTCCATACCTGGTGATAAATCTTCCATTTTTAATACATCTTGTTTTAATAACGGTTTAGCCAATTCATCACGAGGGTCTCTACCAGGTTTCATAAGGGAATCAACAATATCTTTTAATGTGATTTCACCAATATTCATTTCGCTAGCGACTGAAGCATAATCAATGGTTTGTAATGCTTCTTGCAATGATTTAGAACCGATATCTTTTGTGCTAAAGCCCAATTTTTCTAACAAGCTTAGTACATTATTATAATTTTCTGGATGTATCGCTGTTCCATCTAACGGTTCTTTCCCCTCTAATATTCTTAAGAAGCCTATACATTGCTCATAAGTCTTCGCTCCAAGTCGAGGAATTTTCTTCAATTGAACCCTCGAAACAAAAGCCCCTTCCTCCTCACGTTTTTTCACAATATTATTAGCCACCGTTTTCGATAATCCAGCAACATATTGTAATAATGACGAGGAGGCTGTATTAACATTCACACCTACTTGGTTTACTGCTGTTTCCACAACAAACGTTAATGAATCATTTAATTTTTTCTGTGATACATCATGTTGATATTGCCCAACCCCAACTGATTTCGGATCAATTTTAACTAATTCAGCAAGCGGATCTTGAAGCCTTCTTGCAATAGAAACAGCACTTCTCTCTTCTACCTGTAAATCAGGAAACTCTTCGCGAGCTAAGTCAGATGCTGAATAAACACTTGCTCCAGCTTCATTAACAATAATATAGTGAATATCACGGTCCATTTCACGTAAAATATCCGCAACAAATTGTTCTGATTCACGAGAAGCTGTACCATTACCAATCGCCACTAGCTCTACTTGATATTGTTCTAAGATTGAAATGAACTTTTTCTTCGCTTCTTCTTTTTTAGAAACAGGTGGATGAGGATATATAACAGCTATTTCTTCCATCTTCCCTGTCTCATCAACCACTGCGAGCTTACACCCCGTTCGATAAGCAGGATCTAATCCTAGAACTACTTTTCCTTTTAAAGGTGGTTGAAGAAGAAGATTTCTTAAATTCTCTGCAAAAATATGAATAGCTCGATCTTCTGCCTTTTCTGTTAACTCACTACGAATTTCTCTTTCAATAGAAGGTTGGATTAAGCGCTTGTATGCATCTTCAATAGCTTCTTTCACAACCGTTTCTACGATTGAGGCCGTAACCTTAATGATTTGACGCGAGATGTATGAAAGAATTCTGTCCGAATCGATTTTTATAGATATTTTTAGAACTTCTTCTTTTTCACCTCGATTTAAAGCTAATACTCTGTGAGGAACGATTTTATGTACAGGCTCTTCATATTCATAGTAATTCTCAAAGATTTTCTTTTCGTCCTTCTCCTCATCTTTTAGTACAGACTGAATGCTTCCATTTTTAAAAGTAGTTGTTCGAATCCATTGTCTGATATTCGCATCATCCGAGATGATTTCTGCAATAATATCTTTCGAACCATTAATAGCATCCTCTATTGTATGAACTTCTTTTTCTTCATTGATATAATCTTTAGCATAATCCTCGAGTTTTCCTTGTTTCGGAAAAGTAAGAATCCACTGCGCCAAAGGCTCTAAACCTTTTTCTTTTGCTACTGTAGCTTTTGTACGTCTTTTTTGTTTATATGGACGATACAAATCCTCTACAACCTGTAGCTTATCTGCTTGAAGAATAGCCGCTTGCAGTTCTGGTGTTAGTTTACCCTGTTCATCAATGATACGAATAACTTCTTCTTTTCTTTTATGTAAATTCTCAAGATAGTGCCAACGATTCATAATTTCTCTAATTTGCACTTCATCTAAACTACCTGTCATTTCTTTTCTATAACGTGCAATAAACGGAACAGTATTACCTTCTTCTAATAGTTGAATTACTTGTTGAACTGATTTTTGCCCAAGCTTTAACTCTTTAGAAATTACTCCACTAACATCTATTGATTGATTTTCTACTATTGTCAATTTATATCCTCCAAACACATAGTCTATTTCTATTTTACCAAATTGTTCCCCATCATTCTAATTCAGAAAGACCTTCATTTATCTTCTAGCTTTCATTATCTTCAATGCTTTAGTTCCTTATCTTTGCAACAAAAAAGCTTACTTCTATTGAAATAAGCTCCCCATTAATAGCGTTGTATCATCTGATTGTCCAACATTCGCATTCCAAATCACATTAGTAATTTGCTTGATCGAATTTCTTCTATTTAAATAAGTTTTAATCTCTTTCAATTCTAACCCATCAGAATATAAAATAAACTGTGAAAATGGTTCATATTGAAAGGTTTTACATTGAAACTTCATCGCCCTACCTGAAAGAAAACCAGAGGTAGGTGGAGGGAAAATCAATTTATCTGATGACGGCTGCAATAAGAAAAAACGAATATTTCCAACCGATATATATTGAAACTGTTGTTTATTAAAATAAACTTTTAATATCGCTACAGCTGCCCCTCTTTTATTGATTAACACTCGATTACATTTATCTAACAAGGTCTCTAACTCAAGTTGATGATATTCTTTCACTACATCTATTACTGATTGTGATGATTCATACGCAAATTCTCCACTTCCAAGTCCATCAGCAAGAACACAGATAAAATAATCTTCTTCTATTATGTAAAAATAAGAGTCTCCACAAAACGGCGCATCATTTTTAGCCACTTGCTTTATTGATAATTCCAACTTTTCATTCTTGATGTAATCTTCAATCATTTAGCAATCTCCGAGTTCTCTTCTACTTGTATCGCTTCTCGTAGTTTTTTTATGGCTCTTCTCTGCAGTCTAGAAACATGCATTTGAGACATCCCTAATTTTTCTCCCGCTTCCTTTTGGCTAATATTCTCTAAATACGTATAGTGAATAATTTTCTTTTCTCGATCCGTTAGAACATGCAAGACCTTTTCTAACACCATTTTTTGATCAACCTTTTCATAGCCATCTTCTACTTCTCCGAAGATATCCATAAGCGTTACAGTGCCACCATCTGAATCCGCTTCAATATTATGGTCCATAGAAAGAGCTTGATAGCTCTTACCCATTTCCATTGCTTCTAGAATTTCTTCCTCCGAAACTTCTAAATAAGCTGCGATTTCATCCACTCTAGGTGAACGTTGTAGCTGTGTTGTTAACTCTTCCACTGTAGATTTAATTTTCGGACCTAATTCTTTGATTCTTCTAGGTACATGAACACTCCATGTTTTGTCACGTAAATATCGTTTTATTTCTCCTATAATAGTAGGTACTGCAAATGCTTCAAATGTTTTACCATATGCATCATCATATCTACGTATTGCACCTAAAAGCCCAATCATCCCAACCTGATAAATATCCTCATGAAAGGCTCTACCCTTAGCATATTTATGAGCTATTATTTGAACTAAACCTTTATAGTGGAGAACAAGTTGTTCTTGTGCCTCTTGATCTTGATTAAGTTGATAAGCTTTAATCCAATCATTAACCTTTTTTCGGGTTTCCTGATTAGGTTGAGACTGTCTTGACATCACTCTCCACCTGCTCTCCTTGAACATACTTGGTCATAAAAATAGTAACACCTTGGTGCTGATGTATTTTAACTTCATCCATTAGCGATTCAATTAGATAAAGACCTAATCCTCCTTCTCTTAACAATTCCACATTTTCTTCTTTACCGTAAGGTCCGATTCCTTGTCTAATCTCTTCAAAATCACCACTTTGACCATTATCAGCAACGACTAATTCTATACGATCTTCAAATAAACCAAAACCAATCTTAATATCGCCTTCTTCAAGCTCTCCATACGCATGATGTACAGCATTCGTACAGGCTTCACTAATAACTATCTTCAAATCTTCAATATCATCAAAAGAAAAGCCAATTCGACTAGCAATACCTGAGATCGTTAAACGAGCAACACTAATATATTCCGGCTTCGCTGGAATTTTCATTTCAATATAATCATATTTTTGACTCATAACAATCCACCTTTTGTTTCAACGCTATTAATCTGCATAACTTCTGTTAAGCCCGTAATATCAAATAGGCGTTTTAAACGTTGAGATAACCCTACAATTTGGAACTCTCCATCATTCGCTCTCACCATTTTAAACGCACCTACAAATACTCCCAAACCCGTACTATCCATATAAGAAACATTTGTTAAATCAATCGTCATTTTTATTGAAGCTTGCTCTGCTAAAGGAAATAATTTTTCTCTAAGTTCAGGAGCTGTGTATGCATCAATCTCTCCAGATATCGATATTTTCACACCTGACTCAACTTGTTCAATATTAATCACCATGTTCATTAAACAGTTCACCTCAGTTAATAAATGCTAAAATTTATAATACCCCTAATCTGCTCTTTTAAACTACTATATTATAACTTCTACTATTCCATTCTTTTTATCAGAATCAAGGTAAAATCATCTCTCAGTTGAAAATCTTGCAGTTTTTCCAAATGTTTAAAAACATTAAGTACAATTTCTTTTGGTCTTAAATGAAGATTTTCTTTAATAATCTCCATCACATAATCTCTTTCTATGAATCCTTTTTCAGTTCTACATTCGGTTACGCCATCAGACATAAGAATAATGAAATCTCCAATTTCAATATGTTTATCATATTGCCGATAGGTTGTATTTTTGTTTATACCGAGCAAAAGACCTTTTGCTTGCAGTTCTTCGAATTGGTCATTTTTCACGCTATAATACATAGCTGGTTCATGACCTGCAGATGAATAAGAAAACGTATGAAGCTCGGGATCGTATAATCCATATAGCATTGTAATAAACATGCTTTCTTCTACATTTTGCTCTACAACATTATTTAGAGATTGTAATACATTACTTGGCATATGTCCCTGGTTCGGAATACTATCCATTGCATATTTTATCATAGCCATACATAACGCTGCGGGAATACCTTTCCCAATAACATCTGCAATCGCGACACCAACACGACCTTTTTCATCAAGCATAAAATGATGATAATCACCATTCATCCGTTTTGCCGGTACACTAATCGTACCAATTTCTAATTGATTAATTTCTGGAATTTTTGTTTCTAGAAGAGTTCTTTGAAGATTTGCTGCTACTTCCATTTCTGTTTGCAGCTCTTGTTGTATGTGACGTAGACTCTGAGTTTCACTATAAGAAATACCGTACCACATCATCATTTCAATTAAAAAATCAAATGAATATATGATTTCAGGTCGTATTTCAGGAAATAATTGAATTAGCGTATCTTTATGCCAATTAATTATTTCCTCTGGTGATATATTATATTCCATCGTTTTTCTACTTAATTGTAGCCCTTTATATAAATGTTGTTCCGACTGCTCTTTTATAAAGTTTGTTAACGCTTCTCGGTAGAGCTCTTCAACATTTCTTTCCTTTTCCATCGTATCCCCCTAACGAAGCCACTTCGTCACAGTAATCTTTGTCCCTTTCTCAGGAATAGATTCTATATCAAAGGCATCCATTAGTCTTTTTACGCCAGGTAAACCTGCTCCAAGCCCACCTGATGTTGTAAAGCCATCTTCCATTACCCTACCAATATCTAAAATACCAGGACCATTATCTTCTGCAATAATAATTAGGCCCTTATGCCCTGACTCTTCAATAAGTTCTATTAAAATTTTCCCTTGTTTTGCATATAAATATATATTCCTCGCTAATTCGCTAATCGCCGTCGTTATGCGAGCTTGATCAACAACACCAAAACCTAATTCTTTCGCTTTATTTCTACCAAGTTGTCTAGCAGCAACAATATCCCACTCATTGAATATTTTCACGTAGGATTGATCCATATAATCAATCCCCCAATTCCTGTTGTATTTTTTCTAAACCTCTTTCCAAATCCAACGCTGTAAATACATCTTGGAAATTAATCCCTAATTCAATAAGCGTGATAGCAACCGCTGGTTGAATTCCTGTAATCACCACTTTCGCTCCCATTAAACGCGACATATCCACAACATCACCTAGCACTTTAGCAATAAATGAATCTATAAAATCAATAGAAGTTAAGTCGATTACTACACCACTAGCACTTGTTTCGTGTATTTTCTTTAGTAAATCCTCTTGGAACTGTAATGCCGTTACATCATCTAGTTCCCATTGGATAGAAATAAGCAGACAATCATATAGTTTTAATATCGGTATTCTCATTTAGCATCTACCTCTTTAATTTTACGATTTGTTAATATCAATGCTGCCTCAAACCCACTCTTTAAAGAGTTATTCGTATTAATACCATCTAAATTTATACCTAAAGCTACAATTGTTTGTGCAATTTCTGGTCGAATTCCGCAAAGTATACAAGTTGCTCCAACTAATCTAACAGCTTCAACCGCTTGGATAATATGATGCGCTACCATTGTATCTACTAATGGAACGCCAGTAATATCAATTAATACTACTTCTGAACGATGTTTTACAACTCCAACCAATAGGTTCTCCATAATTTGTTTTGCTCTTTCAGTATCAATCGTCCCTATAAGTGGCATTACCGTAATTCCTTCTAATACAGGAATAACAGGAGAAGATAATTCTTGAAGAGCGATTTTTTGTAAAGAAACCGTTCTTTCCCAAGTTTGTGTATATGTATTAATAATATCTGAATATAATGTACTCAACCATTCATCGAAATCGAACCATATTTCCATTTCATCGATTGTAACAAAATTTCCTTTTTCTCTCATTCCTTTATAAACTAAATGGTTAACCTTTTTAAGACCCGTAATGACAAATGATAAAGGCCATCCAAAACAGACAATTTTCTCAGTGAATTCCGTTAGCTTTTCTTTAAATTCATTTTGCGACTCTTGCTTATAAGTGATAATGAGATCAATCAATTCATTGCTTGTCTCAAAAAACAGCTGATCTGATACGACTTTAACCATACGGTCATCTGCCTCTTCTTTCATCAAATCTACCCATTTATCTAAAATTTCAGTTTTGTTTTTTGAGATATAGTCAAACATTATTCTTTTCATACTACCCTCTCCCATTTTAACACATTAATAATTTTTAAATAATTTTGTCCCCGAGATGTTATCTTATTGTAAGAATAAGTACATAATTATCACTTTTTTATAATAATTCCTTCATACTATAACCAAAACAACTTTTTCTCTCTTTTATTAAAAACCACGCTAACTCAAAGTTTAAACCTTTCCCAGGAAAATTCACAGCATAGAGAATCATCAATAAATTGTGAAAAATATTCAAACTTCTTTAATACCCGCTATAGAAATTATTAAACATAAAAAGCAAAAGTATATACGACTAACAGATAAATAGCGTTAATACAAAATGCAATTGTCTAAATTTCTTTAAAAAAATAACCCCTTTACTAAAAGGGGTTAATGAAACTTATAAAAATTTAAAACTCTATTAGTCCCATACTGATTTGTAAAGCATTGTCTACTTTCTTCATCATGAGCTCATCTAAATGAGTGATCTTATCAGTTAAGCGCTGCTTATCAATGGTTCGTATTTGTTCCAAAAGAATGACAGAATCTCGTTCAAATCCATACTTTTTCGCATCGATTTCTACATGTGTTGGAAGCTTAGCCTTCTGTATTTGCGCAGTAATAGCTGCCACAATTACTGTCGGACTAAAGCGATTACCGATATCATTCTGAATAATCAGCACAGGGCGAGTTCCTCCTTGCTCGGAACCAACCACGGGGGACAAATCTGCATAGTATACGTCACCACGCTTAACAACGATCAAAGGATCATCCTCCGCTTACTAAACGTTCAACGCAGTGCTCAGCCTCATATTCTGCAAGAAAGGCCTCAGAAGCAATGCTTAGATTAATTGTAGCCATTTCAATATAGCCACGTTTCATTTCATCACGAATTTTTCTCTTTTTTCGTTCGTGAAGATACATTTTCGTTGCACGATATAGCAATTCATTACGATTTACATCGTCTTCCTGCACATATCCATCAAGTTCAGTCAAGAGATTTTGAGGTAATTGAATTAATATTTCTCTTGTTGCGCTGGGTTCAGACACAAGCATACACCTCCACCATCACTACACACTTTATACTTTATACTTTTTCACCCTTCATATTACCATTAAAATGGGAGAATGAAAAGGGAATATTGGTTTTTCCATAATATTATTATAGGCATTGCCTCTTTAGTTTTATTCATACATTCTTACATTTTTAGTATCTCGTTACGTGTAGAACAAACTTGTCCATGCCTTTTATAAATTCTAGGAATTCTCCAATTAATCATACACGTAACCTCATAATTAATCGTATCTAACTTCCTTGCTATTTCGTCAATCGAAATCATTTGATTACCATTCTTCCCTATTAACGTTACTTCAGTACCAACTGGATAATAAGAAGGAAGCTTAATCATACATTGGTCCATACAAACCCGGCCAACAATCGGAACTCTTTGCCCATTAATTAAAACCTCTTGTCCCTGTAATTTCCGAATCCAACCATCAGCATAACCGACAGGTAAAGTAGCAATCCATTCCTTTTCTTGCGCCGTATAAGTAGCCCCATAGCTAACATGGTCGTCTTTTTCTATTTGCTTAACATGAACAATTTTCGTATGAAGTGAGAAGGCTTCATCGATGGCAAAAGGGATCTCCTCTTTTATTTCAGGAGACGGACTTAATCCATACATGGTTATCCCGTAACGAATTGCGTTACACCATGTCTTATGAAATCGTAATGCAGCCGCGCTATTTCCGCAATGCACAAGATCAGGCTTCTCCGATAATTGTTCAACCATTTCTTGAAAACGTTCATATTGTTTATTGAAATACGTTAAATCTAATTCGTCAGCTGTAGCAAAATGCGTATAAATTCCTTCAAACATAAAAACATCCGTTTGACGAATGATTTCTTCAGCCGCCTTTAGCTGACTAGCATCTCTATATCCTAATCTCCCCATACCTGTATCACATTTAATATGAATCGGTAATTTTAGGCCTTGAGGAATATGAGTTGATGCTTCATTTAGCCAATCATTATTAAATACTGTAATCGACACATGTAACCTAGCAGCCATTTCTACATCCGAAGCTCGAACTGCACCAAGAACCAAAATCGGACATACTATGCCTTTCTTACGCAATATAATAGCTTCATCTAAGAAAGCAACTGCTAAGAAGTCAGCACCTGCCTCTATCGCGGTCTGAGCTACTTCTAAGTCTCCATGCCCATATCCATTTGCTTTGACAACTGCACATAGCTTTACATCTTCATTGAGCATACTTTTCATTTTACTTACATTGTCATAGATGTAATCTAAATTTATTTCTGCCCATGTATCTCTGTAAAATGCTGAATTCACTTTGATAAACCTTCCTTCTTTGTCTCTTCCCATCCCTTATTATGAGTAAACTATATATAGGATAACAGATTAGAAACTTCCATTAAAGAAAAGAAGAATTCTTACGATTTCTAATGGGCTATTTAACCCCTTCCCTTCTTAACATTTTATTCTCTTTAGATAAGAGAGCCACACAAATATTTGTATGACTCTCTTTTATTAATACTTTATTCATTTATACCCTTACTCTAAGGTACTCTTATTTTACCGGCTTTGTTTGAACGGAACGAGCGATTTCAGCCATTTCAGCTTTAGACAAGCTATCGGATGCAATTTTATAATCAGCACCTTCATATGTCCAAGAAATACTATTATCCGTCATCACACCAATAGTAAAGCCTAAGTCAACTAAATCCCCCATAACCGGTGTAGCATTCATCGTCTGAATAATTTTGGCTTTTTCCACTATCATAGTAAAGCTCTTTTCTTTTCCTTCATACGTTAATACATAACTTATGCTGTCATCAGACGTGAATTCTTTTTCTTCTTTTAACGTAATACCCTCAATTTCCGTAGGATAATTTAAACTAAATTCTTGATCCGCTTCTGCCATTGCTGGTATTTCAATAAGAGCGCCTGTCATGTTCTTTTTCATATCAAAAGCATCCTTATCAAAAGAAGGATTAAAGCTTACTTTAGAAAACGTTACTGTTACAAGCGTATTTTTATCAGGATCTTTTATCTTCACACTAACTGGAGCAAGATCTTTTTTGTTTAAAACAATCTCTTGATACGGAAGCATTTTACTGTTTTGATATCTTGTCTTTGTTTCAAAAACATATTGTTTATCAGTTGCTTTGAATGTTGCGTCTTTATCTAAAACAATATCCTTTACAATCGATTCATATAAGTAAGCCTGGCTACTATTTTTTGGCCAATCACTTTGAAAATGAAAACTCTTATTCAACGCTGGTGTTAAAACGTATACACCTTCCTTATTACGAAGAATCATTTGACTTTGTTCTTTTTTCTCATTTTTTAATTTCACCCGATAAAAATCAGGATTTTTATACCATATCTCTACATCATATACTTGAGGATCCTCTCCCATCTTTAAAGTCATTTTTGCATTTGCTTTATAACTTTTCATTTCCGCGACTTTTTTATTCAAAGATTTCACTACATCTTCTTGAGACTTCTGCCCACACGCTGCCAAAGATAATAACAATAAGATACTTGTAACGAGCACAAATAATTTTTTCATCCGTTCAACCCCTTTTATTATTTAAAAAAGAGAGACAAAAAGGCTATGATTAGGTATGGATTACTATCGTAATTATCTTTTTTCAAACAGAAAATGAAATTAGCTCAATCTTTTCACCAAAATTCCCATTACCGACCTTGTCTCCTATAGCAATAAAAGTATATGACGGTGCTTCACCGAATATGTCCAAGTCATGACAAGCATTTAAGAAAAACCTTTTATTTCTCATAATCTTTCTACAGACCAAAAACGCAAGCGCCTTCTGGACGGGATTGATTTATGGCATTGGGGACTAGGAACTGGAGCTAGACTTCAACATTTTCAAAAACAAACAATTCACAGGTCAAAAATTTTATAATTTCCTAAACAACAAAAAAGATGAATCAAAAGTTCTCTTTCAATTCATCCTTTTCTTCTCTATTCACTTTCTATAATCACTTGAGCAGCCGCATATTCCTGACAATGTGTAATGGACAAATGAACTCCTTTTGATTTAGGAGCAATAATAATCGGCTTTCCTTTATCATCATAATCAATTTCAATATCATGAAATCCAACGCCCCTACCTATACCAGTTCCTAACGCTTTAGAAAAAGCTTCTTTCGCAGCAAATCGTCCAGCTAAAAATTCCACCTTACGTTCTTTACTATATGTAAGATACAATTCAAATTCTCTTTCTGTTAATATACGGCGCACAAATTTAGGCTGATTTTCCGAAAGATGTCGCACTCTCGATATCTCAATAATATCTAAACCAATTCCTGTAATCATCCTTATTCTCCTTCTAATCTAGATATTACGCGCATAAAATGTGAATATCACGCAATGAATAATGGAGTGAGAGCTATGTTTATTAGAAAAGAAAGCTTTAAACAATTTATAAAAATGTACCCCGTTGTGACATCTATTATAGGTATAAACATGGTCGTTTTCATTTTAGCTAACTTACCTTTAATATCAAATGATTTAATCATAAGCAAAATGTTAGGTATAAATTTATACATAAAAGAGGGACAACTTTGGAGATTACTCACTCCGATTTTCCTTCATAGCTCACTTATACACTTTATCTTTAATACATTTGCTCTCATTATCTTCGGGCCGGCTATTGAGCAAATGATAAAATCTTTCCGATTTTTCTTATTATACGTAGTCAGCGGCATCGCCGCTAACCTTATCACTTATTTCATACAACCCTTAACGTACGCCCACCTAGGAGCAAGTGGTGCCATTTTTGGCCTTTTAGGCTTTTATTTATATCTTGCTTTATTTAATTCTACATTTCTCTCAAAACAAGATGTTCACATGATAAAGGCATTAACTTTTATCGCTTTTATTATGACATTCTTTCAATCCAACACGAATATTACCGCCCATATTAGTGGCTATATTATTGGATTTGTTCTGGCCACTGTCCTTAGCAAAAAAATTTAAATCACTAGCTATTTTGGAACCATTTTTTTATAAGTAGCACATCCTGAAATTCGAGATCCTTTACAGAACCATTACTTGGACCAATTCCTGTTTTACTAAAGGCACTAATGGTCCCTAGTTGCTTACTCTTTTGCCATATACTTTGCTTCATTGTTAATGATTGTATTCTTCGTTTACGAACCATATATGTTTGTTTAGAAATGGTTCGATAAGTCAATGTTAGTTGTTCTTCTTGAGTATTCCAACTTGCTACTTTATAAGAAGCGTAAGATAGAACGGTTTCAACTAAAACTAAAAGTAAAGCCGCATATCCCCATGGTCCAAAAAAGTATATGACAGCTATTGTTAAAGGAATTGTCCATAACCATCCTCGAAAAAGATATCTTTTCAATGATCGCTTTGGCACGTGAGTCATAGGTGTGTCTACCATATAACTAGTTGTCACTGATGCCAACGAAGCTTTTAAATGTCGTTTTTTTATAAGCGGAAATAACATTACTTTCGAATCATCCTTATCCTCTGTAGACCCTGATGCCGTTTCCACATATACTGTTGCATATCCTAAAGGCTGTCTTATTACATTCTCTACGATCCGAACTGCTTGTATTCTTTCAATCGGGATTGTTAGTCTACGTCTTTCTAACAGTCCCCTTGATATGATAATTTCTTCGCCTGATTTTTTAACAGTAAAAAAGGCATATTTCAACAAGATTCCTACTGTCGCAATGAGATAGGCTACAAGCAATCCAACAACGATTAATAAAACAATAAAGACCCACGAAATAATCGATATTATTGCTTCAACTTCTGAGTAAATATGATCGTATTCAATTTGATCGCCAAACTGAGAAAACAGTGCGAACGCACCCGAAAAAACAACCCCTACTCCTCCTGAAGTTGCCGCCATAATAAATAATTCTTTAAAAGACATTTGGAACAAGATGTTTTCCTTATCCTCATCCACTGAAATCTTCTTTTCTTCGTCTTCATTTTCCAGCATTTCGTCTTCTGTAAAATTGCTTTTTGTTTCTTTAAGCAACTCTTGAAAAAGTTTTGCTTCATCCTTTGAAATGGCAGTTAATACTGCTTCTGCTTTACCACTAGAAGATCCTGCTGTATCGATTGTTACTTTTACAAGAGAAAATAACCTTTGTAAAATCCCTTCTGTTATATCGATACTTTGAATCCTTTCCAATCTGATATACCTTTTCTTTTTAATCAATATCCCTTGATCAATCCGAACCTCATCATTCTCGATACGGTATGTGAACTTTACCCATGATAAAATACCAAAAAGGACGCTTCCAACAATATAAACAAGAATAAAAATGAATTCAAAGCTCCAAGACGATGCCCCCTTACTAGGAAACACAATAAAAATAATAAAAGGAATAATCGAGCTTTTGATAATATCCAAGGCATTTAAAACAATCGTAATTGGGTGTAATCGTTTGGCCTCAGACATCTTCTTTCACCATCTGAACCATTTTTGCTATGTATTGTCGAAGACTCTCTGCCTCACTTAAATCCAGAGCAGGAATTTCATGAACCGTGGCTGCCGTCGACACCTCTACTGTCGCTAGGTCATTTCTACGCATAATTGGTCCTTGTTGCGTATCCACATGTTGAACTCGAACCATCGGCACTAATGTCCTTGTTACAATAAATATCCCTTTTTGAATTTCAATCTCATTTTCCCTTACCTCGTATCTCCACCACTTATAACGCAGATTAGGTAATAAAAAAATCGAGAACAAAGCAATTAAAACCACACTAATAACTGAAATAATAGTGACCCAAACCGACCAATCGAACACTTCAGTCAATACGACTAAAATAATTGCTAAAACTCCAACAAAAACCGTAGTAATCATACCTGTTATTCGCCAAACCTTAAGCGCTCTCAATGATATTCTATTTTGAAGGTCCATTCTCCCCACCCCTTTTCCCATTATTATACTACAAGTATAAAGGGATCCCTTCCTATTCTAGCGTTATTACATTTCGCAATTAAAACTCGATACTTAATTCAAGATAAAATAGATTTCTATCATAGTTACATATACGTTTTTTTGAAAAAAAGTTCCTTGTTGTTATACAATAAAGCTTGAATCATTGATCCATTGCACATTTTTTTGCAATCGTATATCTTTCATCAATTGAAACAACGCTTCATCTTTTAGCTTTGCTTCAATCATAACATCCACCTGTTCAACAGTCCCCTTAACAAGCTGAACAAATTCCCAAAACATTTCAAGATCAATGCCATCTGCATGAGCACGATAATCTTGATTACTTCTCGGACTTGAAATATGTACTTTAATAGGTAAGGGTGAAAACGACCACGTTTTAATAATCCGTTTCCACTCATCCTGCAAGCAACTACCTTCCTCATGATTTACCAAATAATGATGATAATCAAAAACCAAAGGTACTCCTAATTTTTCACATACGTACAACGTATCTTTTAATGTAAAAGTAGTGTCATCATTCTCTAACATAAGCATTCCTTGAATATGAGGTGGAATCATTGACCAATTATAAATGAATCTCTCTAACGCTTGTTCCTTATCCTCATAACCCCCTCCAACATGCAAGACACATCTATGTTTTGGAGCAATTCCCATTCCTCTCAATAAAAGATAATGCATTTGTAGTGTCTTTAAAGACATTGAAAATGTATGTTTGTCTTTCGTGTTCAAAACAACAAAATGATCCGGATGAAAATCTACTCTAACGAAAGGATGCTCTTTGATAAATGACCTAATTTCTGATAACCCTTCTTTTAAAGGAGCAATATAGTCCCATTTCTCAATTTCAGGATGATTAACAAGCGGAATAAGCTTCGAGCTAAAACGAAAAAAATGAATGTCATGAACTTCATTATGCCTCAATAATCTCAAGCAATTGTGAAGATTGGTACGAGCTATCCTTACAAGTTTTGCTATGGCCGCATCGTAATCTGCAATTTTCACAAACTGGCTATATGTCATTGTTTTTGAAGGCGAAGCATTCTTTACATGCATACTCATCGCCACATATCCAAAACGAAATATTGTCATAAATGAATTCCTCCTTTTTATATAGTGCTCACTTCTTATAAAAAAAATGGTCTTCACTCTATACTTTTATCAAAACCTATATTAAGAAAATAAAAACAGAAAAAGCCCTATGAATGTTACCAACATCCATAGGGCTTTTCGAATAAACAATACACTATAATCATCTAAATGACATCGAAATATTGATTTTTATCTATTTCCGCCACCACGACGGTCACTATTGTTACGATTACGTTCGCGATCATTGCGACGACGATTGCCACCTTGATCTTTTCGGTTGTAAGCACGTCCATTACGTTGCTTAGAACCATTTCCATTACCAGAGTACTTTCTTTCCTTCCTAAACGCTGGAGCTTCTCCAGTTAGTTTAATAGGAGTATTATCTGGCTCTTTAGTCATTAGCTTCAGTACAGTTGCCGCTAATGTTTTTGCATCGTACTTCTCTAATAGCTCTTCAGCTAAAGGCATGTACATTGTTAAATCTTCATTTTCAATCGTTGACATGATTTTTTCTGTAACAGCCTTTTGTTGACCTTGAATAGCTTGTGAAGCAGTAGGTGCTTTTAAACGATCCATACGCTTTTTCGTTGTTCTTTCAATAACATGCAGTTGAGATCTTTCTCTGTAAGTAACAAAAGATACAGCAATACCTGTTTTTCCTGCACGGCCAGTACGACCAATACGGTGTACATAACTCTCAGCATCTTGAGGAATATCGAAGTTATAAACGTGTGTTACACCAGAAATATCTAATCCACGAGCAGCAACATCCGTCGCAACTAAAACATCAATACTTCCTTCTTTAAACTTTTTAAGAACAGACATACGCTTCGCTTGACTTAAATCACCATGAATTCCTTCAGCTGTGTACCCACGAAGGTTTAAAGCTGTTGATAATTCATCAACACGACGTTTTGTACGTCCGAATACGATTGCAAGCTCTGGTGTTTGAATATCTAATAATCGAGTAAGTGCGTCAAATTTTTCTGCTTCTTTCAGCTCGATATAATATTGTTGAATACGATCAACCGTCATCTCTTTAGCTTTTACTTTTACAAGATGAGGTTCTTCCATAAAACGTTCTGCAATTTTACGGATTGGTTCAGGCATAGTTGCTGAGAACAATAGTGTCTGATGTTCAGCTGGTACATTTGAAAGTATTGATTCAATATCCTCAATGAAGCCCATGTTTAACATTTCATCTGCCTCATCAAGTACTACTGTTTCTACATCGCCCAATTTAATCGTTTTACGGTTAATATGATCAAGTAGACGACCAGGTGTTCCAACGATAATATGTGGTTTCTTTTTAAGGGCACGAATCTGACGTTCAATATCTTGACCACCATAAACAGCTAAAACACGAACGCGTTTTCCATACCCTAATTTAAATAGCTCTTCAGAAACTTGAATCGCTAATTCACGTGTTGGTGCAATTACGATTCCTTGTACATGTTCAGCCTTTGTATCAATTTTTTCCATTAATGGGATACCAAAAGCAACTGTTTTACCCGTACCTGTTTGCGCTTGACCAATTACATCTTTTCCTTCTAATGCAACTGGAATTGTTTGTGCTTGAATTGGCGTCGCCTCTTCAAATCCCATTTTTTCTACCGAACGCATTGTGGACTTTTGCAGTCCTAATTCACTAAACAAAGTCAATTTTTCCTAACTCCTTTTTATCGAGAAATAACTTATATATCTCAAGAAAAAACGTCACCGACCCACGTATATACAAAACGAAGGAGACACGCGATTTAACGGGATGGTAAAAATATTATCACCGGCGCATAAGACGAATCCCCGTACGAAAAATTATTTCCAAAAGAGAAATGGCTTATGTTCTAAGCGTGTTAGGTGAAAAATTAGACATAGATTTATGCTGGTTTTTACTCTTTAATTCTTACTAAGTAAGTTAAATTTCTTATTAACCATTAAAAAAACCAATATTGGCCTAAAAATTTTCTCAAAATATAGGTAAAGTTTGAACCTTATAAAGAAAACAATAATACAACATTACTGTTTGTTATCATAAATAATAATTATACTACTTTTTATGATTATTGTCTGTAAAAAATAATAACACTATTTAGGCTTTAATGCAATGAAGCCACTTAGAAATTGACAATTTAATGACCATTCTCTAAAAATGATTGTATCTCTTGAAAAAGCTTTTCATTATTTTGACAGTGACAGATTAAATGTTTTGAATTTCTTTCGATGTATAGTTTTTTACATGGAGAATCGATTTAGTTATATATATAGTTTGCTGTTCTGGCCGGTACCACTCCATCACATCCACCTTGAGCAATAAATACCGGGACATGAATTCGTTCATATACCTGAGAATTAGCCACTACTAGAGCCTGAAACTGCCTAGTAGCATGCAAAGGAGTCTTAGTGATTTTGTACTTATATCTTGCGTACAAATCATTATCTCTTAGGTTTCCTCGAATCGCATCTTTTATAACATCAAAAATATCAATCATGAGTGTTTAACACAGACATACTTTGCAGCAGCACTCAATAATACCAATTTTTCGATGTGGTACTTCGATGCTAAATATGAAGCAATAACTCCTCCCATAGAAAAGCCTATGACATATACCTCTTCACACTCTCGTATTAATTCCTTAAGTGATTTCTCCGCACAATAAATCCACTCTTCATACACAACATCTGCTAAATTCCCTTGTTGTTCATGCCCAGGTAAGGTAGGAACCAATATCTTACAATCCATATGCATTTGTATATATTGCGCTAATGGCTCTACCTCATATGGGCTACCAGTGAAACCATGAATACAAAGACATCCTTTTTTCTTCATCTTAATCACCATAAGTTAATAGAATTTTCTACCTCTCTAATAACAAAAATGTGTTATCTTTCTTAATTATAGATGTTTTAAATCAAATGATGGTCACAGTTATTTATTCTTTTTTCGGCTACGGAAAAGGAAACTCATATAACATAACCCATAATCGTAGTTTTTCAAATGTTTTAAGGACCATACCTGATGTTTTAGTTTTTAAAAAAGGCTGGATTGTTGATTTAAAATACGGTCAGTGAAGGTGAGACCTCACAAGCACTATGTACAAGGAGTCTCACCAATCACCATGGAAAGCTAACTTGTTCATAAGAAATACACGAAACAGCCAAAAAGACGCACGAAGTCGGAGGGATAGGATCTTAACATAAGACGTAATTATCAGGGGAACCTATAGAATGATAGAGGCTTCCAAAAGTGAGTGAAAACCCATCTTTTAAATAGCCCCTAGAAATATAACAAAAATTGTACTTTTATGCTTTAAATTTATCAGTCAGTTGACTATTTAAATAACTAAGCTGTTCCGCCATTTCTGAAATACCATAAGAGGCCTTTGTGATTTCCTCGAAAGTTCGTTTAAAATCATTTACTGAATGACTAAAGTGACTAATTCTATTTTCACTCTTTTTTACACTTTCAACAGAATTATCAAGGATATCTATTATATTATGATTTACCTCTCTAAATAAGTTTGTTTCATCAACTATAGTCTGATAACTATTTTCAAATGTATGAATGGTTTCTTGTACGGAGAAAATTTGATTTTGAATATGGTCAAGAGCCCTTTCCGTCTGACTGGCTAAATTTCTTACCTCTTGTGCAACTATTGAAAATCCTCTTCCATGCTCTCCAGCTCTTGCAGCCTCAATGGCTGCATTAAGAGATAGTATATTAGTTTGATTAGAAATTCCTCTTATGACCTTTACTACTTGACCAATCTGAGCAGAGCTAACACCTAATTGTTTTGTTAATTCTTTCGTCGTATCAATTAACTCAACGACTTCATCAACCTTCGTTAATGAATCTGAAACATTTTGCTTTCCTTCTTCTACTTTTTTTATAAGTATTTCTGAACCTTCTTTTATTGATTGAATCTCTGCCAACATCTCTATTATCTGTCTCTCTTTATTTTCTATAGAAGAGCTAGCTTGTTGAGATGTCGCAGCGAGAGTTGCAGCTGAATCATTAAGTTTAAACTGTAGTTCCTCAATTTCATTCAATTTCATCATAGAAGAGGTATAAGCATCAATATATGTAGCAATCACAATCTGACTATCAAACGAACATAATTTTTGAAAAGAGTTATGTAACTTAATAACTTGTTCATCATTTTGCAATTCAGAATGTAAAATGTGCAGCATTTCATTCTGAATAATGGTATACGCCCCCATATACCATTCTGGTAAGAGGCCGATTCGATTATGGACATTGCCTATAATCTTCCGACGATTAATGTACTCTACTCCAACCTCCCCAGATACCATATCCAGTAAATAGATTTGTAATGTTTGCTTTAAACGCTCTATAGCTGATTCCTCATTAATAATCTTTTTCAAGCTTGGTATCTTCATGATTCGCTCATAAAAAACCTGCACAATCCTCGATACATTTTTTTCCATTATCGATTGCATGTTCACAAGATTTCGCAAGTCTTCCTCAGTTAAATCAAGAAATATTAATTGCTGATTCTCCTTACTTTCTTGTAACTGATGATAATACATTCCTACATCTATACCCTTATCCCTGTTAGCTTCTAGATCGTATAATCTTTCTTCATTCGACATACGTTTGCTAAAACCAATGGCTCCCTTTTTGTCACCGACTAAACGCGAAAATGGACTAGCACCCACTTCTGTTTCCCCCAATACTCTTGCAATAATTGAATCATAATAAGTCAATATTCCTATTCAATTATGAATCTTTTTCCAATTATATATGAATATTTCTATAATTTGTTTACATATTTCGACATAATTATGAATTATATGTGTTATTTTACTTTTTTTAACAATTTTCTAGTAAAATTCATTTATATACATCACATAAATAATTAGGAGAGTAGCTATAATGATTGTTTTCACAGTAAACCCTCCAACTACAAATTTATTAACTAAAAATCTAAATAAACGCCGCTGGAAAATAAGGTTGATACATCACGACACAATCGAACAGCTCTCTACTAAAACTCATGTGCAGGGCTCTCCGTCCTTTTTCTTATTGCCCTTGTTCCTCGAGACAGAAAATCCGATTCTTGAGCAAGTAATTGAGTATGCTGAAAAGGAGCTAATACCTATTTTATTCGTTATTAATCGTACAAAAAATCGGAAGTGGAAATTACCTTATCCTACAAAAACCATATACGACACTATTAGTACTCCGATTAAGGATTATGAGCTTTCAATTAAGGTTAAATCTCTGTTGAACTTAAACATTGAAATTTTATCTACTACCTTTAAAAAGAATGAATTTGAAACCATGAAGAAAAGAATGGATGAAGATCTTTTTATAGCAAAAACTTTCCAGCACCTAACACATCCGTTGCCCTTAATTAGAGAAAGAATAATTCTAAAGAGTACTTTTCATTCATCCGCTCAGCTTTTAGGCGATTTATTTTTATGGGTTGAAATTTCTGAAAATAAATACGTCATTATTATCATGGACATGAATGGTCATGGAATTCACGCAGCGTTAATGAGTATGTCTATCCGTTCACTTCTTCACGAGTTTATCCAAACAGCACAACAACCCCAAAAAATTACCCATGCATTAAATAAACATATGAATAAGCTATGTGAAGAATTTCAATTAAAAAATATATATGATTCACCATTCTTCACATCGATTGTCGCCTGTATAAATACTAGTGAGCAATCCATTACTTACGTAAACTCTGGACATCCACCAGGTATGTTATATCAAAGAAAGAGAAAGAAACTACTGCTTCTTCCTCAAAACACTATACCTATAGGATTAGTTGATAAGATTTACATTCAAGAGGAAAAACTCTACTACGAAATAGATACGGACTTCATACTATTTACTAATGGATTAATTGTAACTCCTAGTGCTTCACATGAAACACTTTTAGATTTCATTAGCAATAGTTTTATATCTGGTTGTGATTCATCAACAGATGACCTATTATCACATCTCATGCTGTCTAGAATGAAACATTCCGAAATAAATGATGATATATGTATCGTTCATAGTCATTTAAAATAAACAAGAAGGACTTCTAAAAAAAGATTCAATCTAATTCCAGAAGTCCTTCATTCATTTATAAATTATCTAGTTTCTTATCTGTAATGCATGAACCACTTCTTCTAATTTCATGCCTCGTGATGCCTTTACAAGGATTAAATCATCTTTCCCGATACGATTTTTTAATTCATTAATTAGGTGTTGTTTGTCTAGAAAAGATTGAACATTTTCTTCACCTAAAACCGCTTTTGCTCCTTCAGCAATATGGGCTCCTAACTGCCCATAAGTAAATAATTGATGCACAGCACCCTCTTGGATATATTCGCCAATACTTTGATGGTACTTAACTTCATCATCTCCTAGTTCTAACATATCACCTAGAACAAGATACTTGTTTTGAAATCCCTTTAATTGACTGACTAAATCAATTGCTGCTCTCATAGCTGTTGGACTTGCATTATAAGCATCATTTATAATTTTGGCTCCATGCATACCTTCTAGCATTTCCATACGCATATTCGTTACTTTCAATTGCTGTAATCCTGTTTTTATCTCAGAAAAACTAACACCTAATTCACGTGCTACTAAAATAGCCGCCATAGCGTTTAAGACATTATGGTTACCTAAAATAGGAAGTTTTAGTTCTTCTGGATACAAGTTTGATGTAAACGTTGTATAATCACTACCTGTTTCGATATCCAATGGATAAATAGTATTAAACTTCTCTTTACCGAAAGAAGCCATTTTTCCTTCTCTATTTACTAATCTTTCTTGAAGAAGTGGCTCATCACCATTGTAAACTAACAATCCCTCTTCTTTTAAACCGGAAACAATTTCAAGCTTCGCTTCAGCAATTGCTTCTCGAGAACCAAGATCTAATAAATGGGATTCTCCAATATTCGTAATAATTGCTAAGTCTGGTTCCGCAAGGTTTGATAATAATTCAATCTCCCCTTTACTACTCATCCCCATTTCGAGTACAACAACTTCCGTATCTTCTGGCATTGATAATATTGTTAAAGGTAGACCTAAATGATTGTTAAAGTTACCTTCCGTTTTATGGACTTTGTATTTTTGAGATAATAAGGATGCTGTCATATCTTTGGTAGTTGTTTTTCCATTGCTACCTGTAATGCCAATTACTTGAGGCGTTGTCTGATTCAAATATTGTTTAGCTAGTTGCTGAATCGCTGTTAATGTATCATCTACTAACAAAATCGGCAGGTGAACAGGTGGGTTCGGAACATCTTTTTGCCATAAAGCTGCTGCTGCACCGTTTTCTATAGCCTGTTCAACATACTTATGTCCATCTGAATTTTCACCTTTAAAAGGGATAAATAATTGCCCCTTTTCTATTTTTCGAGAATCGATCGTTACACCTTTTACATCCACATCTTGAAATTGGTCATTTTTCAAACCAATCATCACTGCAATTTGTTGTAATGTACGTTTAATCATCAAACTTCCTCCTAATAAGAAACCGTTAGCCGTACTATTATTATTTGTATAATCATTTAAATAGAGCAGAAGCGTATGTACTCGAAATTAGCTTCTGCTCAAAATTTATTACAGAAAGAGTGTCGTATTTTTAACAACACTCTTTCCTGTGTATATTCATCAAAGTATGTTATAGAGTATGCTTAATTTGCTGTTTCACTTCATAACGTTCTAATGCAAGGCTGATTAATTTTTCAATAAGCTCTGGATATTCTACTCCAGTTTCTTTCCATAGTAATGGGAACATACTGAATGGTGTAAATCCAGGCATTGTATTTACTTCATTAATATAAAATTCACCATCTTCTGTTAGAAAGAAATCTGCACGAACTAAACCTGCACAATCTAATGATTGAAAAGCCGTTACGGCTAACTCTTTCAACTCTTCATATTTTCCATCAGGTAATTCTGCAGGGATAACTAGACCTGTTGTGCCATCCTCATATTTTGCTTTATAGTCATAAAAAGCCACATCCTGAGGGATGATTTCACCAGCTACAGAACATTTCGGATCATCATTTCCAAGTACGCCAATTTCGATTTCTCTAGCTGTAACGCCTTCTTCAATAATAATTCTTCGATCATATTGGAAAGCTTCTGCAAAAGCAGCTTGTAATTCTGTTTTTGTATTACATTTGCTAATACCAACACTAGATCCTAAATTTGCTGGTTTAACAAAACAAGGGTAACCTAAATTTTGCTCAACTTTATCATATGCTACTTCAGGATTTTGCTCCCATTGTTTACGTGTAAACCAGACATAGTTCACTTGTGGTAGACCTGCTTGAGCAAAAATATTTTTCATGATAACTTTATCCATTCCAGCAGAAGAAGCTAGTACACCGTTACCTACATAAGGTAGATTTAATATTTCTAACATCCCTTGAACCGTTCCATCTTCTCCATTCGGACCATGTAAAAGTGGGAATATCACATCAAATTGACGTGCATTACGATCAGATTCTGCTGGAAATAAGCTTGTATTTAAACTAGCTGGAGTTGTAGCTTCTTCTGAAGTAAGTGCTAACTGTTGCACAGATTCAGCAGGTGCTGTTAATTGCTTACCTGTAATCCAAGCACCATCAGTTGTAATATAAATTGGATATATATCAAAATTTCTAAAATCTAATGCTTTCGTTACAGCTAGAGCTGTTTGCAATGATACTTTATGCTCCGCTGATTTTCCTCCATAAAGTAATCCTAATTTCATTTTCATGTATGATACCTCCATTACTCTTTCAGCCATTCTATTGTAACACTTTCTTTTTCATTCAAGTTAACAATATTGTGTTCACTTAACAAATTTGTAAGATCAACCATTTATATATTTTATGCCTATTTTCTAAATATGTACATTAACCTATATACGTGCAAGTTTCAATGACTTTTCTCATCATACAAGCTAATAAAAGATATTCAACTAGTACAAGAAATTCCTTTGATATATCAAGATAACAATATTCACCTTAAAATACTAACCATTCATTCTATTTTCTCTAATTCGTTATTTTGGTATAATATTCAGAATTATTTTTCTTTTTAAAAACACCTTAACTTTATTTCAATGTCATTGTATAATCCATGTAATAAATACAATTGTTTTTTTAAGGAGGACAAAATGAAAAAGTTCGGCTTACTACCAAGAATTATTCTTGCTATCGCTCTCGGTATCTTAATTGGATTAATTGCTCCTCAATGGTTAATTCGAGTTTTCGCTACATTTAATGGTATATTTGGAAATTTCTTAGGATTTGTAATCCCTCTCATTATTATTGGCTTCATTGCCCCAGGAATCGGAAGCATGGGAAAAGGTGCAGGTAAAATGTTAGGTATTACTACCGGATTTGCCTATTTATCAACAGTATTGGCAGGTTTGTTAGCGTTTGGTGCAGCAAAACTATTCTATCCAATCTTATTATCTAATCAAGCAAGTGCCAGCTTTGATAACCCCGAAGAAGCGTTATTAAGTGGCTTTTTCCAAATAGATATGCCTCCAATCATGGGAGTGATGAGCGCTCTACTACTTGCTTTTACAATTGGCCTTGGTCTAGCGGTTATTAAAGGAAATACACTTCAAAACGTTATGAATGACTTTAAAGAAATTGTAGAGAAAGTAATTAACGTCCTTATTATTCCCTTATTACCTATTCATATTTTCGGCATTTTCGCTAACATGACTCAAGGTGGACAAATTACTGCAATCATAAGCGTCTTTGCTAAAGTATTTATTATGATTATTGCTCTTCATTTTACAATGTTATTATTGCAATACACAGTCGCTGGAACACTATCAAAAAATAATCCTATCTCTATGTTAAAAGAAATGATGCCAGCATACTTTACAGCTTTAGGAACGCAATCTTCTGCTTCTACAATCCCTGTAACTCTTAAACACACAAAAAAATTAAGAGTAAAGGATCGTGTAGCAAATTTCTCAGTTCCGTTACTTGCTACTATTCACTTATCAGGTAGTACAATCACATTAGTTTGCTGTTCAATGGCTGTTATGTTAATTAATGGACAGTCAACTACTTTTGGTGAAATGTTCCCATTCATTCTTATGCTCGGTATTACTATGATAGCAGCACCAGGAGTACCAGGCGGCGCTGTAATGGCTGCACTTGGTTTGTTAGGTAGTATGTTAGGATTTACAGAAACAATGCTATCTTTAATGATTGCTTTATATCTGGCGCAAGATAGCTTTGGTACAGCATGCAATGTAACAGGAGATGGAGCAATTACTGCAATAGCTAATAAATTTGCACCTTCTGAGCAAGCTGAAATAGAAAAAGCTGCTTAGTATATAGAAACAAAAAGGCAGGAACACAATCATTCACATTGTGTTCCTGCCTTTTATTATTGTTATTTCAAAACAAGAGCCCATTCTCTTGTTTTCTTTATATATATAAGTTTTGCATCAGGTTCCATCATATTATTCGCAAGGTAATCATCAACCATTTCATCGACATCCATATGATCACCAATAATCCATAATGGGATTTCCATTCTTACTCGATTCTGTTCTACCTTTTCAAAAGAAAAAATAATTCCTTCTGCCATCAGTGGAGAAAGCCTGATAAAAATTTCTAAAGGGATATTTGGATATTCACTCTTCTTCCGCATACCAAGCCATGTTTTCTCCACTTTTAAAGAAATCATTTTATCTGGTAAAACGTTCCCTAGAAGCAAAAAGAATTGATCAATCGAACGAAAATACATTTTATTAAAGTAACCATCATTTTGTGAGAGATACGCATATTGATTATTTAACATTCTATAAAAAGGTGGACGCAAATGATTTTTACTATGGCTCAGATATAGTAATTCAGCTATTTCCTGTCCTTCTAATGCAGATAGAGCTGCCTCATCTTCAAAATCAATCCAACAAAAATCTTCGGATCGTTCCGCATGCCCCTTTATAAGCTTAGGCACATCCTCTTGATAAACAAACTCTAACTTCGTATGCATATTATACTCAGCATATTTATATTGATGTTTTAGCAAAAGAATATTTTGAATAGGCTTAGCAAGTGATTGATAAAAATCTTGAAACGTTATACCACTAGTTATTGCAAAACGTTCAGAAGCATGTAGATGTATATACAACAATTCCCTTGATTCATTTCTCAATTTAGTAAGCCTCCTAAACAAGTCCTTTAAGCTAAATATATGTAGATTTTTCACCTTTAAAACAAACCGTACGCTCCTATTTAGTAGGAAATGTAAACCTTAGTAAAGTATATCAAAATTCTTTTACGAACTAAAGGCAGTTACTTTACAAAATCATAACTTTCCTTTATTTTTATTATTTCTAGAATAATTATACAGAAAATTAAGATTTGCATAATTGTAAGAACTAGCATTAAATGGTAGCATAAGACATATCGGAACAAAAACATATAAATAAACAAATCTCAACTATTAAAGACAACAGGCTGAAGATAAAAGCTCTAATCTTCAAGAATATTTACCTGCTATTTAACTGTTATAGCTTCCCTAAACCTTGATCTCTTCTTCTAAAATTGGCTACAACATTTAAGTTCTAATATCAATAAGAAAGGTGCTACATGTCGTGAAGCGTCAAACCTTTTCAGAAAAATTCGACTGGACTCTCTGTCTCATTTTATTTCTTTTTCTATTAATTAGTGTATTTTCCATATATAGCGCACAAACTACTGGTCAATATCGTACCAACTTTGTATTCCTTCAAATTCGATGGTATATATTCGGAATCATTCTGCTAGCAATTGTTATGTATTTCGATCCTGATCAAATAAAGAAACTCTCTTGGTACCTATATGGTTTTGGAATCTTTTTACTTATCATGCTTGTTGTCATTCGATTTGCACTTCCTGGTACAATAGTTCCCGAAAGAAATGGCGCTTATAGCTGGTTTGTTCTTCCTATGCTCGGCGCAATACAGCCTTCTGAGTTTATGAAAACCTTTTTGATTTTAGCTTTGAGTCGAATGGCGGTAATTCATAATGAAAAAACCATTCATAAAACATTGAAAACAGATTTTATGTTACTACTTAAGCTTGGGGCTCTTACGGGAATTCCACTATTTTTAATAATGCTTCAGCCAGATCTAGGAACATCATTAGTAATTATGGCTATTTTCTTAGGGATTGTATTTGTCTCAGGCATCAGTTGGAAATTGCTTTTTCCTATTTTAGGTAGTGTCGCAGCAATTGGTTCTTTCTTAATATATTTAGTTTTATATTTTCCTGATTTATTAGAACGTTATTTAGGTGTTCAAAAATATCAATTCAATCGTATTTATGCTTGGCTAAAACCAGAAGAAGCATCAGGAGATATAAGTTATCATATTGAAAAATCATTAAGTGCAATAGGATCAGGAATGCTATCAGGAAAAGGATTTCAGGAACGGGTCGTTTACATTCCTGAAAGTCACTCGGATTCTATATTTAGTGTAATTGGTGAGGAATGGGGATTTATTGGGGGAAGTGTTGTCATCGGTTTATACTTCATCTTAATTTTTCATATCACCAAAATCGCTCTTTCAACCAAAAATCCTTTTATTTCTTATGCAAGTGCCGGTGTAATTAGTATGATTACCTTCCATGTTTTTCAAAATATAGGTATGGCTATACGAGTTCTCCCTATTACAGGTATTCCACTTCCATTTATCAGTTATGGAGGAAGTTCGTTAATGGGAAATATGCTAGCCATGGGGCTCATATTTAGCTTTCAATATTATAATAAAGGCTATATGTTCTCGAATAGAGAATACACCGTTTCATCAAGCTCATCTAAAGGTATAAAAGAAAGCCTATAAACAATTGGACAACAAATGTTCAAACCCCTCGATTCGTCGAGGGGTTCTTTAGTTAATCAAACGTTTGATTAATGAAACTACATTACATCTTTAAAGTTTAATTTTTTGTAGACGTAAGGCATTTAACACAACACTGACTGAACTAAAAGCCATTGCTGCTCCCGCTACCCAAGGAGCCAATAAGCCTAATGCGGCAATTGGTATTCCTAGCGTATTATAGCCTAGTGCCCAAAAAAGATTTTGTTTAATATTGCGAACCGTATATTTACTCATAGCAATTGCATCTGCAATGGAATTTAAATCACCTCTCATGAGAGTAATATCTGCTGCCTCCATTGCTACATCTGTACCTGTTCCGATTGCCATGCCGATGTCGGCTACTGCTAACGCAGGAGCATCATTTATTCCATCTCCAACCATCGCAACATGTTTACCCTTGTCTTGAAGTTTTTTCACTTCTGCAGCTTTTTGTTCTGGTAAAACTTCTGCAATTATATGTGTAATACCCGCTTCAGCACCAATTGATTGTGCAGTGCGTTCATTATCTCCAGTAATCATCCAAACCTCGATACCTAATTGTTTCAATCGAGAAATCGCTTCTTGAGACGATTGTTTAATCGTATCTGCTACAGCAATCATTCCAGCGTAGCTATTATTAATTGCCACTAACATGGCTGTCTTTCCATCTTCTTCAATACGTTGCATTGTTTGTAGTCCATTTTCTGGTACAATTACACCATATTTGTTCATTAGTTTTCTTGTACCTATTAACAACGTTTGTGAATGAACTATTGCTTCAATTCCATAACCAGGGACAGCCGTAAAAGAATCTGAATGAATAAGTGAAATCCCTCTATCCTGAACACCTTTAACAATCGCTTCTGCTAGCGGATGCTCTGAATTTTTTTCTGCCGATGCTATCAGCTGAAGAAATTCTTCCTCATTCCAGTTGCCTGCCGCTACTACATCAGTTAATACAGGTTTGCCATTTGTTACAGTCCCCGTTTTATCTAATAAGACCGTATCAATTTTATGCGTTTGCTCTAAATGTTCTCCACCTTTAAACAAGATACCATATTCAGCTGCTCTACCTGACCCTGCCATAATAGAAGTAGGTGTAGCCAACCCAAGCGCACAAGGACAAGCAATAACAAGAACAGCAATCATCTTTTCTAATGCCGCCTGGAAATTGCCCTGATCAACAAAGAAATACCAAATAATAAATGTAACAATCGCAATACCGACCACAATTGGCACAAACACACCTGATATTTTATCAGCTAGTCTCTGAATAGGTGCTTTTGAACCTTGTGCTTGCTCAACAACTTTAATAATTTGTGCTAAAGCTGTATCACTTCCAACCTTTGTAGCCTTTATTTTTAAGAAACCATTTTTATTTATCGTTGCTCCGATGACTGTATCCCCAACCACTTTATCGACTGGTACACTTTCACCTGTTAACATCGACTCATCAAGTACAGATTGACCCTCAATAATCACACCATCTACAGGCACTTTCTCACCAGGTTTTACAAATACGATATCATCCTGTACTACTTCCTCAAGGGCAATTTCTATCTCTTTTCCATCACGTTCTACCATAGCCGTTTTGGCCTGTAAGCCCATTAACTTTTTAATGGCTTCTGAGGAACGCCCCTTCGCTTTCGCTTCAAACAGCTTTCCTAAAAGTATTAATGTAATTAAAACCGCACTTGTCTCGTAATATAAAGAAATATTATGAACGTGTCCTCCAACTGCTTGAATACTTTGATACAAACTATAAAAATAGGCTGCTGAAGTTCCTAATACGACTAAAACATCCATATTTGCACTTTTGTTCCGTAATGCTTTAAATGCCCCAATATAAAACTGACTGCCAATAATAAATTGAATCGGTGTTGCTAAAGCAAACTGAAACCAAGGGTTCATCAGAATATCCGGCATATAGATCCAGCTTGTAAAGGAAAAGTGACCTACCATCGTATACAACAATGGCAATGCTAAAATAGCTGAAATGATAAACTTCCATTTTTGTTTTTCTATTGCTTTTTGTCGATGGTCGATGTGATCTTCTTTTTCATCTTGCTTTCTAATCGCACCGTAGCCTAGCTTCTCAACCTTAGCTATAATATCCTTTGATGACAATTCATTAGGATTGTATGTGACAGAAGCTGTCTCTAATGTCAGATTCACAGTAGCTTTCGAAACACCTTCCATTTTATTCAGGCCTTTTTCTATTCTTGCTGAACAAGCTGCACAGGTCATACCTGTAATCGTAAAATCATCAACCTCCATTTCCACTCCGTATCCGATATTTTCAATTTTCTGTTGAATATCCTCGGGCTTTACTTTATTTGGATCGTATGAAACTGTTGACTTTTCAATTGCTAAATTAACATTCGCTTTCTCTATCCCATCCATTTTATTTAAAACCTTTTCTATTCTTGCCGAGCACGCTGCACAAGTCATACCCGTAATTGTAAAGGTTGTTTCTTTTGTTTGATTACTCATAATCTTCACCCACCATACCCATATAGGGTATATTTTTATTCTAGAAAAACTCGGTTTTTAACACCGAGCTTTACCACCTTTATTCTACATCATAACCTTGATCATCAATCGTTTCCTTAATTGCTTCTAACGTTACTACCGAAGAATCAAATTCAACATCCACTTTACCATCATTTAAATGAACTTTAACAGATTGAACACCTGTAAGTTCACCAACGCTACCTTCGACAGCTTTTACACAATGTCCACATGACATGCCTTTTACATTTAATGTTGCTTTTTCCATGAATAATCTCTCCTTCTATTTTTTCATTAACTTTTGTATAGTAACCAAAACTTCATCTAATACTTCCATGTCACCTTCTTGAATTCGTTCAACTACACAGCTTTTCATATGTCCTTCAAGAAGTAACTTAGCTACACTATTTAGTGCAGATTGAGTGGCAGAAAGTTGAGTGATGATATCATCACAATACACATCTTTCTCAATCATCCCTTTAATCCCTCTTATTTGTCCTTCAACTCTATTCAAGCGGGTAACCAAATTCTTTTTAACTTTCTCAGAATGATGACTTCTACGATCTGAGTGATTGTGACAACAAGATTCATCCATCGTTACGTCATTAGAGTCCTCTTTTAACATATTTAGCCTCCCCTCACATTTAACTTACCATACCCCCCTATCCTATGTAAATAGGTTTACTTCATTTTTTTCCAAAATTTTATGTCAAAGTAGCAATTAAATTTTCTACCAGATTGCTGTACAATTTATACATATATCTTACATTACAAATCGAACGATTACGTTTTTAATAAAAGGAGATAATAATATGCTAACAATCTACTTCACACGTCATGGACAAACAGAATGGAATGTAGAACAACGATTACAAGGCTGGGGTAACGGTGAACTGACTGAGCTAGGAATTTCTGATGCCAAAAATTTAGCAACTCGTTTAAATGATACCCACATCGATAAAATATATGCGAGTACAAGTAAACGTGCTTATTTAACTGCCGAAATTGTAGAAAACAAACGTAATATCCCAATTATTAAAGATGATCTTTTCAGAGAAATGCACTTTGGAAGCTGGGACGGTGTTCTTCGTCAAGAAGTAATAGATAAAGATCCTGAAGGCTTTGATTGTTTCTGGGAAACACCTCACCTATTTAATCGTGAAGGACACGAAAGCTTTTATGACCTACAAGACCGTGTAAAAAAGGCCTTACAATTAATTTTGGATCAAAATCAAGAAGGAACAGTTTTAGTAGTAGCACACTCCATCTTCCTACGTATGATGTTTGCTATCATTAAAAACTTACCCGTTTCTGATATTTTCAAACAAAACCCTCCAGGAAACACAAGTTTAACGAAAGTCATTTATGATGGAAACTCGTTAGTAATTGAATACGAAGGCGATATGTCCCACGCGAAATAAGAAAAAACCGAAATCAACCGCGTTATACAGAAAGAAATAAATAGCCCTCTGGATATAGACAGTAACATACTTCTATATCCAAAGGGTTATTGTTTAGATAAGTTATTATACAGTTGTTTGACAGCTACTTGTCTCACTTTGATCAATAGTAGTTTTGCAGTGATTACAATAATACTGCATCGTAACTGGTTCTCCACATTCAGTATGAATTAATTTCTTATATGGACTATTCAAATGTTTGTATCCCCAGATCATAAACGCGTTCAAGACATGCTTCAAATCTGCACCACTCTCCGTTAAGATATATTCATATCTCGGCGGATGCGACTGATATAATCTACTTTCAATTAATCCATCATTCTCCAATCTTTTTAATCGATCGGACAATAGGTTAGTTGGAATACCATCAAGCCCCACTTGAATATCCTTAAAAGTAGAATGCCCCACTAATAATTCATGTAATATCAAAAGTGACCATTTATCTCCTACGATATTTAGTGTTTCAGCTATATTACATTTTAAGTTATATTGTTTTTTCATTTCCTTAGCTCTCCTAAAAGGATTTCTCTACCCTATGCTTTATTCCCAACAAACTTTCACTCAACTTATTGATTGATCGTTGGTGAAGAGATAGAATCCTTCAGATGGAAGGATTACTTTATTTGAGAAAATAAATCATTAAGTGCCTCACTCATAGTTGGATGTGTAAAGATATGATCTCTTAAAAAAGTATAATCTTGTCCAGTTTTCATTGCAATATCTACAATATTTATGATTTCACTAGACTCCGCACAAAGTAATGTGCAGCCGAGAATTTTATTACTTTCTTCATCTACGATGGCTTTCATTAAACCTTCTGTTTCATTAATTAAACGTGCTCTTGGTATGGCCGCTACAGGTAATTTCGCTACCTTAATTTTATAGCCTTTTTCAATAGCTTCTTCTTCACTTAGACCAACTCTTGAAAGTGGTGGATTAATAAAAACACTATAAGGAACATCTTTTCGATCTTCTATTTTTCTTTTCTTATTACCAAATAAGTCATCCTTAATAATTCTATAATCATCTAGAGAAATATACGTAAACTGCAGTCCGCCTTTTACATCACCAATTGCCCAAATATGAGGTATGTTGGTTCTCAACGTTTGATCTACTTTTATTGCTCCTCTTTCATCGATCCGAACTCCTGCTGCTTCTAAATTTAAATGAGCACTATTTGGTTTTCTTCCTGTTGCTAATAATATCGCATCTACCTGTAAATCTGCTTTTTCACCATCTACATCATAGGAAAGGATCGTTTCAGCTTGATGTTCTCTAATTTCCTTCCCCTTTGCATTCAGTTTAACTTGGATCTTGTTCTTCTCCAAACTATCCTTTACTAAATTAGCGATGTCTCTATCTTCTCTTGGAATAAATGTTGATGATCCTTCTATGACAGTAACCTCGGAACCAAAACGGCTATACATTGAGGCAAACTCTAATCCTATATAACCCCCACCAATGATTGCCAATCTTTTCGGAAGGTTATCTAACTCCATAATAGACGCACTTGTGTAAACATTTCTATTCTCTTTAAGTCCTTTAATTTCAGGAATAATCGTTTCAGCACCTGTATTAATAAATATCTTTTCACCATACAATGTAATAGTCTCATTCACAGTCTCAACTAGTACTTCATGATCGGATGTAAATGATGCTTCCCCTGTATATATAGTAACCGCTTCTTTTGTATCAAGATTATCATAATTTTTTTGCGTAATAACGAAATCAATTCGTCCTTATTTTTTATTGCATCCCGATAGTTTATCTCTTGTTCTTGAAAGTTCTGTAATCCTTTATTTTCAATTAATTTAGATTGATGTACGAGCGATTTAGTGGGGATACACCCAATATGCATGTTCCTCCATACATTTTCTTAGATCTCTCAACAACAGCCACATTCCAACCCCTTGAAGCGAATTCCGCCGCTAATGTTTTTCCGCCTTTTCCAAAACCAATAATAATCGCATCATATTTTTTCACAAGTAACTCCTCCTTATTGTTTTCTACATCGAAGTTTCCTTTTTTATCAAAATAGCACAGTAACTTTATTTTTAAAAGTAACTTTATAAAATAAAGTTACTTGTAAAATTAACCACTTGGTTCTTTAAATTCCGTATTGAAATCAAATAAATTTAGTTAAAAATGAGATAAAAAATTTCTATGTTTCTACTTTATATCCTTTCCTTTCATAAAAAAAACCTAATCAATCAAAATTTTGATTGATTAGGTTTTTTTTCAGTTCGAATTGGCACTTAAAATAAATAATTAATCAAAGAGCGTCTAGCTTTTTATTTTTCTAGCAACCCTATTAAGAAATATTTCGCCATCTTTTTCTTGGATAATTCTTTCCACTCGTTCTTATCAATGTGAAGAGTTGTCATAGGTGTAATGAATTTCGCATTAACAGTATCGACTTTACTAGGATTAGTTGCAATAAAGTTTCCAGCTTCTAACCCTTTAGCAACTTCTTGTTTACCATTGAAAGTAAGCCCAGTTTCAATCAACTTTTTCTCTACAGTTCCTTTTTGAGTCAGCTGATACACATATTGCTTTTTCTTATTTTTAAATGTAGCTGTTTTAGATATGACAGGTACATCTTTTACCTCGTCAACTACTACTGTTAAACGTAACTTTGCACCTGGCAAGAGCTTTTCGTCCGATTCATCCAGTTGAACCGTAAAAGGATAATTAGCTGTTTTCTTCACGCTAATTTTATCTTTTGGATAAGAAACTATTTGCTGAATGGACCCGTTATACTTTTTATCATGTAATGATGAATACATGGAAACCTTTTGATTAATAGCTGCTTCCTTCATCTGCTTCTCGGATAGAACACCTTCTACCGCAACAGTCTTGGAAGCTATCGTTATAACAGGATTTTGAATGTCTCTATTAATAGAGATTACTTGACCAGCTACATCGCTATTTACCGTTACTTCACTTAATTTATCTGTATTTCTTGATAAATCCGCTTCACGTTTCACTAGTTTCGCCTCTAGCTTACCAATCTCACTTTGTGCTTCAGCTATCGCTTTTTCGATGTCACCTTCTATAACGTTTGTTACATGTACATCTACTTGAACTTTCGTATCTTTGTCACTAGATGTAGTACTATTATTAGATGACGTAGAATTAATTTTTTCTAAATCACTTATTTGGTCTTCTATGCTTTCTATCTCACTTTTGATTTGGGTTATTTCCGCCTCAATATCAGCTTTCTCTTCCTCTAACGCCTTAGAACCATATGTAAATAATGCTGTACCTACAGAAACCATATCCCCTTCTTTTACTTGAAATGAAGCAAATGGACCTTGGTTCTCATCATAGAAAAAGGAATGCTCTTCTTCTGGTTTTACGACGCCTTCCGTTTTAAATGTCTTTTTTACATCATCATTTTTTACACTTGTCCAATCGGCTATGTAGGCAGTTTTGTTTGCTTTACTATCTTCTTTAATGAGGAGAAAAAGATTACAGCCAACAAAGGCGATGACAATAGCTACAATGGTATATATTTTCCACTTTTTCAAGCTTCTCCTTCCTCCTTAAAAAAAGACTCCGATTTTTATATAAGATAGTAAACTTGCTATTAACCAACAAAAAATAAAAAATCCAAGAACAATAGACAGAATTACTTTTTTACTTTTTTCCGTTAAATGATTCAAATAATGTACAACTATCGTAATCATTAACATTTGAAATATAGTAATTTGACTAAAAAAATCAACAATTAATTCTTTATTCGTTATATATTGAACGATTACACCAAGCGAAAATGGGTTCGATGCTTCATCAATATGCAAAAGAAGAAATAAAGGTATTTGAATGATTTTTTCCAATAAAAATACACAAAAGACAGACATTTGAACGATAACAAGTTGTTGAAAGGAAATGTTTACAAAGCTCCAATAATATAGCGAGCTTAAAAACAAAAAAATAGCTGGTATAATCATACCTAGTAGCAATCTACCTAAAAAGAATAATTGCTTTCTCGTTTCAAATTCTTCACTACTTAAACTCGTCATTTCCTTAGACAAAGATTCTGTTCCAATACCAAATGCAGCGCTTATACCATACACACAAATGCTCAATAAAAAAAAGAACGCTATGTATCTTTTATAACCTTTAAACGCTTCTGCTTCTGATAACTGATAACGATAGTTAACTGGTCTAAAGATTCCTTTCAAAGGTTGAACACGGAAGATCATTTTCTTTCCTCCAATTAATTATTAGCACCTTTAGATTGTCTTCTACAAAAAGTGACTCAAATTTTATTTTATACTAAAACAACTCAAATGTTTACTAATTACTAACATTCTTTATATTTAATATACATTTTTTTCACAATTCTTTTTCATTTATTATACTTCCATGTGTGCTGTTACTTTTTCCAATCCCCCAAATGTACTTTACGCAACTATTATCTTCAAAAAAACGCTGAATGAAAAGAGGATTTTTCATTCAGCATTTATCATTAAAATAAACCAATCGTATCTAAAAATACGACAATAATCACTATAGGAATAATGTATCTCATTATATAGAACCATACATTAAAAGCTTTCTTACCCCATTTCGATTGCTCTAATAACTCTGCCTGTAAAATATTCTTTTTCATTTTAAGAGGTACGAAAATAGAAATTAAAAATGCACCTAACGGCATAAGAATGTTACTAACTAAATAATCCGCGGCATCAAAAATACTTTTTGAAAATATCGTTACATCACTCAAAATACTATATGATAAAGCAGATGGAACTCCCACAACGAATATTAACATTCCCACAATCACTGCATATTTAGGTCTTTGTTTCTCTTTTCCTTTTACTAATGAAGCAACAATGATTTCTAAAATTGAAAAGGCAGATGTTAAAGTCGCAAATAAGAATAAAGCAAGGAAACATAATAAGAAAAATTCACCAAAAACAATTTGATCAAATACAGTTGGTAAAACGACGAATAATAATCCTGGTCCTTCTGCTGGTTCTAATCCAAAGGAAAATACTGCTGGGAATATTGCTAGACCAGCCAATAACGCAATGATTAAATTCATTGAAACAATTGAGATAGCAGGTTGAATTAGATTAGATTTTCTCGGTAAATAGGAACTGTATGTTACCATTACAGACACCCCTACACTTAAAGAGAAAAACGATTGCCCAAGTGCGAATAAAACGCTCTCTGATTTTATATGTGAAAAGTCTGGCGCTAAGAAGAATTTCACGCCATCCGTCGCATGATCCAACGTTAAAGAACGAACGATAAGGACAATAAATAAGATAAACAAGGCAGGCATCAATATTTTTGATGCTTTTTCAATACCTTCTTGTATCCCTTTAGCAACTACGAAAATAGTAATTGCCAAAAATGCTCCTTGAGCTACTATTGTTAAGACAGGACTACTAATTGTGCTATTGAATAACTCACTATAGTTGGCTGAGTTCTCTACTACTCCTCCAAATAATCCTTTTACGAGATAGATAACTATCCATCCACCAATTACACTATAAAAGGATAGCAATAAAAAGCATGTTACAACACCTAGTTTACCGATCCAATGCCATTTCGTGTTTGGAGCTATTGTTCGATACGCACTGATTGCTTCTTTTTGTGTACTTTTACCAATAACAAATTCAGCTAAAAGAAGCGGAAATCCTATAAGCAAGGAAAATAATATAAATAGAAAGAAAAATGCTCCTCCACCACTTGTTCCTGTAACATAAGGTAGCTTCCAAATAGCTCCTATACCTATAGCCGAGCCAGCAGCAGCTAATATAAAGCCGAGCTTTGACGACCATTGTGCTTGTTTCTTCATACGATCATTCCTATCTATGTTGTATAGTTATACTTCATTTAACATAAGCACAGTGGCTTTTCTTTTATACTTTTGTCAAACAAAAAAAGCCACATCTCTATCAAAACGATAGGGACGTGGCTTATCACGCGGTACCACCCTAATTGGAAACGTCATACTTGTTTCCCACTTCAAAAAAATAACGGTTTTTTCCGTCTTTATGCCGCGAGCCTAGGATGCAACATAAAGAGAGCTCCAAGAATGAAATTCACCTAATCTTTGTATCAGTTTTCACCAACCACTGATTCTCTAATAACAGGGAGACCGGCTTAATATGTTCTCTTCTTTGCCCATACTTACTATTTTTAATAATACTCGAAATTATATTACGATAACTCCAAAACGTCAATAGTGTATTTATTATAACTATTTTGTCTATATGATGTGAAAATATACATATCAGCGTTTATACCTTCTCAGGAAAGTCTGTCTAGATTATTGAAATTTCAATAACGAATCTTCCCTTCAATCTAAAAGTAATGATCCATTTGATTCTTTCCTAAAACACCAAAGAACAAAAGCACAAGCGCCTTGACCAACATAAGTCGATTCCGACTAGAATGTTATTATTCGGATTGGCTTATGGCCCTAAGGAGCAGGCGTTGAAACTAAAATACTACATATTCGGCAATAAGTAGTCCACAAAATATAAATTCCGTAACATACAAAAAGGCCGCTCAAAAGCGACTAAAAATCGCTTTTGAGGCAACCTTATTTACTGTGCATCTTAAATTCTAGGAATAGTTCACTATAATATGCCTGCATTTTCTTCCCAAGATTTTCGTAAACTTCTAATTTATCCGTTAATGAAGAATCAGGATAGAAACGTTTATCTTCTCTAACTTCCTTATCTAATAACTTAAGTGCTTCTTCATTTGGAGTTGAATAACCAACGTAGTCCGTATTTTGAGCACCATTTTCCGGGTCAAGCATGAAATTGATGAAAGCATGTGCCCCTTCTATGTTCTTTGCTGATTTCGGAATAACAATATTATCGAACCAAAGGTTAGAACCTTCTTTTGGTACTACATAATCTAGATTTTCATTTTCACTCATAATTTCACTTGCATCACCGGACCATACTACTCCAACAGATCCTTCTTCATTAGCCATAAGCATCTTAATCTCATCACCAACGATTGCTTTAATATTTGGAACTAGTTTATCAAGTTTTTCTTTTGCTTCTACTAGCTCTTTTTTATTATGACTGTTTAATGAATAACCAAGTGTATTTAATCCCATTCCGATTACTTCACGGGCACCATCGACTAATAATATTTCATTTTTTAAGTCAGGATCCCATAAATCATTCCAGCCTGTAATTGTTTTACCATTCAACATTTTTTTGTTGTAAACAATACCTACAGTCCCCCAAAAATATGGGACAGAGTACTTATTTTCCGGATCAAATGGTAAATTCATAAAACGACTATCAATGTTTTTTAAGTTCGGAATTTTACTATGGTCCAATGGTGTTAACAAATTTTCCTCTTTCATTTTTGATATCGCATATTCAGAAGGTATAGCAATATCAAATACAGTGCCACCTTGATCTAACTTAGCAATCATAGCTTCGTTCGAATCAAAGGTTTGATAGACCACTTTATATCCTGTTTCCTTTTCGAATTTTTTAATTAAATCCGTATCAATGTAATCTCCCCAGTTATAAACGGAGATTGTGTTACCACCAGAGTAACCTTCGGACGCATTCAATTCTGAAATCCAAAATAATAAGCCAAAAGAAACAACAAAAACAGCTATAAATACTTTCGTTATCTTACTCATTTTCTTATTCCAGCTCCTTTCGGACGACTATTGCGCTGATTAATGAAGTAATAGCCTATTACTAATACGATCGTGAATAAGAAGATCAGAGTAGATAATGCATTAATTTGTAGAGATATTCCTCGGCGTGCCAATGAATAAATTTCTACTGATAAAGTAGAGAATCCATTACCCGTTACGAAAAATGTTACAGCAAAATCATCTAAAGAATAAGTTAAAGCCATAAAAAATCCTGCAAATATACCAGGAGTGATATATGGAATCACAACTTTTGTTAGCACGTTCCACTTACTTGCACCTAGATCAAGTGCCGCATCTATTAATGTTGGACTCATCTCTTGTAGCTTTGGCAATATCATAATAACAACAATTGGGATACTAAATGCAATATGAGAAAGAAGTACAGAAGTAAACCCAAGTTTAATTCCAATTATCGTAAATAGAATTAAAAAAGAAGCACCAATAATTACATCAGGACTTACGATTAACACATTGTTTAAAGATAGCATTGTATTTTTTGCTTTAGAATTTTTCACATACATAATGGACAGAGCACCTAACAAACCGATAATCGTCGCAATTGCTGCTGACAATAAAGCAATAACAAGCGTATTTAACACTATAATTAATAAACGTGTATCTTGAAGTACTTCTTTATAGTAATCTAATGTAAATCCTTCAAATCCTGACATGTTTCCACCGCTATTGAAGGAATAAAACACAAGATAAAATATAGGCGCATATAAAATTATAAATACAATAGCTAAATACAGTCTCGAAAGCTTGTTATTTTTTCTCATGCTTCATACCTCGCTTTCGATTTCTTGTAAGAGCCATAATGATAAACATTGTTATGATTAAAAATACCGCAATCGTTGAACCCATTCCCCAATCTTGTGTAATAAGGAAATGCTGCTCAATAGCTGTACCAAGTGTTATAACACGGTTTCCGGCAATTAATCGCGTAAGCATAAACAGTGACAATGCAGGAATGAAAACCGCTTGGCACCCAGCTTTAACACCATCAATTGTTAAAGGAAAGATAACTCGCTTAAACGTTACCCAATTGGAAGCACCTAAATCATTCGATGCATAAACTAACGAAGGATTTAATTTTTCAAGCGCATTGAATATCGGTAATATCATAAAAGGAATGAAAATATATACTGATACAAACACAAAGCTAAAGTCTGTGAATAATATTTGTTTTTCCCCTAATCCAATTACCTCTAAAAAGGCGTTAATTGGTCCGTATGTTCCGAAAATCCCCATAAACGCATACGCTTTTAATAAAAGGTTAATCCATGAAGGCAAAATAATAAGCAATAACCATAATTGCTTATGCTTCGTTTTCGTTAAAAGATATGCAGTTGGATATGCAACTAAAAGTGCAAATGCTGTAATTAAAAAAGCATACCAAAACGAACTCAAAGTCATTTTCAAATAAACAGGTGTAAAGAACTTTTGGTAATTAACGAAGGAAAAATCTCCTTCAATATTAAAAAACGAAAAGTAGACAACAAGTAAAATCGGTGCAACTACGAATAATAACATCCATAAATAATATGGAATAGCATATAGTACTCGATTACTCTTCATGTTCTGCCTCTTCATACGCCTCTAAGCGCGCATCAAACTCTTCTTCTGTTTCACCTGGCACCATAACATGGATGGATTCAGGATCAAAATACAAGCCTATTTGTTCACCTACAGTAGCCTTTTTCGTTGAATGTACGAGCCATTCGTTACCATCTTGGTCATAGCAGGAAATTTCGTAATGAACACCACGGAATAATTGAGTATCTACTCTTACTTGTAATTTACCTTGTTCAGGAGATGTGATTTCTAAATCTTCTGGTCTAATTACAATTTCAATCGCCGCATTAGGTTTTAAACCAGCATCGACACATTCAAACTGTTTACCAGTAAATTCAACTAAATAATCTTCTATCATTTTGCCTTTAACTATATTCGACTCTCCAATAAAATCTGCAACGAAACGATTTATTGGCTCATCATAAATATCAATCGGTGTACCACTCTGCTCAATGTTACCTCGATTTAGAACAAAAATTTCATCACTCATCGCAAGTGCTTCTTCTTGATCGTGTGTAACAAAGATAAATGTAATACCGAGACGACGTTGTAATTCTCTTAGTTCATATTGCATTTCTGTACGTAGTTTTAAATCTAGAGCTGATAAAGGTTCATCTAACAGGATAACCTCTGGTTCATTTACAATCGCTCTAGCAATAGCAACACGTTGACGCTGACCACCAGACATCTCACTAATTTCACGATTTTCGTACCCTTCAAGGTTTACGAATTTCAATGCTTCGCGAACTTTTTGATCAATGACATTATTTTTCATTTTTTTAATTCGTAAACCAAATGCAACGTTTTCAAATACGTTTAAATGAGGAAATAATGCATAATCTTGAAAAACAGTATTTACTTGACGACGGTTTGCCGGTATATTATTCACAAGCTTACCATTAAAATATATTTCACCTTTTGAAGGCCCAATAAAGCCTGCAATAAGACGTAAGATTGTTGTTTTCCCACAACCTGAAGGTCCTAATAGTGTATAAAATTTACCTCTTTCAATTTCAAAGCTAACGTTATTTAAAACAGGTGGATCATCATCGTATTGTTTCGTAACGCCATTAAATCGAATAATAGTTTTTTCTGTCATTATCGGTCTCCTTTTCTGTATATTCCCCTAAACTACTTCGTTATTTTTTATAAGAAAAGCGCTAGTGCAAAACCATCTTAGTGACCCACAACCTTTTAGCCTCAAGTAGCAATCGCGCTGGCTAAAAGTTCGTTCTTTGCTTGCACCCAAAAGGCACAACTAAAATCCATAGTCATTCTAGAAAATTGTACACGCTCATACTATAAATAAGAATCTGTAGCTACTAGCAATAATTGTGTTTTACCTGAGGATGCATTAACAATTTGATGCTGATCAGATGCGTGAAAGTAAATAGCTTCACCAGCTTTTGCATAGTATTCACTTTTTCCTAGGTTTACTTTAACTTTCCCTTCTAATACAAAACCAAACGTCTCAGATAACGAAGGCTCAAAAACTTTAAACTCGCCTTCTTCACTAAACGTTAAAATGATTGGCTCCATTTCCTTTTCGTTGCTTTCAGGAACTAACCATTGAATGTGATAGCCTCTTTCTTCATCTTCATAGCATGTTTGATCTTCTTCTCCATATACCACTTTCTGTATATGATCTTCCTCATTAAAGAAATCTTTAGGTGAACAGCCTAATACTTCAAGTAAGCTAAAAAATGTTTCGATGGAAGGTGAACTCAAATCGCGCTCCAACTGAGATATGTAGCCTTTACTTAAATCTGTCCTCTCACCTAATTCTTCTTGTGTTAAGCCTTTTTTTAATCGTAGATTTTTTATTTTTCTTCCGATTTGCATGATTGTATAACCTCAATCGTGTTTAAAGTTAGTAAACTTCTAGTAACTATTGTTTATTATTACGTAACTCGGAGTTTACTTTTACAACTAGTTATTATACAAGAATTTAACAAAACTTCAATAATATTTTTTCATTTTCCTCATATATTTTTGAATCAAATTTCAAATGGATTTCACAAGTATATTCCCATTACATATCTCTAAGATATTCGACCCAAAACGCTTCCTATTATTGGATATTTTTTCTTTTTTTAATAACTGTTTTGACATGCTTTGTTGCCTTTTAACAAATAGTAAATATAGATTCAATTCCACTCCAAGATGTCACTTTCTGCAAGACGAACAGTGCACCTCCTTGGTGTAAGGCACGAAGCAATCGTTTTGAGGCAATAATACCAAAGAATTTTAACACAGCCCATTCTTAAACAAACATTCTTTTAAATGAATGGGTAAATGTAACAACATAACTTTTTATATGAAAGGTTCATACTACTAGTACATATGAAAAAACCTTATAATACAAATCCACTAATGATAAAATCTAATAAGTTATTCCCATAAAATTCCGATATAATTGGTATAGACAACTAGATGTATATATTGATAAAATCAAGATAAGGACTATAAATATTCCATTCATGCAATATAAATATGTACTTAATTTGAGGGGGATCACCATGACAAAAGTATCTTCAAGCATCTTATTAAAAAATGCAGACATTTATTTAGAAAATGAAATTATTTCAAACGGATATGTTCTTCTTTCAGATGGAAAGATTACCGAAATTGGTGCCGCTGATTCACTTCAACCAAACTCATTTTCCGACGCTAAGATTATCTCTTTAGCAAATGGATCAAAGGTCATACCTGGATTTATCGACGTCCACATTCATGGTGCCGGTGGAGCGGATACTATGGATGCAACACCAGAAGCACTTCATACAATGGCTGTTCATCTTCCACAAGAAGGAACAACCAGCTTTCTTGCCACTACAATGACTCAAGCACCAGGTAACATTGTTAAAGCATTACAAAATGCTGCATCATATCAAAAAGAACACGATCAAACCGGATTAGCAGAGGTAGTTGGCGTTCATCTTGAAGGACCTTTCATTAATCCGAGCAAAAAAGGTGCGCAACCTGCAGAATACATTATCGATCCTAATGTAGAAGTCTTTAAAGAGTGGCAAAAAGAGGCAGACGGAACAATTAAATTAGTAACTGTCGCTCCTGAAATGCCAAATGGAATGGAATTTATTCAGTATTTAGCAGAAAACAACGTTACTGCTTCTATCGGACATACCGATTCTGCTTACGCTGAAGTTAAAGATGCAGTTAGTGCAGGTGCAACACAAATAACCCATTTATATAATGGCATGCGCGGTCTACATCATCGCGAGCCTGGAACAGCTGGAGCTGCTTTATTATTTGATGAATTAAAAGTAGAACTAATTTCAGATGGCATTCACATTTGTCCAGAAATGATTCGCTTAGCAATCAAAGCAAAAGGTACGGACGGTGCATTATTAATTACTGATGCGATGCGTGCCAAATGCCTAAAAAATGGACGTTATGAATTAGGCGGACAACCTGTAATTGTTGGAGATGGAAAGGCAACACTTGAGGATGGAACTCTTGCGGGAAGTACCCTAAAAATGATTGATTCCGTTAGAAACATGTTGAAATTTACTGATCTTACATTACATGATTTGATGAAACTTGCCTCAATCAACCCTGCAAAACAAATAAGAATGTTCGATACAAAAGGAAGCATCGAAATCGGAAAAGATGCTGATATTGTAGTCTTAAACAATGATTTAGATATTGAAATGACAATTTGTCGTGGTGAACTAGCATATAAAAAGGATGATAAATAATGACAATACAAGAAATAAACTCTTCTAAAAAGGTGAATACAATGATATTTGAAATTATTCGTGCAGAAAACTACGAAGAAATGAGCCGTATTGCTGCAAAAAGAATTATCGGTTTAGTGGAAAGAAAACCAAATGCTATTTTAGGTTTAGCAACAGGTAGTACTCCTGAAGGACTTTACAAAACATTAATTGAAGATCATAAAACCAATGGAACTTCTTATAAAGAAGTAAAAACTGTGAATTTAGATGAATATGTTGGACTAGACAAAGAGGATAAAAACAGTTATTTTACTTTCATGAGAGAAAAATTGTTTAACTATATTGATGTAGACTTAAATAACACGAACGTTCCTGATGGTACAGCAACTAATATGGAAGAAGAAGCAGCTCGTTATGAAAAATACATCCATGACATCGGTGGAGTAGATCTACAAATTCTAGGAATCGGCCATAATGGACACATCGGTTTCAACGAACCTGGTACTTCTTTCAAAAGCAAAACACATACAATCAAGCTTGCTGAAAGAACTCGTGAAGCAAATGCTCGTTATTTCAACAGCATTGATGAGGTACCTACTGAGGCCATTACTATGGGAATTCAAAGTATTATGGACAGTAAGGAAATTATCTTATTAGCATCTGGTGCTTCAAAAGCAGAAGCTATCAAACGTCTTATTTACGGTGAAATCTCAGAGGAATTCCCAGCATCAGCTCTACGTTTACACAATAAAGTAACAATTATTGCCGACCAGGATGCTTTACAATTAATCTAAGTGTCCGTTCAAGGAGCTGTAGAAAAATGATTGATAAAAAGTCACCTGTTCCAATTTATCACCAGCTTGAAGAGCTAATTAAACAACAAATTGATTCGGGTCAGCTACAACCTAATCAAGCTATTCCTTCTGAACGTGAATTTACGGAACAATATCAAATAAGCCGAATGACAGTTCGACAAGCATTAACAAACCTTGTAAATGATGGATTACTTTATCGAAAGAAAGGTACAGGTACATTTGTTAGTGAGCGAAAGGTTGAACGGGTAATGCAAGGTTTAACAAGCTTTTCAGAGGATATGATTGAAAGAGGATTGACACCTAGTAGTGAAATTCTATCTTACGAAGTTGTTCCTGCTAGCCCTTCTGTTTCTCAAAAACTGGAGATTGATGTTGAAAAACCTGTATTACAAATTGAAAGAATTCGATTAGCTGATGACGTACCAATGGCTATCGAAACAGCCTATATGCCATTACATCTAATTGAAGGATTAACTAAGGAACTAGCTAAAGACTCTATTTATCAGTTCATTGAAGAAAAATTTTCGCTTAAAATTGATGTTGCCGATCAAGAACTTGAAGCAGTTGCCGCTAGTGATTATGATGCTAAGCATTTGCATATAAAAAAAGGTAGCCCCGTATTAAAAATCATACAGGTTACTTATTTAGAAGATCGAACACCGATTGAATATGTCAAATCATCTTTTCGAGCTGATCGTTATCGTTTCTATAATCAACTTAAGCGACAATAAGAAAAACCGTTACCAATCCTTTTTAGTATAATCATTATCTCAGTGAAAAGGTAAATCCATTTAACCTTCCATTCCATGATATGGAATCAAAAAGGAATGGCTTATAGCCGAGCAAGGCAGACATTTGTCTTGGTCCCAAATTATATTTCTAATCTTATAAGAAAAGCGGAAGCGCCTCGGTTATGCGCTTAAAAAACATAAAAAACTTGTCTTGAAATGTAACAAGACGAGTTTTTTCTTATTTAAATAAACGCTTTTTTATTCTTCTCTTCTCTTTCTAATCTCTTTTTGTACTTTTCTAAGTGCTTTTTTTGATCCTCTTTCCAAATCATGCTGTAACTTTCTCTCTTGAAAGCTTGTAAACAGTATATTTAAATCATAACCTTCTGGATATAATTGAGTTGCCTTAATATCAAGTTGAATTCGCTTCACATTCACTTCTATCATTTCATTTTTATAAAATAAGACAACATTATTATATTTATCTAACGGCTTATATACGATGGCATAATCATTTTCTTCCAAAAGTTTCACTCTATCACCTATTTCATAATTGTAATGCACTTCCGGAAGAATTGCCTCCACTGTAGGTTTTTTTATTTTATTTTCTTTCACAGTATCAAAGTTATATGCCTTATTCTCAATATATAATTCCGCTCTCTTTAATACATGTTCACGTATATTCATTCTTCGAGAGATCCAAAGGGCGTTACTATCTCCAGATTTACCGATTAGAAGCTTATACATAGGCTGTAGTGCCTCGCTATTAAATAACATTGCAGCGTTCATGAAGTCATCATGCATTTCAGAATATCGTTTTATTTCACCATAATGGGTAGTAGCAATTGTTATACATCCCATATGGTAAAATTCTTCTAGTATCGCAATCGCTAACGCAGCACCTTCATTCGGCTCTGTGCCACTTCCAATCTCATCGAACAATAGAAGCGTATTATTATTAGAGGCTCTCATAATCTCAGAAATATTCTTCATATGGGAAGAAAATGTGCTTAATGCATTTTCTAAGCTTTGGTTATCGCCAATATCAACAAATACATTATCGAAAATCGCGATTTCTGTTCCTTCTTTAGCAATAATATGAAGACCAGACATAACTGCTAATGTTAGAATTCCAATTGTCTTTAGAACAACTGTTTTTCCACCAGCATTCGGTCCCGTAATGATTAAACTTCGATAATCTTGACCAATCTCAAAATCAAGTGGAACAATATCTCCTTCTAATAATGGATGCTTACTGTCTACTAATTTAATAAAGCCATGATTATTTAGTTTTGGTTCCATACCATCTGTACTCTTACTATATTTGGCTTTAGCAAAAATCATATCGTATTGGCTAATACATTCGATATTAATTCGAATTGCATGAATCGCCTCATAAATAGTGCCTGATAAGGTAGCCAGTATTTGATATTCTTCAACGGATTCCTCTGATTTCAAACAAGCTAGTTCTACATTAAGTTTTGAAACAGCAGCCGGTTCCATAAACACAGTTGAACCTTTTGAGGATATTTCAACAATAGTTCCTGCTACTTGATTTTTAAAAGAAGCCTTAATTGGAATCGTAAAACGATCATCTTTCTTACTAATATAGAATTCTTGAATGAACTCTTTATTCGCACCGCTTTTCAAAAACTTATTAAGTCGTTCTTCAATTTTTTCTTCTGTTTTAGCCATTTGATTCCGGATACGTTTTAGTTCTCTGCTAGCATTTGAATCTACTCGACTGCCTTTGATAGCAAATAATATACTCTCTTCAATATCGCGAAATTCAGTCATAGAAAAGGCATACGAATGAAGTACAGGAGCAAAAAATTCTTTATCAGCCATAAACTTTTTAATTCTCCTACAACCTCTCAAAAAATCAGATACAGCTGTTAATTCTATTGGTGTTAAAACCATACCTTTTTCTAACTTTTCAATATGACTTGCTATATTAGATATGCCCGTTAATGGCAAATGCTTTTCAGCATCTAATAACTTCCTAGCTTCACTCGTCTCTTTCAAACGATTTTTCACTACTTTTATATTAGAACTTGGCTGTAACTTATCAATTAATGCTTTCCCTAAGCCACTAACACAATAGCTTTTTACTTTCTCTTTTAATTCGTTATATTGTAATTTATCAAAAGTCATAGTATTCATTTTTATTTTCCTCATTTCTGAATTGTACAAGCTTCCCTTTAGCACCGTATAATCTAAGATCACTTAGACTTCATTTAATAAACGTCTAGAACCACAAGAAACTCAACATGGGATTTAGATAATAAAATAGCCCGCAAAAGCCTTTCCTACCATACCAATTAGCATAATTGGATAGAAAGCTCCTGCGGGCATAAGCCTTGTAACATAAACTAAGGCACAATATCGCCTTCCCACACAAAATGAATAAGGGTACTAGAAACCCTTTGAACAAAAAGCATGGTAGGACAAATCCCACCATGCTTTACGCCTTAACATTCTACATGTTAAACGAATATATGGAAAAGGAAGCAGTCTTATAGTAGGTATTCAACAATGTTGGTAAACATTATTGAAAAAAGGCATTCTTAATAAACTGGAATAAATCCAGAAATTAAAATCCTTATTCAACTAAAATTTAGTTGATACCTACTCCCGACATACTTCACCACACCTTTTTATAATATGTGATTAATGTAACATGTATTATTCCTTTCGTCAAACAATAATTGGAAAATGAGTCATTTAACTAGCCTTAAAAACACGTTCACCCTTCATTTTCATATACCTATACATAACCATGCAGAGTAGCATTAACACCATACTCCAGCATCCCATAAAAATTGTCTGATTGATATTAGACCTGCAAACATGATTGCAACGAGAACGACAATACTAAACAAGCCTGCAAAAATCACAATCAAAAATGCTGCACTTTGCTTTATCGTATCGGTAACCTCATTAGTCCAATCAAAATTTGGGAATTTCAGATTAACAACGATCCCAACGTCATAAGTTAGTGGAACAACAAAAAGCATTAAGCTTTCAACAAAACTCATGGGTACTGTAATAGTGACCTTTAGCTATAGAACAAGTACTTATACACGCTTTCCTCAACAAAAAGCCTTCCATTTTTTACGGAAGGCTTTTTGTATTGCATTTCATTTTATTTTTCGATAACCATTTCAAAGTAGTCCCAAGGCTTAATATAGTCTAAAAGGAATACTTCCTCCTCAACAATTCTTCCAATTACGTTTTTACGTCCATCATTTTTCATCGGAAGGCGTGCGATTTGAAGTTCTCCTTTGTATTGTCCGAAATCATTATTACCCATCAATACATCGCCTTTTTGAATATCATAATTATTGTGTTTTGGAAATGCTTCTGTCTTATACTTCACACGACTTTGTGTAGAACGAATAAGATATTCAGACACATCACCGCGGTTGAAATGTATTTCCTTTTCCACAATTAGCTTCTCTAGATCAGAAGCTTCTTTGTTCATGTTCACACGGAAAGATAGCTTATTTGGATTTAATTTACTTAAAGCTGCTAATTCTTCTTCTGAAGCATAAGCATTTCCAATAATCACATCATCTACTAAATCCGTTGCAAATAAATGTTTCGCTTGAGTTACAATTGGTAAAGTACGATGCTGTTCTAACGTGCATAAACCATCACTCACTGGCCACGGACCATAAGTTGCAGCCTTAGAAGATACAAACGCAGCCACACGGATATTGTGCTTTCTAAAGAGTTCTGATGTTTCAACAAAATGCTTATAAGAAAGACCAGTATATTCTTGAGGATAGAAGTTATGACATCCAACTAGAGTATCACGGTTTGGACCGTAACTTAAAATTTGCTCTAAATATTTTGTACCGTTACTAATGTTAATTTCAATTTTCAAGCCATACGGATTATGTGTCATTAACGCTTCTTTCTGTCCACCAAATCCTTCATCTAAACGGATTCCTGTTGCACCCATTTGAGCAAACACTTCTAAATTATCGTATGATGCCCCTAAAGTAGGGAAAACGTGTGGCGCGACATCTAAAATGACTTCCATACCTTCATTACGAGCATGTGTAATAATATCTGTGAACTCCTCAATAATGGCTTCTTTACTTCCTTGAACAGATAATAAACATGTAAAAATACGTTTAAAACCATATTTAGCTGCTAATGAAATATACTCTTTGTCTTTTTCTCTTGTACTATGTTCTGGGTAAATTGAAATACCTAATTTTCTCATTTCCTACACCTCAAATATTAATCTCTTAATCAAATTAATGGGCAGGTACTACCGTTACATTATTTAGAAAGCGGCTTTCTATACATCAAATTTTTGTCGGATTCCCTCTTCCATTTTTAACGCACCTTCATATTCTTCTTTGAGGAAAAATATAATATAGCACCTTAATGTGTAACATCAGCTTTTTTCACAAAGTAAGAATGCATTTGTAAACAAAGTGTTATAAAAATGAATTAAGATAAAGCGTAGGGGCGTCCCAAAAAGTGATTGAAAATCGCTTTTTAGGAAAGCCCCTTACAGTTACATATTAACCAATTCTTTTGTATAATTCTACCATTTCGCCTGCTAAATCTTTTAATGTCATTGCTGTCATTAAGTGATCCTGAGCGTGAATTAGTAAGATAGAGATTTCTGATTTTTCTCCACGAGCTTCCCCTTGAATTAAAGCAGTTTGTGATTTATGTGCTTCACCAAGTGCTTGTGTAGCTTCTTCAATATATTTTTCAGCTAATTCAAAGTTACCTTGTTTAGCTTCTTTAAGAGCTTCCATCGCTGTACTTCTAGCGTTCCCAGCGTTTAGAATAATTCCCATAATGATTGTTTCCATAATGATCCTCCTACAGTACTTCTACTGTTCTCCGTTTTCTGCTTTTATAGCTTGAATATCTTGTACTTTAATAAACGGAATATAAATTGCCACAGCTAATAAGAAGTTAAATATTTGTAGTGCAACACCTTGCCATGCTCCACCTGATGCTAAATAACCACTGAAAATTGGTGGCATAGACCACGGAACCAATGCTACTGTTTTCGGAACAAGTCCCATTGATATAGCAAAGAATGACGTACAAGTTAATACGATTGGAATTAACACGAATGGAATTAGTAAAATTGGGTTCAATACAATCGGAACACCAAATAATACTGGTTCATTAATGTTAAACACACCCGCAGGCGCTGTAATTTTCCCGATACTTCTATATTGAGCACTTTTTGCTACTAAGAAAATAGCTACAATTAATGCTAATGTTGCACCAGCTCCCCCTAAGTGTACATATACATCGAAGAAAGGTTTTGTTACTACTGCTAATTGATCACTAAATGCAGATACTCCATCTTTAAACGCTGCCATATTTGTTTCTAACGATGGTAGGTAAATTGTTTCCATAATCGGTCCAATAATGTTTGTACCATGTAATCCAAAGAACCATAATAAGTGAATTAATAAAGAAACAATAATCGCTGATGGTAGTGTATTTGATAGCCCTTGTAAAGGCTCTTGAATTGTATCAAAAATGATTTTGTGTAACGATGTTCCTGCATGTGTAAATAATAAGAACGCCATTCCGAATACGATAAATACAACAGTCGCTGGAAGTAAAGCTGCAAACGAACGTGCTACCGCCGTCGGAACTCCTTTAGGCATCTTAATTGTGAAATTTTTCTGGATTAAGAAACGGAAGATTTCTGTCGAAACGATAGATACAATTAATGCTACGAATAATCCTTGCGCGCCTGTCCAAGCAAAATCTACTCCGCCCTCAGTAGCTGTTACAGGACTCATAATAATAAGAGAACCAAAAGCAACTAATGCTGCTGATAAACCATCTACATCATATGATTTCGCTAAGTTATAACTAATACCTATACCAACTAGTAAAGAAAGGATAGCAAAGGAACCTTTCCATATATTCCCTCCAAGATCAGTCCAACCTTCACCAAATACTCGAACCATAAAATCTTGGTATCCTTCAAAAGGTAAACCATTAATTAATACAGCAAATGATCCTAAAATAATAAGTGGCATAATTGCTACGAATCCATCACGGATAGCTACTAAATGTCTTTGGCTACCAATTTTCCCAGCAACGGGAACAAAATATTTTTCTAAAAACTGAATAATTTTATTCATGCTCTCACTCCTTCACTTCTTAATTAGGATAAGCTATACAATGTATAGCTTATCTAATTACTTCATGTTTAAAGCTTGCTTTAACACTGCTTCTCCGTTCATTGCGCCGTAATTCATCATATCAATTACTTCAACCGGAATATTTTTTGGAGCAGCTACAGCTTCAATTTTTGATTTTAAGAAACGAACTTGAGGTCCTAATAAAATAACATCGCATTTATCAATATCTGCTTGTAATTGAGCTTCAGGAATCGCCCAAATTTTTGCATCTATACCTTGAGAACTAGCAGCAGCCTCCATTTTAGTTACTAACATACTTGTTGACATACCTGCTGAACAAACTAACATGATATTCATATATTTCATCCTCCAATTGTTTTTTGATAACGTTTTCATTTGACTTACTAAAGTTATCTTACAATACTTACAAAGTCGAGTAAACGTTTTCTTGAATATTTCACATTTTAGACACATTTATAGTGAGTCACTTAACTAACAAAATTATTGTTTATAAAAACTAACAAACTATTCAATAAGATTTAGAACGGTGCCTTACATACTTACTTCCTAAAAAATAAAGAGAGTAACTTCTAAAGGTCGTATCATGAACGACCTTTAGAAGTTACTCTCTTTTCTTAAATTAAATAAAATAATATTTCTTCTACAATAAGAGCAACGTCATAAGAGTAAAGCTGAATCCCTTTATCTTCAAGCAAAAAAAGTGATGAATCATTGCCAATAGAAGCAATCGTAACATCTCTCGGTATTCGAATTTGCTGCTTTTGAAGTTCCGCAATGGCCCCTTGTGTAAAGTACGGATGAAGCGATACGATAGCAGTAGGTCTTTTAGGTAATGCTAAAAATCGTTTTACTGCTTTTCTTCCACTTTCTACGCTATACTTACCTTCGTATGTATACGCTGAATCCAAAACCTCTCCACCAGTATACATTGCTTTTACATAACCAATGTAGCGTTCAATGGCATTTGGAAAGGACTTCGTACCATTTATCACGGCTATATGACGATGACCATCCTTTATCAATGAATGCGTTAATGCACGCACAATTTCTTCTTCATCCTCTATTACTTGCGGAATTTCGATATCTAGATTTTTTATTTTCGTATGAAATAGAACAACTGTAATACCTTTCAGAACTAAATCCATTAAATATTTTTCATTATTTCCTGTACTAGCAACGACAATGGCATCTACACGCTTTGCCTCAAGCTGTTGTAAGATTTCTCGTTCTTTTTTAGCGTTGTACTCCGACTCTGTAACAAGTACATGTATATTCTCAAATTGCAACTTTCTTTGCAAAAGCTGAATGACTTTTACAAAATAAGGATCTGCTAAATCAGGTACTACAACTCCAATAATATTTGTTTTTTGTTCTTTTAAACCCTTCGCCAATTGATTTGGAGTATAGTGTAATTTTTGTGCCACTTCCAATACCTTTGAAGCAATTTCAGGACTTACATTACCTTTACCATTTAAAACCCTTGAAACAGTTGCAATAGAAAACTTACTCTCACGAGCTACATCTTTAATGGTTGCTTTTTTCATTTATCAACTGACCTCTTTCTCCATCAGTTTTCTCTCGTTTTCTTTTACAGTAATTGATTTTACCTTGTTTTATATCATTTTCCAATAAAAAAAACATTACCAATTCCTTTTAGCTTTCGATTTCATAAAAATTTCTTTTTTCACACGCTTACATATCATTCTAACATTTTTAGGGAAGGTTGTTTTCACATACTTTCTCGTCTATGAACAAGCGTGGGACGGGACAGGTGAGTATCAAGGAACACAGTAATTGGTTAGTCTCTCTCCTAGCCCACAAAAATCTCGTCCCTTCCGCTTCTATCGACCTTTTTATGTTTTTTTCACCGAACTTGTTAGAAACCATCTCTACGAAACAACCTTATACAAAGACATATCAATCGAAATAACACAATAGAACAAGTAAAGCCCATCAACTATGGGGGAGCTGATGGGCTTTTTATAGAAAAGGGGGGTAGCCTCTCTATATATGATGAAAACTAGCATTAATTAGGGTTATACCTTATTGAGCAATTCCTTCTGATACTTCTTTTACCATTTCAGCTACAGAGATTAATCCGCCACCTGATAAATACCAATATTCCGGATTTAACTGAATGATTTTTCCTTCTTTTGCAGCATTTGTTTTCGCAATAATTTCATTTTGAACCGTTTCTTTTAATGTTGATTTTTCACCAACCGCTACGTCGCGATCAATAACAAACAGATAATCAGGGTTTTTCTCGAATACATACTCAGATGTTACATTATTACCATGTGTAGAAACTTTAATTGATTCATCAGCAGGAGTAATTCCTAATACATCATGGATAATCCCAAAGCGAGATCCCGGACCATAAGCACTTAATTCTTTCGCACTTGATAGTACAATTAAACCTTTTTTATCAGCTGATACTTTTGCTTTTACATCAGCAATTTCTTTATCGATTGCTTCAAGTTCTGTTTTTGCAACATCTTCTTTTCCAAAGATTTCACCTAAAGTTGTTACGTTCTTTTTAAATGAGTTAACAAAATCAGCTTCGTCTACAGCCATGTAAATTGTAGGAGCAATTTCGCTAAATTGATCGTACGAATCAGCTTGACGTCCAGAAATGATAATTAAATCTGGCTCCGCTTCTTTAATTGCTTCGAAATCTGGCTCTTTTAATCCGCCAGCATTGATTACATTGTCATTATCAAAAGCTGATAGATAACCAGGAACATTTTTTCTAGGAACCGCCACTACTGAATCAGAAGCACCTAACTTTTCAATTGTATCTAAAGAACCAAAGTCAAATACAACTACTTTTTTCGGATTTACTTGAACAGGTGTTTCACCATATTCATGCTTTACAACTACTTCTGATTTTTCTTCTTTTGTATCTCCAGACTTACCGTCTTCCTTCTTCGTTTCATTATTACCACAAGCTACTAAAACGACTGCAAATAGTGCTAATACAAACATTAACAATGATTGTTTTAATTTCATTTTTACTTTCTCTCCTATAGTTACGCAAAATATACGCATATTTTTTGACAATTTATGTTTTGTATCGAAATATCCATATCATAAATATCTTTTAGTACGGCGGAATTAATAATCTCATCCGCAGGACCTTCTTTAACTACCTTTCCATCCTTAAGTGCCACAATATAATCAGAATAAACGGAAGCAAAATTGATATCATGGATAACAATAATAATGGTTTTATTTAACTCGTTAACCAATCTTCGTAGGATCTTCATAATTTGAACAGAATGTTTCATGTCTAAATTGTTCAATGGTTCATCTAACAAAATATATTCTGTATCTTGAGCAATAACCATCGCAATATAAGCTCTCTGTCTTTGTCCACCGCTTAATTGGTCCAAAAATTTATCTTGTAGGTCTGTCAATTCCATATACGAAATGGCTTCATCAACCTTTTTCCAATCCTCTTTATTTAATCGACCTTGAGAATAAGGAAATCTTCCAAAAGAAACAAGCTCACGAATAGTTAGACGAATATTAATATGATTAGATTGTTTAAGAATCGCGATTTTGCGAGCTAGGTCATTACTTTTGATACCGCAAATATTTTGACCCTCTACAATAACCTCCCCTGTATCTTTATCGATAAGACGACTAATCATAGATAACAAAGTACTTTTTCCGGCTCCATTTGGACCAATAAAGGAAGTGATTTTTCCTTTTTGAATACTCACAGATACATTATCAATAACATTCTTTGTTCCATATGACTTTGTAATATTCGTAACTTCAATCATGATTTATTCTCCTTTAATAGAAGGTATATGAAATAAATTCCACCAACGAAATTGATGATGACACTTAAAGTAGTTGAGAACGTAAACACTCTTTCTACTAATAATAGTCCACCAACAAGCGAGACAATACTGATCATTATGGCAGAGATTATGATGTATGAATGTTTGTATGTACGCATGACTTGATACGCCACATTTACAACAAGCAAGCCTAAAAATGTAATAGGCCCAACGAGTGCCGTACTTATCGATATAAGTACCGCTACTACTACTAGTAACCTTCTAACAACATAATCATAATTTACACCTAGATTAATAGCTTGATCTCGTCCAAGTGCTAAAACATCTAAATACTTGAGAAAACGCCATGCATATATCGTAATAACAACAATGCCAATAATGGACAAATTCAACAAATCGGTTTGCACATTATTAAAGCTTGCAAACATTTTTCCTTGAATAGACTGATACTCATTCGGATCGATTAATACTTGAAGAAAAGTCGACATACTAGAGAACAGTGTTCCGAAAATTAATCCTATCAAAAGAAGAAAATATAAATTGCTTCCTTCTCTTTTAAATAGGAGTTTATATAATAAACCTATAAACAAGATCATAATGACAATCGTAATAATAAAATTGACATTCTTATTAACAATTGTTTGGCTAGTAGATCCTAGAATAAATATTAATGCAGTTTGAATTAGCATATATAAGGAATCTAGACCTATGATACTTGGGGTTAGAATTCTATTGTTTGTAATGGTTTGAAAGATTACCGTTGAAAAAGCTATACACGAGCCTGTTAAGATAATGGCTAAAATCTTCAAACCTCTTTTTGGCAATACGTAGTCAGGAAATCTCCCTATATCTGTAAACATAAATACACTGATTAGTCCAATTGCTATCGCTACTAGTATTCCAATTTTTGCTTTATCATTCATAAGCCTTTCTCCTCAACAGTAAGTAAGCAAAGATCGCACTTCCAATTACACCTACAGTGAGACCAATTGGAATTTCATACGGGTAGATAATCACTCGACCAAAAATATCACATGCTAAAACAAATACAGCTCCTAATAACGCTGTATGAGCAAGATTATTTTTCAAATGATCGCCACGATAGATGGACACAATATTAGGAATGATAAGACCTAGAAATGGGATACTTCCTACAGTTAAAATAACAACTGCTGTAACCATTGCCACAATAACCAGACCAATATTTACTACCTTCTTATAACTTAAACCTAAATTTAAAGCAAAATCTTCACCCATACCAGCTACTGTAAATTTATTTGCGTATAAATATGCCACAATCATTAATGGCACACTTATGTAAATCATTTCATAACTTCCCTTCATAACACCAGAAAAGCTTCCTTGTAACCAGGCTGACATGGTTTGAATTAAATCATGCTTATAAGCGAAAAAAGTTGTTATTGAGCCAACAATTCCTCCAAACATTAAGCCAACAAGAGGAATAAAAATGGCATCTTTAAACTTAATATTGTCAAGAATCTTCATAAAGATGAATGTACCTATTAATGCGAAGATAAAAGATATGATCATCTTCTGCAGCATTGTAGCAGAAGCAAATAACAACATACTAACTAGAATCCCTAAACGTGCTGAATCCATTGTTCCAGCAGTTGTTGGTGAAACAAATTTATTTCTTGTTAGTTGTTGCATAATCAGTCCACATATGCTCATACTTACACCAGCAATAATAATCGTGACTAATCGAGGTATGCGACCAATTATTAAAATATCCCACTGATCTTTCGTTAAAGAAAATATATCTAGTGGAGATATATTTGATACTCCAATGAAAATGCTTGCAAATGACAAGGCAATCAGTGCTGCAATTAAATATCTTATCTTCATAAAGGATCCTCTTTCTAACTCTATGTTCTATCTTGACGTTTATTTCTGACAGAGATAATCATTCTCAATACCTCACAAAAAAATATGACAGCTATAGCCATTCGCGATGTCGTTCTTTTTTTATATAAAGCTATTGATAATATTACTTACACTTTAAATGATAATGATTATCAACTTCATTTGTCAATGTTTTTTTCTAGTTTTCAGTAAATTATTAAAAGGCTTTCATAATTTCGACAAACTAAATGATACTATTCTCTTATGTTCCTTTTTTACTATATATATAGATAAAAATGAACGAAGCAGAATATTTTGTCATAAAACAGAAAATAAAATGATAAAAAAGAAGGAATTTTTATTAATTTTTAGAATATATAGAATTAAGAATAAATTGAATGGTCATTCAGTTTATTCTGAAGCCATTCATCTATTCTTAAAATCTTACTAAATGGAGGTTTTATATGAATGGTTTTGCTACATCAATAGCCGGACTAAGAAATAAGAGAGGAGTGTTTATTGCCCTTATTGTAGCGTTACTTATACCACTTGTTTACGCAGCTATTATTCTTACTCCTTCATGGGGACCATACGATAATCTTTCAAACCTACCCGTCGCCGTTGTTAATGAAGACGCTGGGGCTATGTCAGGTGATCAACCGATTAACGTCGGTGAAGATTTAGTAAAAACCCTAAAAGAAAGTAATTCCTTAGGATGGGATTTTGTTAGTGCAGCAGAAGCCAAAAAAGGGATGGACAATCTTGATTATTATATGGTTGTAGAAATTCCGAAAGACTTTTCAGAAAAAGTGACAACTGTATTAACCGATCATCCTACGGTTCCACAATTGAAATATACCCAAAATGAAGGCTTGCACTATATGGCTGCTCAGGTTACAAATAGCGCAATCAATCAAGTTCGTGAGCAATTAGCTAATAAAGTAACAGAAACATATGCTAAGACTCTATTCACACAATTAGCAGATGTTTCAAAAGGATTTGAAGATGGTGCTGAAGGGTCAGCTAAGCTTCACGATGGTTCCGTTCAACTAAAAGCTGGGACTGGCCAAATTCTAAGTTCACTTGATTCCAAATCTGGTGATATCGCTAAATTAGCAGATGGAGCAAAACAATTAAAAGATGGAACAGGCACACTTTTATCAAAAGTACAAGGGAGTACTGGAGATATTAATAGGCTAGCTACTGGTTCACAACAAGTAGCTACTGGTGCAAAAGAAGTCTCTACAGGAAATAAATCACTAGCATCTGGTGCAAAAGAATTAGCTAATGGAACGAAAGAATTAGCTGCTGGTTCAAAAGTGTTAGCTACAGGAACAAAATCTTTGACAGTTGGTAGCCAGACACTGTCTACTGGTGGTCAAAATTTAGCCGTTGGTGCAGATACATTCGCTACTGGTGCAATAGCCTATGCAACTGGAGCGAAAACGTTTTCTTCAGGAGCAACTACTTTAGCAACAAGCGTTAATGCATTATCAGCGGGTGCAAAAGATCTTCCTGCAGGGGCTAATCAAATTCTTAATGGATTAAAATCAGCTCAAGGTGGAAGTGGTACTCTTTCTCAAGCGTTAGATCAGCTAGCTCCGGGAAGCAAACAGGTTGCTGATGGAGTCGGAGCTGTAAATTCTGGCGCTGCTCAATTAGCTGCTGGTTCTGGACAAGTAACAGCTGGTTTAGAACAATTGTTAAAGCATCCCGTTCTAGGACCCGTCTTAGCAAATAGTCCAGATTTCCAAAAATTATTAGATGGTAGTAAAACTGTCACATCTGGTTTAAATGACTTACAGAATAAATCCAAAGCTCTAAAAACAGGTGCTGATACAGTAGCTGGTGGTTTATCCCAAGCTTCTCCTGGAGCAAAAACGTTACAAGCTGGCTTAAATGAGCTTGTAGCAGGACAAACTAAGCTAGCTCAAGGTGCTAGTCAATTAGCAAATGCAGCTGCTCCACTTACTGACGCAGCAGCAAAATTATCAGCTGGTGCGAATGATCTTGCAAGTAATACAGGAAAATTAGACGCTGGTGCATCTCAATTAAAGAGTGGTGCTAGTCAATTTGGCAGTGGGGTTAATACGTTCAGTAGTGGTGCTAAACAGCTTTCAGCAGGCGCGGATAAATTAGTAGCTGGAGCTACGAAATTAGATGCAGGTACTAATCTTGTTGCGAATGGTGCAAATAGACTTGCTGATGGTGCTAGTCAAGTTGCGAATGGTGCTAATCAGGTGGCAGACGGAAACTCTAAAGTTAAAAATAATTGGAGTACACTGACTTCAGGTATCCAACAACTTGATAACGGTGCAGGTCAAATCAGTGACGGAAACCAAACTGTTAAAACTGGTTGGGGAACACTAAGTGACGGTGTTAAACAAGTTGATGATGGGCTTGGTCAGATTGAAAGTGGAAGTAACGAGTTAGCTACTGGATTAAAAGGTGGCGCAGAAAAAACAAGCAGTCTAAAAGTAAATGATCAAAACATCTCTATGTTTGCATCTCCTGTACAAACGGATGGAAAAAGCATTAATAAATATCCGAAATATAGTTATGCCAATGCACCATATATCTTATCTCTTGCGTTATTCGTTGGTGTGTTAGCGCTTTCTTTACTATTTAATATCCGTAAACCAGAAGATGTTGAAGTATCAGGGTTTGCTTGGTATTCTAGCCAATTTGCAAAAATGGCTGGGTACGCTACAATTCAAGCAGTAGTTATGAGTATTTTCGCTCTATTCTACATTAAATTGAATTTTGGAAGCGCTATTCTTCTTATTTTATTTGCTATACTAGCAAGCATTACATTCTTAGCGATTGTCTTCTTCTTAGTGGCACTTGCCGGCAATATTGGACGTTTCCTTGCAACCGTCTTTTTAGTTTCCCAACTTTCTACAACAGGTTCTAGTCTTCCAATCGAAATGCTTCCTTCAGGCTTACGTATGTTAAGCAACTTCTTACCAATGCGTTACTCTATTGATAGCTTTAGAGCAATCATTTCGTTAGATAATACTAGTGCAGCATGGAGTAACATGTTAACACTACTAGTCTATTTTGTAATTGCTGCCATTTTAATAGCTGTTGTAGTTGCTTTTACCAAAAAAACAACGACTACAACTACAGTTGAAGAATAAGAAAAATGGATAAACAACAAAAGTATTCTTAGTAACGATTGTATTCCATTTTATCTATAACTGAGTAATACGTACTTCACATTAATAAAGACCTCAAAGCTTACATCTAGCTTCTGAGGTCTTATTTTTATGTTTTTTAAATTATTACACTTCCTATCATACGGAAACGTTTCCTCCACAGCGATAATGATTTTGTCTCAGTTTAAGAGATTCCGAACATCGCCATGACCTTTTCTTCATTATTTAACTTTATAAATAGAATAAGCTATTTTCCCTGCTCTCCAAGGTACGCTCGGGTTTTGATCTTGCACTACTATAGGAAAAGATTCTTGAATATAATCCAAACAGTTTAGAGATAATCGTTTCCACCTATCAACTGTAATCGTATTCACTATTAATTCTTTTAATACCTTGAGAATATGTGCAGTTTCCATACGAGCTGAGTTACTAATGTCCAGTTCTTTACTACTAGATAAATACAAACTCATTTTTATAGATTTCCGAACAACATGTATATCATTAAGTAAAGAAAGAGATGAAGCCACTTTCTTTTCAAGTTGTACTCTTTCATTCTTATCTAGAGATACTTTTCCTATTGTTTCAATAAAAAGAATGTAGTATCGAAGATAATTCAGAATGAAAGAATCAAATTGTTGATCGCTTTTTTCTTCTGTCCTTTTCAAAGAAGCAGCGTTTTTCATTTCTCTAGCTTCCTTCTCTTTTTTCCAGACGAAGAGGAACTTTCACAGCTTTCATAATCACTTAATGAAGAATCGCTTGATGAAGAATCACTTGATGAAAAACTATCAAATAAACTACTATCATGCTTTGTAGTATTTTTTTTATCTAAGGACAAGATATCCTCTAGTTTGATTTGCAACATAATTTGTGACTGTATAACAGTTCGTAACGTCTGATTGATGCTATTATTCATCATCAGCATATCATTCAGACTATCGGGACATGTTTTTAAAAATTGTTGGAGTTTTTCTCCTTCAGCATTTAATATATGTGAAAGGCTAATTTCTTCCATCGCTACTGATGCGAGAAGCAAATTTATAGCTTCTTTTCGATCGATTGATATATTTGGTTTGATATTCGGAATATTTGGCAAAGACATTTTGACACCTCCTTTTAGAAACCAAAAAACTAATAATAGTAAATTATGTATTACTATACTCCCCCTACTTCGAATTTGTGCAGGTTCAAAAGGAAAAAACATTTCCTGATTCTTTTTAGTTTGGATGTTGCCTTAGAAAAATTCTTATCCTATTTTCGATACTTCCTGTAGGCTGTCGATCGACGTATGGTTACCTTTTGACCTTTACGGCAGATAGGCTTATGACTCCTCGAGGAGTTAAGATGCTGAAGCTAGACAGTAATCTGGATTCAAAATTAAATATTTTTTTAAATTGCAAGAAAAAACGACTAAAGAAAACCATACTCGCTAGTCGTTTTTGCCAAAAAAGAACTCTTGCCTGAGCAAGAGCTTATTTAGATAGTTCTTTATACGCAATTACTTTTAATGCTTGAATTTCTTCATCAGACAATTTATTTTCGATTGTCTGATGAATTTCCTCTTTAGACGCTGTCCCATTTTCAAGTTGAGATTTTATATTTTGCAATTCGCTAATCCCTACTTTTCGAATAATGACTCTGGTTGCTTCTTCTTTCGTTTTAAACGGTAATTTACTTTCATCTATATTAGCGCCTTCTTCGACAAATTTCTTCAAATCTGGATCATTTTTAATGGATTCTTTTACAGTTTCTAACTGTCCACTTTTCTCTAACTCGTTGTTCAAAATATCCATGACTTTATCTGAGGCCACGTTTGTACCAAAATAATATATTCCATACCCAATAGCTATGACTAAAAGCACAATGACTAATACTACTTTCAAAAGCTTTTTCAAAATTTCCCCTCCTTGTTTTTCTATCTTATAATTCATACAAACAGATTACAACCATTCCCATAATTTCCCTATAACAAAAAAGAGCCATCTTATCATGATGACTCTTTATATAGAATGCTAAATTTAAGCAATTTCTTCTTTCTCTACAATATCTAATTTTTCTTTTAACTCTTTATCACGCTTAATTCTACTTTTACCCATAGCTAAAGCCGTAAGTATACCAATCACGATGAAAATAAGACCTGATAAAAATACAGTTGAAAATGATTCTGCCCAAGCTGTACTAATAGACTTAATAAAAGCTTGTTTTGATTCAGCAGGGAAAGGTAATTTGGATGGATCTACTAATAACCCAAATAAAGCATCTGTTTTCTCTGATAACGCCATTAAACCTTGCTTAACAATTGGTATGGTAGATTCTTCACTCGCAGCCGTCATTTTAGAAACAATCGTTTGATTCATGACAGCATTTAATATAGTAATACCAATTGTTCCTCCAATCGAACGGAAGAAAGTTGACGCAGATGTTACTTGCCCTAGCTGTGACGTAGGAAATTCATTTTGAATAGCAATCGTAATAGTTGGCATTACTAATCCCATACCAATTCCAAGCACAACCATATAACTATATGCTTGTAATTCCGTAGAATCTAATCCCATTGTACTCATTAAATAAAAGCCAATAGCAGTAATCGTCATACCTATGGTTAATAACGTTCTAAATCGAACCTTTAATAAAAGACGGCCTCCTACGACACTAGCCATTATTAAAGCAATCATCATTGGAGTCATTGTCGACCCTGCTTTAGTTGGTGATACACCTAAAATTCCTTGCATGTACATCGGTACAAACATAATTGCACCAAACATCCCTAATCCTAATAAAAAACCTAATGCATTAGATACAGCAAATACTCGATTTTTGAAAAAACGTAAATCTAAAATGGGATCAATCGCTTTTCTTTCAATAAAGAAAAAGGCGACTAGTAACACTGCAAAAGCGCCAAAAATAGCTAATGATGTACCAGATACCCACTCAAATTTATCTCCTCCAAAAGTTAATCCTATTAATAATAGAATAACCGCCGGTATTAAAGTAAATATCCCTAAGAAGTCAATGTTTACTTTCCCTTTATGAATTGGCTCATGTTTCATTCCAATGAAAATGAAAACAGCTGATAATAAACCAAATGGAAGATTTATCAAGAAAATCCAATGCCAGCTTACATAATCAACAATCACTCCACCTAAAAACGGTCCAAAAACGGAACTTAATCCAAATAACGCACCGAATACTCCCTGCCATTTCGCACGTTGTTCAGCAGTAAAAATGTCACCAATGATTGTTTGCGATAATGGCATGATCATACCGCCGCCAATACCTTGTAATCCTCTATAAATGACTAGTTGTTCCATAGAAGTCGCGGTTGCGCATAAACCTGAACCAATGATGAATATAATCGTTCCGAGCAAATAAAGTTTTCTTCTACCATATAAATCTGAAAGCTTACCAACTATAGGCACAACAGCTGTAGAAGCAATCATATAGGCTGTTGTTACCCAAGCAAAAATACTGAAACCATTTAACTCAGCAATAATTGTCGGCATAGCTGTACCCACTACAGTTTGTTCAAGCGAACTAAAAAACATCCCAATCATTAGACCGACTAGGACTATATTTTTGTGAATCCCTTTATTGTTTGTATCACTCATAGATGTCTCCTTTAATTCTTCTTTCAAAAATCACGTAAAGTGAATTATATTACAGAGTGACCAGTCAGTCAATACACAAAAAAATGTAACGTTCATATAAAATGAACGTTACTTAATATGGTAAAATTCTGCTATTTTATTATAATATGCTTGAAGCTCAGGAATTTCCCTAAAGTTAGAAAGCATCCCTTGAATAACTGGTATTCTTGGCTTTACACTTTGAATTTCTGCCGCTAACACTTCCAACGATACTTCTAAATCTTCTTTTCCATCTAGTGTATTTATTATTTCTTTCATATTAGCTAACAGTTGATTAAAATCGCTATGACAACAGTTTTGTGATCTATCTAACAACTCTTTCATTCTATCAGATGTTAAAACAGGCTCCTCTTCTACTATGCCTTCTATTATATGATCCATTCTACGAAGAAGAAAATCTATTATCTTTCTAAGCTGAAGTGGCTCCTTTTCATACATCACAATTTTGGTATAAGATTGCACCATACCCTCTAGGATAAAAGATAAATCCCAGATGAACGGTCGTATCTTCTCACCATATATTTGCAACAAACCATTTTGTAAGAAATTATGCATTGTCACATGCATTTGAAAGATTTGTTTTTTTATGCTTTCATTTAATGGAATAGCTTGTTCACGAGATTGCATAATAAGAAATTCTTTATGCTCCATCAGTGTTTCTAACATCGTTAGCAATTGCAAACTAAATTTCTCACGTGGAGCTATCTTTTCATTTTCATATGAAAAAATTTTTGTTCGTAATTGTTCAGAGTAGTAATCGAAAATGGAATAAAGTAAAGCATCTTTGGATTTGAAATATAAATAAAAAGCCCCCTTAGAAATTCCGCTTTCTGTTACTATTTCATTAATAGACGTAGACGAGAACCCCTTACCTGCAAAAAGTTTTATGGCAGCTTCTATAATAATTTTTTCCTTCTCCTTCATGCTAGACATCCCTTCCATTTGTACTCATCTCTATTATAGTCTTATTATGACTGACTAGTCAGCATTGTATATGATAGTCTTTTTCTCGTCAATATTCTAATCTCTTTTTCTTCATACTTACGTATTCTGCCTTACGTGTTAATCAAACGATTGATTAAAGCATACAATTGTCATAAAATTTTAATCAAACATTTGATTAAAGGAATGAGACGATGATACTTGTAAGCTCTTGTTTAGCAGGCAAAAAATGCCGATATAATGCCACTTCCTGCCCAGAAAATACATTAGCAACACTAGTTGAACAAAAAAAGGCCATAATGGTATGTCCAGAATTATTAGGGGGATTTTCTACGCCACGTGAACCAGCTGAAATCATCCATGGAACGGGAGAGGATGTTCTAAATGGTACGGCTCAAGTAATAAATAAATCTGGCATAGATGTTACTGAACAATATCTATTAGGAGCACATCATACGTTAGAACTGGTGAAAAAACATAATGTCACTCATGTTGTACTTAAAGAAAACAGCCCCTCGTGTGGCAGTTCTCTAATTTACAATGGGGAATTCAATGGCCAGAAAATAACAGGAGAAGGAGTAACGACTGCCTTATTACGAAAAAATGGCATTACGGTCCTATCAGAAAACGAGCTTACTAATCTTTTTTAATGGCTCTGCCCATTCCACGGAATGCAAAGTTTTTTTATCCATATTAAAGAGGATGTATCGAAGAATTCTATGTCGATAACATCCTCTTTTTTAGACTGTTTTCTAAAGGATTGCTGAAAAAGTCCTTTTCACAACGACCATTAATGAAAGATTCGGCTCTTTTTTGCATTCTCTGTAAACTTGTTTACTACGTTCATTAATGGCTTTTTAAGAATGGTTCCTATTATAATGAATATTGTAGCTACAAAAAGTAAAACAATTATACTGACGATCGCATTTTTCCAAACGACTCCACCTAATGCTTCTCGTAATAGCTTCACTGCATAAGTGAAAGGTAAAAACGGGTATATACGCTGGAAAAAGGTAGAGGATACTTCTATCGGAAAATTTCCTCCGGAGCTTGATATTTGTAATACCAATAGGATAATCGCCATTCCTTTCCCTAGATTACCAAATATCGCCACCAATGTGTAAACAATCGTCACAAACGCAAAGCTTATAAGCAAGCTGAATAAAATAAAAGTTCCTTTCATATGCGCATCTATTCCTAAAAGAAATATATCTCCAATAGAAACAATCGCCGTTTGAATTAAAGCAATAAGTAGAAATGTTAATCCCCTACCAAAATAGAAATGATGGGGCTTATAAATGGCTTTAGGCATGTGAACATCGACGCTCAATAACGATACCAAAAGTAAAGAACCGACCCATATGGCCAACGCTGTGTAAAAAGGTGAACTTGCTGACCCATAATTTGCGATTGGAAATTGTCTAATTTCTTTTAGTTCCACTGGCTTCGCCATAAAATCACTGTCAGCTTGAACATCTCTTCTTAAAATATTTATAACTTTTTCTAAACTCGTTTTTTTCTTTAATTCATCAATCTTATTGGTCGCTTTTGTTACTGCTTCACTAAGGTTTGGTAACTCTGAACGAGATAAGTTTCCAGCCATCGAAATCGCATCAACTAACTGCGGCATTTTTTCTTGGACAAGAGCTGCTGTAGTAGTAATCTTCTCTTCTAATTTAGGTAAATCACTTTGAATAAACTGACTAGCATGATCTAACTTGTCTCTTAAATCTGGAAAACGCTGTTGATAAAAGAGTGCTGCTTTATTCAAATCATCTATTACTACATTTAAATTTTGATTTATAAAATTCGTAGCCTTTTCGATAGCGTTTTTTATATTAGGTAATTCCGCTTGAAATTTACGTAAAGTATTGGCTGCATTTTGCAACGTCTCTTCTGTACTCCCTAAAAGGTTTGCCACATTAGGTAATTGTTCCTTAGCTGCCAGAACGATTTCATTTGTTGATTGGAGATCTTTTTTCAAACGAGTTAAACTAGAACGAATAGCTGGTAAATAGGTACTATCATAATTGTTTAATAAACTACTCGTAGCCTCCCGAATTTTGATTGCTTCATTATTAATTTCCTGAATAGTATTTGGAATAGCATTTGGATTATTATTGATAGTAGCTATGGCATTTTGTACAATGCGCTGTTGAGATTGAACGCGATTTTGGAGACTTTGTAGTTTATTTAGCATCGTTTGTAGCTGTGTAGGCGCTACGCCATTGTTTATTAAGCTTTGAATATGACTTATTTGTTGAGTAAGCTGAGCATTTTCTTGCTGCAATAACACGTTTGCTTGTTGCAGTAAAAGAAGCAATTGTTGGGGGCTGATATTAGAATTAATCATTTGATCAGTAATTGCAGCTACACTACTAGCCAACTGATTAGCAAATCCTATATTAAGCTTAACTACCGAGGCTATTTGATCAAAAGCAGAATCAACACCATTTAAAAACTGATTCGCCGCATCTACATAGCCTTGACTATTATTCGTAACTTCTTGAATTTTAGGTAGCAATGCTTGGGTGGATTGCACAATATCTAACGCTTTATTTGCTTGTTTTAGTCCTTCATCAAGTGTTGTTTGTACAACATCAAAATGCTCATTAATTTCATTAACCTTTTGAGCCATATTACGAATTTCAGGAATCTTACTTTGTAAAACAAGTACTTGTTTACCTGCTTGCTCTATTTTCGGCATAGCTTTATTAATTTTTAATACACTCTGCCCCATCTCATTTACTTTCGGAATATAATCTGTAATTGATATGATCTTATTTGCTTTTTCTTTTATCTGCGGTAAATGAGCTTCAAGTTGCTTAGCATGTTCACCAAAATCATTAATTTGCGGTAATGCATCTCGTATTTGATATAGTTTCGCTTCTAACCTACGAATGGTTGGCAAATCTTTATCTAGCTCAATGCCTACTTTATTAAATTCCTCCAGAAGGGTACTTGAAACCGTGTCGACAAATTCATCACTAACCTGATTTGTTACCGTATTGGCTCCGGTTGCCGTGATTTTCGGAGTGATAGCATTAATTTTATCATTTATGGTAAATATAATTTCTGCTCTTTCAGGATTATCCGAAAGCAGACTACCTAAATGCTCCGAGAAATCCTTTGGTATATAGAGACTTGCATAATAATCCCCATATGTCACACCTCTATCCGCTTCCTTTTTTGATACAAACGTCCAACCTAAATTATGATTATTCTTTAATTTTTCTACGATTTTGTCGCCAACATTTAAAGATTCCCCTGAGATTTTCATTCCAATGTCATCATTTGCAACAGCAATTTTTATTCCAGAGGTATTACCATATGGATCCCACAATGCTTTAATATTAAACCAGGCATATAGCGAGGGAAGAATCATTAATGAAATCACCAAAAAAAGGGCTGCCTTAGATTGTGATATACGTCGCCAATCCAGGAAAAAAATATCAAGAACTTTTTTCATAGCTAAATACTCCTTAAAAGAACCATTCTTCAGTATAAGTCCTTCTTCATTTAGCTATGCCCCTTTCCATAAATGTTCATTATATTTTTTATAAGAAAAACCGACACCGATCCTTTTGAAAAAAAGAGGCTGACTCTTCATCCGAGTCAGCCCCTATATCATTAAATATTCGCTTTTACAATCTGATCTACTATTCCGTATTGCATTGCTTCCTCGGCGCTCATAAAATAATCTCTTTCCGTATCATGCTTTACTCTATCAATCGGCTGACCTGTTAAATCAGATATAGTTCGATTGATATGTTCTTTTAACTTCAGAATTCTTCTTGCCGATATTTCAATTTCTGTCGCTTGCCCTTTTGTTCCACCTAATGGCTGATGAATCATAATTTCACTATTCGGTAGTGCATATCTTTTTCCCTTCGTTCCTGCCATTAACAATAACGCCCCAAAGGAGGCAGCCATACCTGTACATATCGTATTAACGTTAGGCTTGATATACTGCATTGTATCGAAGATGGCAAAACCAGCCGAAGTTGAGCCTCCAGGACTATTAATATACATCGAAATATCCTTTTCTGGATTGTCGGCTTCCAGAAAAAGTAATTGAGCAACAATACTATTGGCAACCTGATCATTTATTTCATCGCCAAGCATAATAATGCGGTCTTTTAACAATCGAGAATAAATATCGTAGGAGCGTTCTCCTACCTTTGTTTGTTCAACTACGTATGGAATAATACTCATGATTAATCCTCCTCGTAATATAGCTATGCAGCCATTTTAAGAGTAGGTGAAATAAAGTGTTTATTAAATGTATCATGTACCTTAGCTACACTTGCTTCTGTAGCTAGCGATCGAATGAACGGGATTCTAGATATTAATAGTTCCGGGTCTTGTTCTGTCAAACAATATTGTATCGTTTCAATAAGGAGTAATCGTTCCTCCTCATCCTCTGTTATATGATGAACAGGTGACCCTTCTTCAGTCTGATGAGATAATCGCTTCTTCGCTCGAAATAATGCTGATTTAACTGCTGTCTCGCTTGTTTCCATCAGTAAGGAAATTTCTTTTATTTGAAATAAAAATACTTCCTTTAATACAAAAATAGTAGCTTGCTTTAATGTTAACTGCTGAAATAAAATTTCCACTTGTTCACATGCAGTATTCCCATTATTCATTTCCTGACGTATCTCTTCTATCTCATCAACTATTTCAAAGCTACGCTTACGCACTTTATCAATCCAGTGATTATACGCCATTTTTTTAAGCAAAGAAGGTCGAATTTCCTTCTGATTCCGATAATGTTTTAATGTTTTGACAATGACATCCTGAAGTAAATCATCGCCATCCCACTTATTTTTTGATAAAAAATAACAATATCGTTTCAACTCTTCATAATACGAAAGAAAGTTAGGATTCGCCCGTTCATCTTTACATGAATCATTCACATCACTCACTCCTTTAACACCTCTCTACTCTTTAAACGAATGAAATCGTTTAAAAGATACGGGGTAGGAAGAAAAATTTTTAATAATAGTCTATTCGTAAAAAAACAGTTCGACTATTCTTATTATGCGTCAAGTTGACAATCAACTTACTGTCGTGCAAAATCATAATAATCCTGTGTATGAAAAGCAACAAAGCCACAAGATTCATATAATTTTAGGGCATTGTTATTTTTTGTTTCAACTTCTAGATAGATATTAGAACAGATTGGACTTTCCTTTAAAACAACCTGTGTTAAAGCTGCTCTACCAAAACCTTTTCCTTGATATTGAGGTAATATAGCAAAGCCATATATCCAGCTTTGCTCGTTTGATCTCTCGATTCTTATTTTTCCTACAGCTTCTTTTTCTACTTCAACTATATAAGTTTGACCATTTTTACTTAATACATTTGATGAATCTGAAACACCAAAACTTAATTGGTCAACTTGCATCAAAAATGGCAAATCCTCTTCTTTTGCCTCACGTAATACGATATTCGAGGTATCATTCGTTAAAATCTTCTTATGCCATTTCATTTGATTTTCCGAAAAAGAATAAGAACATGAGTTTTTTTCTAACCATGCTTTCGCAGATTGGGAGTGTGCTGGAGCATTTATTAATATACGCCCATTATTAGGAATAATCATAAGAGCCTTAGAAAGTAATTGTGTGAATATCCCTTTTTTCCGATAATCAGGATGGACCATCCCGCAAATTTCGTATTCCTCTCCAAATTTATAAACACCCAAAAATCCAACTAAACGGTTCTCTTCATAATGAAAAAAATCCATCTGCTCTGTTCTTGTTTTTAGTGTTTCCCAATTTAACTTTAATTCGATATCATCATAGTCTTCGCATATATCTTGTAAAACATATACGTCAAATAATTGTTTTTCAGTTAACATGTAGATCTCCTTTCAAGTTAAACCTTAAATATTTTTAATACGAAACATCGTTTCCATAGTACTGTATTAACAATAAGTAAGAGAATGATATATATTATTATCCCATACATTCCTGCAAATCTAATAGCGAAGTGTACAACCGCTAACCCAATAAGGATGAAAAACATAAAAAAGGTTTTGATCGATTCTCCTTCAAAATTATCATACCCCCTAGTGAACGGGGCTTCTCGACTAAATAGGCTAAAACTAATTAATACATATAATAGTAGATTTAAAGCAACCGCTACTAAATCAGGTAGAATACCAACCCCTAATAAAAAAGTAAAGATCAAACCTTGGATGAAAAATAACGGAAAAAAATATTGAACAGTAACAGCCTTTATACTCCCTTTTAAAACGGCTCCCATATTAGTTATTGGTGCACATTTATATATCCACGAAGCTTTATAATTACTAGAATATTTCAGCATATAAATGACATTTGGAATAACAAGACCAGAAAAGTAAAGTAGTAAAAATAATTCAGATGAACGCGAACCTTCACTTACAAATTCCTTAAAGGATGTAATTAGGAAAATAAATGGAAAAACAATCGATAATCCAAGTGACGGATACACTTTCAACTTAAACTCACGCTCATTTTTTATCATTTTTTTCGTGAAATGATAAAAAATTCTTTCCTCTCCACTCTTACAAAGCCATCGAGAAATAAGCGATGACAAGGGACTTTTTTTTCTTCTATTAGAATTACTTACAGCAGATAACTTAAGAAGATTTCTTTCAAAAATAGGAATCCATTTGATATATAAAGAAATCGCAATGATTGGCACAATAACAGCTAATGTTGTAAAAACAATAATTGTAGAATAACTATTTCCATTCATCACTAAGTCATACGGTGCTCCGTACCATACAGGTATAATCAAATAATGCCACCATTTCGGATTAAAAACGGCTTCAAAATGGACATAATCAAACACCCTTATTAAAAATTGATAACCAATTGCCATCGTTATTGTAAGGCCTATTTGCACATAGTTAATAATATTTTTTAATTTTTCTCCATCAAAAAATCGTAAAATCATCATGTATAATAATGCTGTTATTACGATAATAAGTAGGTTTACCAACAATAATTCTATCAAGAAAGCAACAAAAAAGAGAATGCCGTATTTAATCAATCCAGCAACTAGAGATGGTCCAGCTAAACAAAGAGTAATAAATAACAAATAAATACTTATATGAATGATTTTAGCCATACCTAATGTTCGACCATCAACTGGCTTCGAAAGAATAATTTCCTTGTCTTTCGTGTCAAGTAATACAGAAGAAAAATCTGAAATTAAAGAAGTCATCACTAAAAAAATTAATACGCCAAAAAACATACTCATTTGATAGACAATATTTTGATTAATTAAAACAGTCGGTAACAAAAATAAGCCTAGTAAAGCATACAGCCACATTGAAGTAAGAAACTGGTTACGATCATTGTCTTTTTTCTTTTGATTACCTATTATGATAGGCGTTCTCCTTGCATCCATTATTAGCTTCATTTGTAAAATACGTCGCAAAATATCATAATCCATTTTCATTTTTTCAAACAAGGGACGAAAGCGGTCTAAAATTTTTAAAATCGTAAATTCTTTCATCTCTAAACCTCATTTATAATCGTTACAAACTTTTCGGCTAATATTTCATGATTATCAAAACCGGTCAATTGATTAAAAATTTCTTCTAAGGACCCTTCTTGATTATGATTTTTTAATTCTGCAAAGCTACCATCCGCAATGATTTCACCGTCTTTTAACAAAAGGATGCGACTACTGATTTTTTCAACTACCTCCATAATATGAGAAGAATAAAAAATCGTCTTACCTTGATTCGCCAGTTGAGCTAATATTTCTTTAATTACAATTACACTATTTGCATCAAGTCCACTTAAGGGTTCGTCTAAAAATAAAAGATCTGGATTATGTAATAAACTAGAGATAATCATTGTTTTTTGTTTCATACCTTTTGAATATGTTGAAATTCTCGCATCTATTACATGATTTATCCCTAAAATCTCCATTAAAGGTTCTGCTTTTCTTTCTACATCATCTTCTGATAATCCGTACAACTGACCAATAAACGTTAAATATTCTCTCGCTGTTAAACTATCATATAAATCCGCAACTTCTGGTACATATCCAATCTTTTTCTTATAATCAATTTGACCATTCGCTATATCTTGACCAAAGATCTTTACTTCACCCCGAAATCCTTCAATCAAACCAAGCATAATTTTCACGGTAGTACTTTTACCAGCACCATTCGGACCAATATATCCGATAATTTGTCCTTGGTGAACGTCTAAATTAATGCCCTTCAACACTTTCTTTCCACCGAAATTCATTTGCAAATTCTTCATTTGAATAATTGGTTCTGTAGCTAATTCCAAGGATTTCACCACTTTCTTCATACTATTCTTACTATTCACTTTAAAATAATTTCCAGTA
>NZ_CABKRX010000037.1 GCF_902374955.1 Bacillus massilioanorexius
CGTTTTTTTACATCGCTAAGATTTCTAATTGCATAATATGTTTAGGGAAGTGGCAGTCATTGTGTTAGTTTAACAGGTTTTAGTTAAATTGGCCTCGATAGGATGTCTGATATCTGATACTGTGACAGAAGAAAGGAAAAAAGGACATTTTTTGAATAAAAGAAGTACTAAATATATCGGTGTTTTTTATGTGAATAATGAAAAAATATTACATGGGTAAATTTAATAATTTTTTCTTTTTTTTCAAAAAAATTTATATTTTGTATTGAAAAAATTAAAATTAGCTGTTAATATGACTAAGAAATTATTTTTGGAAAGCGAATATTCAGAATATAAGAGTCTTTCCAAGCAAATATATTTTTGACCACTTACCTTCTATGAGGAAGTCAAGGCCATACGGACAGCCGGGTCAAATGCCGATTGGCAACTTAGTTGCCTTATTGATTGAGTTAGAAGCTCAAATTTTATAAGTTGGTTACTTTATAACCGATGCGTGCAAGCGTACATCAACTTGTGAAACGGTCAATAAGAGTGGTAAAAGTGATTATTTGCTATATAGACTCTAAGAAACCTATTCAGGTATATTTGGATATTGAAAAGCTTTCTTCATTGGACTTCGTTATGCTTTTTTTTGGAAATTAATTAAACGAATGTCCGGTTTATTAAGTTATGCTTTTTTAATCATGCAGTTATATCTAATAAGCAAGTGATGCGCGATTCATGCGATATTCACTTGCTTTTTTTATTTGTCTTTTTTGAGGTGGGATGAGATGTGGAGAATAAGCTTAAACTTTATGGCTTCAATAATTTAACAAAATCATTGAGCTTCAATATTTATGATGTATGCTACGCTAAAACTCCTCGAGAACAGAAGAATTACATTGAGTATATTGATGAACAATACAACTCGGAGCGATTAACTGATATTTTGGTACATGTCACAGAGATGATAGGAGCTCAAGTGTTAAATATAGCTAAACAGGATTATGATCCGCAAGGTGCAAGTGTGACATGCTTGATTGCAGAAGAAAAGATACCGTCTATTAAAAGTGATACGGTATTGGGACATTTAGATAAAAGTCATGTAACTGTCCATACGTATCCTGAATATCATCCTGCTAACAGTTTGGCAACTTTTCGCGTAGATATTGATGTAGCGACATGTGGAGAGATTACCCCTCTTTCAACTTTGGATTATCTTATTGGTAGTTTTGATTCAGATATTATTACGATGGATTATCGAGTACGTGGTTTCACCCGTAATGTTGAAGGAAAGAAATTGTATATGGACCATAAAATCACATCCATCCAAGACTATATTAATGCTGAGACATTAAGGCGCTATGATGCTATGGACGTGAATGTATATCAGGCTAACCTGTTTCACACGAAAATGTTGATCAAGGAGATTGATTTGCAAAATTATCTTTTTAACACAGATGTATATGAGCTAGCTCCTCAAACGCGACTTGATATAAGTAATAGTCTGCGACGTGAAATGATCGAAATATTCAGTGGAATGGAGGTCTACTAAGTGGATACAAAAGATCCAACATATTGGTCTTCTCAAAAAAGTGCGCCAATCTATGAAGCTCTGGAACAGTTAAAGAAAAAAAGAATTGTTCCATTTGATGTACCAGGGCACAAAAGAGGTAGGGGCAATCCAGAGTTAGCTGCTTTTTTGGGTGAACAATGTGTCAGCATAGATGTAAACTCTATGAAACTATTAGATAATCTCTGCCATCCAGTATCGGTCATTAAGGAGGCAGAAAATTTAGCAGCACGGGCATTTGGTGCCGTAAATGCTTTCTTTATGGTGAATGGGACAACATCAGCTGTGCAAGGCATGGTACTGACAGCATGTAAAAGAGGAGACAAAATCATTCTGCCACGAAATGTCCACAGAAGCGTCATTAATGCGCTTGTTCTATGCGGGGCTGAGCCAGTGTACGTAAATCCGGAGATGGATAAACGTCTTGGTATAGCTCTAGGGATGTCTATTAGCCAGGTAGAAAAAGCCATTCTAGAAAACCCGGATGCTAAAGCGATTTTAGTGAATAATCCGACTTATTACGGGATATGTTCGGATTTGCGAGGAATTGTGCAGCTAGCACACAAACACCAAATGCTAGTGTTAGTTGATGAAGCTCATGGTACACATTTGTCTTTTGGGAAAAATCTACCGATTTCTGCTATGGCTGCTGGAGCGGATATGGCATCGGTAAGTATGCATAAATCTGGTGGTAGTCTAACACAAAGTTCCTTTCTTTTAATGGGACCTTCTATCAATGCTGGCTATGCAAGGCAAATTGTCAACTTGACGCAAACGACTAGCGGTTCCTATTTATTGCTGTCTAGTCTTGATATTTCTAGGCGGAATTTGGCGCTGAATGGGGAAGTTATTTTTCAGCAAGTTGTTGATCTGTCTGAATACATGCGTAGCGAAATTAATAAAATCGGTGATTATTACGCTTTTTCACGAGAATTAATTAATGGCGACAGCATATATGATTTTGACATAACAAAGCTTTCGATTCACACCCTTGATATTGGACTTGCTGGAATTGAAGTATATGATCTTTTACGAGATGAATATGATATCCAAATTGAGTTTGGTGATATTGGAAATATTTTGGCTTACGTTTCAGTGGGAGATCGAAAACGTGATGTGGAAAGATTGCTTAGTGCTCTTTCTGAAATTCGAAGACGATTCGGAAAGGACAAGACTGGTTTATTTACACAGGAATATATTGATCCATTAGTGGTTACGACGCCACAGCATGCTTTTTATTCAGAAAAAGAATCATTGGTCCTTGATGATACGATTGGAAGGGTATGCAGTGAATTTGTGATGGCCTATCCACCTGGTATTCCAATTTTAGCCCCTGGTGAAAAAATTACAAAAGAGATCATTGATTATATTAAATACGCCAAAGAAAAAGGATGTTCTATGACAGGTCCAGAAGATCTTGAGATAAACAAGCTGAATGTTTTAAAAGGAGTGTGAGAAAAAAACATGGAATTATGGTTTAGCGAACGCCACACATCCAATGTGAAGCTCTCTATTAGGGTAGATAAACAATTGTTTAGTGCGCAGAGTGAATTTCAGCGCATCGATGTTTTTGATTCTAAGGAATTTGGGCGCTTTTTAACTCTTGATGGTTATATGATGCTTACAGAAAAGGATGAGTTCATTTACCATGAAATGATTACTCATGTACCAATGGCTGTCCATCCAAATCCTCGAAATGTTTTAATTATCGGTGCGGGAGATGGTGGGGTTGTACGAGAATTGACAAGATATAAGCAAGTAGAGCATATCGATTTAGTAGAAATTGATGAAATGGTTATAGATGTGTGCAAAAAGTATTTACCACAAACAGCTTGCGGCTTTGATGATTCAAGAGTCCATATTCATCTTGAGGATGGAGTGAAATTTATCCGTTCATGCGAAGGTTTATATGACTTAATCATTGTTGATTCAACTGATCCATTCGGTCCAGGAGAAGGGTTATTTACGAAGGAGTTTTATGGTAGTTGCTATAAAGCACTTCGTGAAGATGGAATTATGGTAAATCAACATGAAAGTCCATTTTATTCTGAAGATGTTGCTGCGATGCAAAGAGCACATAAACGTATTGTGGATAGCTTTCCGATTAGTAAGGTGTATCAGGCGCATATCCCAACATATCCATCGGGACATTGGTTGTTTGGGTTCGCCTCTAAGAAGTATCATCCTGTAACGGATTTGAAAATTAAGGCATGGAATAAGCTTGGTATTCATACGCGATATTATAATACAAACCTCCATGCAGGTGCTTTTTCCTTACCTACTTATGTAGAGGAGTTGTTGCGTGATGTTGAATAAAAATGTCCAAACGTTCATAGGATGTGAAGCGGAATACAAAGATGCCAATATTGTCTTATTTGGTGTTCCGTTTGATGGAACGACATCATTCCGTCCAGGAACACGCTTCGGTCCTTCAGCGATTCGTTCAGAATCGTTCGGATTGGAAACGTACAGCCCATATCAGAATAAAGATCTAATGGACATCTCTGTTTTTGATAGTGGTGATCTGGAGCTTTGCTTCGGAAATCCTGAAAGAGTACTTGGCGAAATTGAAGAGCACACTAGCAAAATTTTAGAAGATGGAAAGCTACCATTCATGATTGGTGGCGAGCATCTTGTGACGCTTGGAACTGTTCGTGCAATTGCAAAGAAATATCCAGATTTGCATATTATTCAATTCGATGCGCATACAGATTTACGTGATGATTACCTAGGTGAAAAGTTATCACATGCATCTGTAATTCGTCGCTGTCACGATATTCTTGGTGATGGACGTATCTTCCAGTTTGGCATTCGTTCTGGTGACCGCTCTGAATTTGAATGGAGTGGTGATGGGCATGTGTTTACGAATAAATTTAACTTCGAAGGGCTGCAAAACATCGTAAAAGAAATCGGGGATAAGCCTGTATATTTGACGATAGACCTTGATGTACTCGATCCATCTGTTTTTCCAGGAACGGGTACACCAGAAGCAGGTGGAGTAACATTTCCCGAATTGATTGATGCTATTTTTACCGTATGTGGTAACGCGAATGTAGTTGGTTGTGATGTGAATGAATTGTCACCAACATACGATGCTAGCGGGATTTCAACAGCGACTGCCTGTAAGGTCGTTAGAGAATTTTTATTAGCTTTATAGTTTTATATAAATATATTGAGATTGGAGATAGTAATATGGGAAAAGCGCTTATTATTGGGTGTGGAGGAGTAGCTTCTGTAGCTATTCATAAATGTGTACAAAACAGTGAAGTATTTGAAGAAATCTGCATTGCAAGTCGTACAAAATCAAAATGTGATGATTTGAAAGCGAAGCTTGATGGTGGAAAAGCAAAGATTACTACTGCACATGTGGATGCGAATAATGTTGATGAGCTTATTGCGTTAATTGAAGAAGTAAAACCTGATATCGTCATGAACCTTGCATTGCCATATCAGGATCTAACGATTATGGATGCGTGTCTTGCTACGAAAACGCATTATATGGATACAGCAAACTACGAACCAGAAGATACTGCGAAATTTGAATATAAATGGCAATGGGAGTACCGCGAGCGCTTTGAAAAAGCAGGTATTACAGCCCTTCTTGGAAGTGGTTTTGACCCAGGTGTAACAGGGGTATTCTCTGCATATGCACTGAAGCATCATTTTGATGAAATTGAGTATATTGATATTTTGGACTGTAACGCTGGAGATCATGGTTATCCATTTGCTACAAACTTCAATCCTGAAATAAACATTCGTGAAGTTTCTGCTAACGGAAGATACTGGAAAGAAGGAGGATGGGTAGAAACACAACCGATGGAAATTAAACGTGTATATAATTTCCCTGAAATCGGTGAAAAAGATATGTACTTGTTATACCATGAAGAGCTTGAATCACTAGCTGAGAATATTCCTGGTTTGAAGCAAATTCGTTTCTTTATGACATTTGGGCAAAGTTATTTAACTCACCTTAAATGCCTTGAAAATGTAGGTATGACTTCAATCGAACCAATTATGTATGAAGGAAAAGAGATTATTCCACTTCAATTCTTAAAAGCGGTATTACCTGATCCAGCTTCTCTTGGACCACGTACAAAAGGAAAAACAAATATCGGCTGTATTTTCCGTGGTAAAAAAGACGGTCAAGACAAAACATATTATGTATACAATGTATGCGACCATGAAGAATGTTTTAAAGAAGTGGGGTCACAAGCTATTTCTTACACAACTGGTGTACCAGCAATGATCGGTGCAATGATGATTATGACAGGACAATGGAAGAAAGCAGGCGTGTACAATATTGAAGAATTCGATCCAGATCCATTTATGGAAGCATTAAATAAATGGGGATTACCATGGAAAGAAAGCTTCAATCCGGAGTTAGTTGATTGATATGAGATTTGAAGAGTTACCGACACCTTGCTATGTAGTAGATGAAGTGCTTCTAGAAAATAATCTCAAAATTCTGAGTGGTGTTATGGAACGTACAGGATGTAGGATTCTTTTGGCACAAAAAGCCTTTTCTATGTATGTGATGTACCCATTAATTGGCAAATATTTAAACGGTACAGCAGCAAGTGGTTTATATGAAGCTCGGCTTGGCTATGAGGAGATGGGGAAAGAAAATCATGTCTTTTCCCCTGCTTTTCGTGAGGATGAGATCGATGAAATAATTGCGATTAGTGATCATATTGTCTTTAATTCTTTCTCTCAGCTTGAGAAATTTGGAGACAAAGTACATCAAGCAGGCAAAAGTATTGGGATTCGTATCAACCCTGAGTGCTCTACTCAAGAAGGACACGGCATGTATGACCCATGTGTGGCAGGCTCAAGATTTGGTGTGACATTAAAAAATTTTCGTCCTGAATTACTTGAAATAGTTTCCGGATTGCATTTTCATACACTATGTGAACAAGGTGCTGATGCTTTAGCGACTACGCTTGATGCAGTTGAAGAAAAGTTTGGAAAATGGCTTCACAAATTGAAATGGATTAATTTTGGTGGAGGTCATCACATCACAAAAGAAGGGTACGATATCACTATACTGGAAGATTGCATAACACGAATGCAAGATAAATACGGTTTAATTGTGTATCTTGAACCGGGTGAAGCAATTGCTTTAAATGCAGGTTTCCTTGTAACAACGGTTCTTGATACGATGGAAAACGAAATGGATATTGCTATTCTTGATACGTCTGCTTCATGTCATATGCCAGACGTACTAGAGGTACCTTATCACCCTCCATTAATAGGATCTGGTGAAGTGGGTGAAAAGGCTTATACGTATCGATTAGGAGGACCAACTTGTCTGACTGGCGATGTGATTGGTGATTATTCGTTTGACCAGCCACTAAAGTGTGGAGATCGATTAGTTTTTGGTGATATGGCTATTTATTCTATGGTGAAAAATAACACCTTTAATGGTATGGCGCTACCATCCATTGCCATTAAAGACCAAAATGGTGATTACAGAGTTCTGCATACATTCAGTTATCAAGATTTTAAGGAAAGATTGTCCTAGCTTATGATTAATAGATAAAAAATAACAAAATAAACCTCCTAATAAATATAAAGGATCCCCTTTTAGAGACATAAAAAGAAAGCATTCTAACTTGTCTTCTAAAGGGGATTTTTATGTAGAAAACACTATAGCTTATTATATTTTACTTTATGAAAACAGTTGTTTTTCTCTATTTAAAAGCAGGAAGGATTTCTAATACAAATAGCTATAAAAGTGGCATAGAGCTCAGAAAAGGTTTTATTTAAATGGCTGTTTGAATCCTTAAAGGCTTTCGTTTCTCCATGATTGTTCTTTATAAGTATGAATATGATGGATTGTTGTAAAAGTGATAATCACCTACTTAGACTATCCTTCATAAAATGAGGGAGATAAGTATGAGGGGGATTATATATGTATGAATATGATTATGACAATTTTTATCGTCAAAGTAATAGGTTTATACGAGAATTAGAAAAGGCCATTAATGGAGAATTCAGCGCTATACATTGTTATGAGCAATTATCGAAAATGGCTCCTAATGAAACACAAAGAAAACAGATACTCGAAATTCGTGAAGACGAAAAAAAGCATTATCAACAGTTTGTGCAAATTTACTATAATATAACAGGAAGTCAACCACAGCCTAAAATAACAGAAGAGTGCCCTTCGCAATACTTGGAAGGGTTAGAATATGCCTTAAAAGACGAACAAGAAACAGCGGATTTCTATTTGAGAATTTCTGATGAAACGAATATTTCATTTGTTAAAGAGTTATTTAGAAGAATAGCGGCAGATGAACAAAATCACGCAGTTTGGTTTTTATATTTTTATACAAAAGAAAAAGTAAAATGATAGATTGGAAATAGAAGTTAATTAATGGATTATCTTACTAGATAACTTTTCTAATAATAAGCTGATTGGATTGTTGAACTTGGGTCAGAAGCAGGATGTAGACTGTCTCAAAAGAAAGGATTACTTTTGAGACAGTCTTTTGTTTTATTGATGTGAGACGGATCTTTATAATCTTTTAATTCGATACCTCTAAGGTTTAGCTCTTCTGTTTGGGTATTGAAGCAATACTTGAATGTATTAGTATAATGCCAAGTAGAATAATGAATCCCAGATAAATAGACATAAAGATTGGTGGCAAAAATGCACCAATGATAAGCGATGAGCGAGCGATTAAATCTGCTCCATTATAAGCTACGCTAGAAAAAGCCGAATAAGAGCCTCTATTATTCTCAGGAATAAGTTGAGCTTGCTCTGTAAAATAAATAGGTGAGTAGATAAGTTCTCCTAAGGTGGCGATTAATCCGAATAATAATAGTAAAAACATGGAGTTGGAAGAAGTTAAAATAACATACCCGATTCCATATAATATGAGACCAATCATTAAGGCTTTTCTATTTGAAAAACGATTTGTAAGATGACTTACGAAGAAAGTAAGGCCTACAACCAAAATCATATTTTCAATATTCAAAATACTAAACATATGAACGCCCTCGATCTCCATTCCATAAATATGAACAGTCTGAAATGTATCGTTTAGTCGGACACTTATGTAATTATCCAGTGATAATTCAACGGAGACAATGAACATGTAACCAAGCGTTATTCTGATAAAGAGCTTATTTTTTAAGGCGATTTTGTAATTGTGAATCAAATCAAGGAAGACATTAATTTGTCTTTTTCCTAGTTTGGCATTTCCACTATCCAATAACCAAATTTGATATGAAAAAGCTGTTAATATAGCTGTTATAGTTAGTATGATAAAGAGTTCTTTTTTATGGTTCATATACAATAAACCACCTAAAGATGTACCGATTGTCATAGATAAATTAACAAGCCAATAATCAATAGCATAGACCCTTTTTCTGTTTTCAGGAGTAGTTGAATCCAAAATCATGGCTTGCATAGCAGGTCTTCCTAGACCACTTGTTATCATAAGAACTAAGTATGAAATCGCAAATAGAAATATCGAATTATTTTTGGGAAATAGACTTATTGTCATCAATAGGTATGACACGGCATTAAATATTGAAGTTATTAATATGATTTTTCTTCTTTGAAAACGATCTGAAATATAACCTCCAATTAAATTTGAGAAAAAATTTACTACTACACTTCCTATTAAAAATACACCTGCCCAAATTTTATTCATTTCTTGTGAAAAATAGAGCGCCATAAAGGGTAATACGGCACTTGAGGCAATTTGATTGAAAAATGATGTAATAAGCCGAACTTTAAGGTTTTGAGGTAAATCATTTAGTAGCACTTTTTCCCCCTCCTCAGACAATCATTATAGACTAAAAAAGAGAATGATTGGAAATTTTTTCATTGTACTCTAAATGAATTATACAAATGAATGGGAAACGTAAAAAGCCGAATGGTAAGAAGGACTCGGGGAATACTAGTATAGCAATTATGAAGAAATGATCATAATAAAATATGGCAAAACGTATTTCAAAAAATAGTGTTTTTAGTGAGTAGAGGGAGGATTAACTTGGAGAATCAAAAGTATAATGATCTTAAGGCTGGAGAGCGTGGAGCAATGATTAGCATTATTGCATACATCTTTCTATCTATAATAAAAATAACAATAGGTTTCATCAGTCACTCTGCTGCCATAAAAGCAGATGGTTTAAACAATACAACAGATATTATTGCATCTATTGCTGTTTTAATTGGATTAAAGATTGCTCAGCGGCCACCAGATAAAGAGCATCGATATGGGCACTGGAAAAGTGAAACAATAGCTTCTTTAATGGCTTCCTTTATCATGTTCGCTGTTGGTATACAGGTTTTATCTGATACTGTGAGATCAATATTTGAAGGAGGTAAAGCTTCTCCAGATATACTTGCTGCTTATGTAGGTATATTTTCAGCCGGTGTCATGTATTTTGTTTATCGTTACAATAAGAGATTAGCCTTGAGAATTAATAGTAAAGCAGTTATGGCAGCTGCAAAAGATAATATTTCTGATGCATGGGTAAGTATTGGAACAGCAGTAGGAATCTTTGGAGCACAATTAAACATGCCGTGGCTAGATAGCGTAACTGCTTTTCTTGTTGGGTTATTAATATGTAAAACAGCTTGGGATATTTTTAAAGAAGCAACTCATGAATTAACAGATGGTTTCGATGGAGAAAAGCTTTTATCCTATAAAGATGTTATCTCAAAAATAAATGGAGTAGAAGGAATTAAAGAGATAAAAGGTCGAAATTATGGAAATAACGAAGTGATTGATGCAGTTATAACTGTTGATCATACTTTAAATATTTCTGATGCACATGATATTGCAACTTATGTGGAAAATATCATGAGAAGTGAATATGGTGTATATGACATTCATATACATGTTGAACCGAATATTATAGTAGGAAAGGAAATGTAGGGTTATTTGTGTCTAATAGAAAAGAAATGAGGGCTGTATCAAATGTGATCGTTTGATACAGCCCTATTGCTTTTTTTAAACAAGATGATGCAACTGGGAGAGGAATTAAACTAGGCCTATATTCATTAACTTTAGGTAATTAAGTTTGCGAAAACGATCTTAAACCCATATGACATTTTTAAAGAAGCAGGGAAATGGAATAAAATAACGAATTTATTATTGAGTAGGCTTGCCTTTTCCTCGTTAAAAGGAACGGATTAATACAATAAATGAAGAATGAACTATAAAAAGGTTAGAAGTGAAAAATGAATGCAGTTTGAAAATGGAATGTTTGCTTATGAACTGTTGATAAGTGATTAAACCTATTAGTTTGAAGAGTCGTCTAGGAGGTGGCAGATTGAAAAAAATATCTTGTATCATGGGTGCCTGCATTATTTCGATATTGATGTTATCAGGATGTATCAATACAAAGCTCGATATAAACAATTTATCGAGAGTGGATGTAGAAAAAGCATCATCAGATAGTCCAGATAATAATGAAACTATTTCAGAGGAAGAAGACCTAAAAGTTTTAAGAAAAGCATTTAAAGCGATAAATAAAGAAAATGCTAAAATCAAAATGTCTAGGGAAGAAGATGTTAAAGTATCTTTATTTTTTGAATATGATAAAAATAACCCAGAGATCATTGTGGAATATCTAATTTGGTTTGAAAGTAATGGGACTGCAAAAATCATTGAAAAAGATAAAAATATATATGGGAAATTAGACAAAGAAAATGCTCAAGTGATAAAAGATATCCTTCTAGAAAATAAATGATCGTTTAGATTATCGACAAAAGGTATGGAGAGGAGATTTGCTCTTCATACCTTTTGTTCTTTTTATATATTTATTAGTAAACAGGAAGCTACTTCTAATGTGAGTTGATTTCTAAAAGACAACAATAAGTCGATTTTTTTATGATGTGGTGTAACGAACGAATATCAAATACATACAAATTTAGTTGATTGAAGCAGATAGCGTTGACTCCTTCAAGAAAAGCAAGAAAGCCTAGACCCTAGACAAGCGTAGCGAGGGAAGTAACTTTTATAGTTTAAATCCGTTTATCGATTGTTCAAGTGAACAACAATGTGGATCAGATTGATTAAGAAATTTACATGTTAAGTACATTAAAATATTTATTAAACCTAAAAAACCAAAGAAATATAATGAATTTATGCCTTTATCATTTGATATGAAATTGGCATGAAAATTGCGTTAGTATTATGTGAAGTTAGTCAAATACATAATACATATATATAACATGTTTGAGAGTTATGTAGCAGTCCATAAAATACGTCTGAAATAGAACGGAGGCAATATGGGATGAATCATTTATTCCTTGACGAACAGATTGATATAGGTATGAATTTAGGCGAAATGGCTATGAATAGATCAAGTATGTATCAGCTATTATCAAGGGTTATTCAATTTCCAACGTTTTCTCTTTCTAATGAACTTTTGAATGGAGAATTTTATAGTAAGATTGAAAACTCTGTGCAATGGATTAATGTTAGTAGAGGTGTTTTTAATGAAGCTCTTATCCAGTTAATTGTACTTGCTGAGAATAAAAAGAACGTTTCTCCTAAAGAAATGTTAGAAAAAATGAAAGAAGAGTGTACACACTTATTTTTGAATGAAGAAACTTCCTCTGTTAGTCTCTATGAAACGATGTATCTTAAAAACACAGATGAACAAAAAAGCTTTAATGTTGATTCGTTAGATAATGTATATAGTGTAGAAGAAGCTTTTTTTAGAACAGATCCTGTTAAATACTCGGATCATCTTGTTAATGAATTGTGTTTTCTTGGATATTTGTGTAATCAGGAAGGTGAAGCGTGGAAGTGTGGGAAAATAACAGATGCTCATCAATGGAGAAATAAGCAATGGGAGTTTACAATGAATCATTTGGGAAAATGGGGAGAGGATTTCTTTGCAAACTTGGAAAAATCAACAAATCTTGAAGTTTACAAAACTATTGCCTCTTTAGGAAGGACCTTTTTGAAATTAGAGAGAGGTTATTAGAATAAATCATTATGCTTTAAATTGTAAAATATAAAATTTTCTGTTTTTGTAATTCGATTACTTCATTGTAGTAATTGAAGAAGTAGATATAATGATAATAGATCGTTTTTACATAATGATAAATATTCTACATTTTATTAGAAAAGAAAGAGGAGGATTTAAAAAGATGAATTTATCCAAGTTACCACGAAAAAAATATACAAACTGCTATACACCTTTGGAAAAGTTAGAGTCACTTTCGACTGTACTAGGAGGACCTACGATTTACATAAAGCGTGATGACTTATTAGGGCTAACTGCTGGAGGAAATAAAACAAGAAAATTAGAGTACTTAGTAGCCGATGCAGAGTTGAAAGGTGCAGATGTTCTGGTAACTTGTGGCGCTGTTCAATCGAATCATTGTCGCTTAACCTTGGCTGCTGCAGTAAAAGAGAAAATGAAATGTGTACTAGTACTAGAAGAGGGAGAGAACAAGGCAAGTGATGAGCCAACGGGCAATTACTTATTGTATAAACTTCTTGGTGCTACTGACTTGAAATTTGTTCCTGAAGGTTCCGATCTAATGGAAGAAATGCAAAAAGTCGAAAAAGAGCTTATTAAAAAAGGACATACACCTTATTTAATCCCGGTTGGAGGATCAAATCCAATTGGAGCAACTGGTTATGCAGCGTGTGCTCAAGAGCTTCTTGCTCAAACATTCGATCAACAAATAGATATGAACTATGTAGTTTGTACTAGCGGAAGTGGAGGTATGCATGCTGGATTAATTGCAGGCTTTCAAGGATTAAATAGCGACGTTCCTGTTATAGGAATTAATATTAGCCGTAATAAAGAAGAACAAGAGAGCAAAGTGTATAATCTTTTACTAGAAATGAATGAATACTTAGACTTGAAGAATGAGGTTTCAAAAGATCATGTACAATGTTTCGATGAGTATGTTGGTCCAGGATACGCCGTTCCAACAGATGAAATGATTGAGGCTGTTAAACTAGTGGCAAGTACGGAAGGTATTTTGTTAGACCCTGTTTATACAGGAAAAGCAATGGCAGGACTTATTGATTTAATTCGAAAAGGTACGTTTAACAAAGAAGACAATATCGTATTTATTCATTCAGGTGGATCTCCTGCTTTATATGCCTATACATCTACTTTTAACGAGAATAAAAACTCTTAATCTCGAATAAATAGAGTCATTTAGATATCAATCCATTTATTTATGTGAAATATTACACGTGATTTATTTGTTTTGTATATAGAACAAAGAGGAGCTGTGAAAATAGCTTCTTTTTTCTAGAAATTATGAGCTAATAGAACAAATAAGAGTTTCATTAATTGACTTAACAATGGTTTCGATATAGAGGAATTATATTTTATATTGGGCCTTCAAAGTAGGAGTGTTTTTTTAGATTAGTTTAGACTTTGAATCAATGGTACAATGGAAGAAAAATGGGCCATGTATAATATGCAAAAATTTTTTATGGAAGAGACTTTGATGGATATGTCTAGATGGAGGAATAAAGTATGCGTTATCTTCACATAAACGAAAATAATTTAATCGACAATTTTTTAGATTAGAAAGTCTTTTACATAAGCATTTTTTATTAAAAGAAAATAAGCTGGGCCCTTTAGTAGTAGACATCTTGGACAAGGGAGAATACTTAGTTTACTTAAATTACATCCGAAAACTACACAAAAAGAGTGATCCTATTTATTAGATATGAGACCTCAATCAATGTATTAAGCAAATTAGAAAAAAGGTTATATTACTCGTGAACCTTTGGAAAATGATTGACGAGTGCTGCCCAGTCAACGAACAGAAGCTGGCTTAGAAGCTATTAAGGCAAATGAAGAGCAGCATGATACATTTTCTCCATTTGATGTTCTATCAGAAGAAGAGAAAAAGAATTTTGCTGCTATTATTGAGAAATTAATAAATTCATTAGGACTGGAATACTCCAAACTTGAGGTTGGTGAGTTAGGAAGATTTCAGCATCATAGAGGACGATATGTTTTATTGTTAGATATGTGTCATTCAAAAAGTTGTGTAACTTAAGAAGCCAAAGAGTATATATGATTCTTTATGAAAGGTAGAGGTTTTAGATGAACGTAACTCAAAGTCTAGATCGTGATAAATTAGATCAATATAGAAAAGAATTTACTCGATTTAGGATGGCTTATAAATTCGCATTAGATGAGGTTACTACTAAGATTAATATTTTGAAAGAAGAGTTTGAGTTTATACATGATTATAATCCAATTGAGCATGTAAGCAGTCGCTTGAAATCGCTAGAAAGTATCATAAAAAAAGTAATGAAAAAGAAGATTTCTCCTTCTTTTCAATCAATTAAAGAAAATATTAAAGATATTGCAGGGATTCGAATTATATGCTCTTTTAGATCGGATATTTATAAAATAAGTGATATGATTCAATCTCAAAAAGATGTTGAGGTTATTGAAGTTAAGGATTATATAAAAAATCCTAAATCAAATGGCTATCAAAGTATGCATTTAATTATTAAGGTTCCGGTTTTTATGTCGGATAGAGAAGAGCATACATGTGTAGAAGTGCAAATTCGAACAATTGCAATGGATTTTTGGGCTAGCTTAGAGCATAAAATTTATTATAAATATAATAAGGAAATACCAGAATCTTTATTAAACCAATTAAAAGAAGCTGCTAAATCTGCGTCACAGTTGGATAAGAAGATGGAAAGATTACATGAAGAAGTAAAAGTATTAAAGGAAAAGGATCATTCAGAAGATATTTGGGATTCACTACAAGATGACTATCCAACAAAATTACCAGAAATTCTTACACTGCTTTCTCATAATCAGATTGATCAAAAGTAGCATGGTAATTATTTGATTGAGATCGACGAAAATTTATATCGCTAATTAAATGTAAGAGACGTCCTCTAAAGGGTCTTCTTCATAATTTATATCGGACTATGAGAAGGTTATTCTTCTTATAGTCTTTTTCGTTTTTGGAGGATGAACAGTGGCATTCGATTTGTTAGAAGGTTTTTTTCGAATAGATAGTTGTTGTTATATAAGTTCGATAGATAACATTAGTCGATAAAAAATGGGTGAATGAGGGAGCATCCTAGTGCGGTAATTGTTGAATGCCAATAAAATTTGCCTTTAGGAAAAAGCTTATAAACAAGGAGAGGTATTAATAAATGAATAATTATCGTCTAATCAGTGACTATAAGGACCATGATGTTTATAGGGAAAGCTTTAATGAATTAGCTAAATTGGTTTTTGGGCTTGATTTTAAAAAATGGTATGGAAAAGGGTGTTGGAACGATAATTATATTTGTTACTCATATGTTGATGGGAACCAGATAATTGCAAATGCTTCTATAAATAAAATGAAGATTGTTTCTAATGATAGGGAATATAAAGCGATTCAAGTCGGGACGGTAATGACTCATCCAAAATATCGAAATCAAGGCTTATCAACGAACTTGATGAACCACATTATAGATCAATATGAAAAAGAGTACGATTTTATCTATTTATTTGCCAATAAGACTGTACTAGATTTTTATCCTAAATTTAAATTTACTAAAGTACAAGAAAGTAGCTTTTCTATGGATATTACTAAACTGAAAAAACAAAACACAACGGGTAGTTATATACGTAAGTTGGATATTAATAATAAGGATGATTTTCGTTTAATGAATCGCTTAGCTAAGGAGAGAATACCGATATCATCATTACTGGGAGTGAAAGATAACCGACATCTTTTAATGTTTTATTTTATCGTAGTATTTAGTAACGCTATTTATTATCTTGAAGAAGAAGATGTCATTATTATGTGTGAAGAAGAGAATCAACATCTGCATATATACGATATCATTAGTAAAAACAAAGTGGAATTTGATTTGGTATTGAACCATTTGATTTCAGATGAGACGAAAATGTTTCATTTCTACTTTACTCCAGATTTGGAAAATTCTTATTTTCGCAAAGAGTTTATAACAGAAAGTGAAGATACTTTATTTGTTACTATTGCTATTACAATAAATGATATAAGCAAAACGAAAGAGGTATACGATAAACTACAAGATGGTGGTGAAATTCTAATGCCACTACAAGAGACTTTTTGGAGTGCATCCTATGGTCAAGTATTAGATAAATTTGGTGTAACTTGGCAAATATCAACACAATTTGACGCTCATCAATAAGCTAGCCTATTGGTCAATACTTTTGGACTGACAAAAGCGATTTTTATCACTTTTCAGAGGCCCTTATGCTTTATCCATTTTTTATGGGCTGTTTGCTGTAGAGGGTATTTTCACTTTCTAAAAAAGATGTGTTACGCGCTTTGTCCTGTGCATCGTTTTATTGTATTTTTTAGTTGAGATAAGGATAGTAGATTTACTTAAAATATAAGAAGATGTCCATCGAATTTTTTCTTTTTGGACATCCTCTTTTTATTTTGTAGGAATGTGAATCAAACAAGAAGTGATATGAAGTGAAACAGCATATCATTTATAATAGTATTACAGTATTTAACCAATCAGAATGAATTAGGGAGGTGATTAAATGGTAAAGAATAACAGAATACCTGATACTAAAGCGTCTCATGCAAAGCCTAGAATTAGAAAGGCGATACTTTGTATGGGGTAGAATGACTAATCGCCAAAGTATGCTTTTCTGATAAAGAGGCTTTGCACCTTATTTTTTCAAACATAAAGAATAAGGAGGCAGCAGAAATGGCTTATATTAAAGCAAATGCTATTTTGCCTGAGAAGCTGATATCAGAAATTCAAAAGTATGTTCAAGGAGAAACCATTTATATTCCTAAAACTAAAACAACCCATCAAAAATGGGGAGTACGTTCAGGAACTAGAAAGATGATTGATGAGAGAAATTTAGCTATTAAAATGGCTTTTGAAAAGAATAGAACAATTGAACAATTAGCGGATGATTACCATCTATCTATCGAAACAATCAAAAAAATAGTTTACTCTAAATAAAGAAACAAAAAGCACTGGAAAAGGGAAATCAGTGCCTCAGACTGCAGGCACAACAGACTTATTAAAAAGGCTCTATTCGTAATCATTGTTGCTAACGGCTTAATAAGGGAGACAGTTTTTTGCCGTCTCCCCTATTAAACTAACGCACCCG
>NZ_CABKRX010000038.1 GCF_902374955.1 Bacillus massilioanorexius
TATCCATCGTTTTATTTATTTGTTGAAGTAAAATGAGTAAAAAAATTCCGCAAAAAGTATCTGCTTAATTTTTAATTGGAGATGCTGGTTCAAACCTAGTCGAGATAATGAATGCTGGGAAGATTAAATGTTTAACGCAAAGAAAATAGATTCTAAATAACCTTGGTTTGAATATACAATCGGAAATACATTGCCTTCAAAAATGGATATTCCAATGGGGCATTGACCAACCAGACAGCGTTGAGAATTAATAACATTAAGTAGGACTCTTATAGAGCTAACGGCTGCATTAGTTTAAAAAGAGTAATAGAGAAATAACAATACATTTATTAGCTTTGGGGTCGAGGGGTTCATTTGGAGACAAAGGTGGAGGAAAAGCCGATTCTGTATACGTATGATAGTAAGGGGATATATAAGAAGTATTTGTAATAGGTGAGGCCAATGAGAAACACCCGGTCATAGTAAAGGTCTTGTTTCATTAATGGTAAAAAATGATAGTGAAGATTATGTACTGCTTGTTGCTGATATAGGATACGCGAAAAAATCATGGGAAAACCTAGTCATTCCAGGCATTAGTATAAATAAAAAACAAGCGTATCAATCTCTCAAATGGGTAAAAGAAATGGCTAGTCAGCAAAACTGTATAGCTGTTTTGGCTAATCTTGATCCTGATGTAAAACCGCATACTATAACGCTGTAAATCCCATTAAGAGTTACTGAAACATTATTTTTTGGAACTTTATTTTAAAGTAAATAGATAGTTTATGAGTATGATACTGAAGAAACTGGAGAAGATATCTCACCACATTAGAGCGAGAAACATTTTTAGTCAAGAAACAGTAGCACTTGGTCTAGACGATAGAAGTGCAATTTATGGAATTGCACATAAACACTAAATGGAAATTCTCGAAAGAAAAAAAGTATAGTTTGTGAATTCATTCACTTAAACTAAAAGGTGCAATAGCCGAAGATCAGAGCTGTCATTTAGGCAGCTTTTTCTTATGGAACAAGCAGAGCAGGTTAGTTCAAGAAGGCAGTTTGTTTTTAGAACGAATTAAATATTAATTTCGGCGAACCGTATCATATGTAAATGAGGTTTTTGAAAAGAAAAGGGACGGCTCTTGTACTTCCTTTGTATGAAGTGCGAGAACCGTCCTTCTTAATAAATAACAACCGGATCGTATGTACTGAGATTATCATACACGGTTTTCATAATACTAGGGGGTGTGTTGACACAGCCGCCTGATCCTGCCGTAAGATAGGCATTACTTGCCCAGTTTTGCCGCCAACTGGCATCGTGGAATCCTTGTCCACTATTCGTAAAAGGAGCCCAATAATCTACCTTGATGGAATAATTAGGATTTCCGACTGCGCTACCCGTGAGGGTATATGGTGTTCGTTTATAAAGGATATACCAAACTCCAGGTGATGTATCTTCATTGGTGCTGTGTTTGCCTGTAACCACATTGGTTGTGACTACTAATTGCCCATTTTTATAAATCCATATACGCTGTTGTGCAATTGACACTTCAGCATATGTGTCACCAATACCATTATTCGTTATATTTTCATAGCCAATACCTTCATTGCTCCAGCCTTTACCATAAATATTAGAAGCAGAAATCGATTTTTCTCCTTTTTCAAAAGCTTCCTGAATCCTCGCCGTTTCTTTCTCAACATTTATTGCCCAGCCGTAGCCTTTCCCTTTTACCGATATGATCGAGCCTGAATGAGTCTTAAATGTAAAATTTTTATTTAATGTCGATTGAGAAGTATTTATTTCATCTATCCTGTTCTTAATGTCACTCACGAAGATTGTAACCTTCATATCTTTTGACACAGAGGCATTCTTAATTAATTCATTGGCTTTTAAAGTATACACTTTGTCCTGTACCTTATAATCAACTGTTCGTTGAAGGAGATCCTGCAACATCTTCTCCTCTTCTTTTATAATCGGATTATCTGCTTTGATTGGCTGTATGAATACGGGTTTCAAATAGATATCACTAGAATATTTCTGTTTCGTATAATCCTTTAATAGACCGGCGATATCATACTGTTCTCCATCAATACTATTGGAGATGACAATTTTACCTTGTTCCAATTTTGCCTCCGCATCTTGGGGTGCTTTTAAGCTCTTATTCATTGATAGGAGCTTTTCTTCTACTTGCTTTTTCATCGTTTGGCTTCGAAATTGATTCACTTTTTTGTCTATCAATGAAAAATTCTTCGCCTTTAAGGAAGGAAAAAACGTCCTCTGGCTTTTCAATAATTTTTTAACCTCAGGCAAATCTTTAGCCGTAAATACCATCTGCGTATCTTTTTCATCTAAAATCTGCTGTTTCCCTACATAGACTCTGTTTTTTAATACCGATGTATTTAATTTATTAATTACCTGATCAGCAGTTAGTCCACCGACTTTTATGCCATTAATAGTAATCTGTGAATTGAACCGAGTCGCCTGATAATAGCTAATTCCCGCAAATAGGAGTGCAATAATAACAATAATTCCGATTGCAATAAAATTTCGGTTTGCAATCAGTTTGTGTCGATTACCCCGCTTTTTATCCATTTCTTCAACTGTTTCATTTACCCTACTCATTAATATTCCCTCCGAAACGTCCTCCAATTTTAAACTTGCGGCTTTTCATCAAAGACTTGTAATTAGTTTATTTTACCATCAAATCACTTATTCGTAAGTATATATATCTTGTTCAGCTAAATGATCATTGTTTCATTATAAGGGAGCTTAGATTATTAGCTTCTTTTTATTCTATCGGAGTAGATTAGTTGAAGAAGGTTTTTTTGAATTTTTATGGAATATATTACTGTAAAAAGTCTGGTGTTGATGTAATATTCACATTGTGATTAACCAGAAAGTGGGAGGAGTTTAAAATGTCATTAAAAGCAGGAGACATAATAACGTTTGAACGGACTTTTACAGTAAGGGATGTTGAATTATTTACTGAGATTTCAGGGGATGAAGGGATACATCATATAACCCCAGATGAACAAGGAAGACTGGTCATTCAAGGGTTACTAACGGCAACTCTGCCAACAAAAATAGCTGGAGATAATAACGTACTGGCTCGTAGTACGAGTTTTGAGTTTTTAAGACCTGTTTTTACAGGAGATACAATAGTTTGTACAGTTAAAATTGAGAAATACGAAAGGCAAGAAAATAATAGAACAGCGTTTGTTGCATCCTTTTTATGTAAAAATCAGAATGAAAAAGAAGTATTGAAAGGAGATGTATCAGGCGTAATTCTTTAAACTTTATTATAATATCGGGAGCAATATCGAAATCTACGGGACAGCATTCCTGTAATGACTAAACAGAGTTAATATATGTAAAATCAGATAGTTTGTGAATAAATGTACTTAAACTATCGGGTGCATTACTTTAATAAAAGGAGCTATGATCAGCTTCTTTTTGTTATGCAGCTAAAGGGAATGGTTAGCTTAATAAGATACACAGTATATTTATTATGTGGATAAAAGTAAAAAATGCACTAATTAGAGCGCAATAGACAAATCGTAAAATTCCATAACTTTATCTATAAAACAAATTAAAACCAAGACATTTAATGTAATAATTGAATACTTAAAACCGTTTTTTTTGATACGAAATCCTATAAAAATTCCTAAAAGAGAAGTTTTCCACGTTAGTTCAAAAGTAATAGCAGTCAATATAGGGAATTCAATTTGTGTTGGAGAGTCTGAAGCCAAATAAAAAAATAGAAATAACATTATAAGAAAATAAAAACTAATACAGAAGCAACAAATTGATAATACAAGTTGTTTTCGAATACTAAGCATCAACTGTTTCATCTCGTTTCTTTAAATATAAAGTTATCAAATTTTATTAATCTATAAAAACATATTATGAATTAGTGATGAATGATTGAAAAATATTCGAAAAAAAGGTGAAAAAATCGTAGCTAATTATAAAAGATACTTCACTTCGATCAATCTTTATTTTCTATAGCTGATCACTTTTGTTATGGCTACAAAAATACGATCAATCTCTGTACTTAGTTTCTTAGAGACAGCGTCATCATTCAAACTTATCTTATTAAATCAAAAAAAACACATTTATAAAAACCCTAAATCCTCCACTACGTTACGGATCGCTAATCGCTATCGAGACTAATTCTCCTACCAAACCCCAAGAAATATAAAAAAGTACTGCTAAAGAACAGTACTTTAATAACAAGGACAATAAGTACACAAAAACACATAGTCCAATTAAATAGGTTTAAGCAGACAGCAAGTTAATTTTTTATTCTCTTCTTTAACTTAGTTATATAGATTATCCTATACTAACTAGTTCGTTTATTTTAAATACCTAAAACGATGAAAGCCCTACCTCTCTTTCATCCTTACGGTTCCTAGACCGTGCCAGTGTGAATCAGGGTAAAAATTAAAAATGAAGTGATTGATTATGTTGTATGATAGAGAAAAATGATAAATCATTTCTGTTTGATTGAGGAAACATGAGTGTTACTATCTAAACAGTAAAAGAGGTAGTTATTGCAAGTGGAAATTAAAAGATTAAACGTTAAAAGGTTGATCAACTTTTTATCCATAAAAATGATCTTCGTATTCATTGAAAAGAGAGGGCATTATTTCAACAAAATATGGCCATTTGTTTTTCGGTGATTCCTTCGATTAATGTTAATTCGCTTAATAGGAATTTCTGTGTCTGACTCAACATTTTGCTTTCGCATTCATTCAGTGCTTTTTCTTGTTTTAAACGTAATAAATCACGTACAACTTCAACACTGTCTTGTATTTTACCTGTTTTAATTTTTTCAGTATTTAATTTATATCGTTGTTTCCACACAAGTGTGTTATCTGAATCTCCAAATAGAAAAATCTGTATTAGATTATTTATTGCAACAAGTTCAGTAACAGCTCGGATTCTCTGCCTAAATATTTTATCCGTTGGAATCATGATGTCCATTCCATTATTGATCATGTTAATAATATAATACTGTTGTATTTTCCCTAAAACTTCCTTATCTTCTATAGCTTTAATAATACCTGCTCCATGTATTGGATAAATTATATTATCGCCAATTTGAAACAAATACTCCACCTCCATATATGGTAACCTTTTAAGAGTAATACATATATGTTTTTGTGTAAGTTTATATAATATCACATAAACGTTTTGTTGTCAATATATAATTTCGTTTTTTTCTTATGATTAACATTTTTGAGGTCTAGGAATAGATTTTGTCCCGGTTTTATAGTGAAAGAAAAGAAAAAGAGTTATTAAATATACATTGTTTTCCTTTTTATATAAATGTTTCCTATGTGATTTTGAAATAAAGTTGTACTGTTTCTAAAAAAGTCGTACCGTTTTAAAAAAAAGATGTACCGAAATTATCTATACTCTGTTATTGCACTAACGGAGCAGCATTCCTGTTATGAATTAAAAAGTATGTGAATAAATAAACTTAAACTATTGGGTACATTAGTTCAATAGGATATGATCTAGTTTGGAGATATAATTTAGTGAATATCATTAGATCCGAAAGCCTGATTATTGATATATCAGGCTTTTCACATAAGATTCTTAGGAGTAGGAAGGCTGGGCGAGCTATTGGCATCAAAGAATTCTTCGAGAAATGGACTTAACATCAGATGAATCCATCGAGTTTGCCAAATTAAATGCAGGTGTTGTCCAACCATAACGCACGAGCATTAATCCGTATTACTTAAGCTTGAAACTGTTTGAGGATATTGAAGAATATTATAATAATCCGACTGAAGAAATGATCAAACGTGGTGTAAAACCTAACTCAGGTCGTGAGCAAATGTTTGAGGTGCGTGAAGTAGAATGAGATATTTCCTTTTTATGAAACTATTTAACAAAAGATCTTGTTATGCGTGAAGATATGTATTTGTTCCAAAAACAAGGAAAAGACTACAAGATGGTAGATAAAGAATGGACGCATGTACGAGATCAGCTCATCAATATGCGAGTGAATGGTGGATTCCCGTATATTACTGTAAATGATGGTGACTATATGCGAAATGAGATGTATTTAAACCATTGGTATGAGGGAATTGAGCTCGATGTGAAGTATTTGGAGAAAGTAATGCCATATATTTATCAGCTTTGGGGTCGTGGTGTTCATATGGAGACGAAGGTTGAAGAAAAGGCCTTCAAAAGCAACAACCTCTACGAACAAAGCTAAAAATAAAAACGAAGTGAGAAATCTCACTTCGTTTTTTCAATAAAATAGATTCAACATCCACCCCATATACAGAGATGCTATAAAACCCATACTAAATAACAATCCTAAAAAAGCCGATGCTTTTTTATAAAAGCTTAAAACTATCATACAGATGAACAGAAGTGACATAACTAGTAATGAAACACCTTGAATGGATAGAACAAATGAAACATGATCATTTGAAGCAAGCGCCTCATATGGTGGCGGCAATGTACCCATAATTCCTGTAAATGAAAATATAAATAACAATAGGATGCTTTCTACCTTAATCCACGGTTTAGGATCGAACGTATGTGAGCTAAAAACTCTTTTCGACAGAAAACCATTAATGTATGCAAACACAAGGACTGGTATAATACTTATATGTTTAAGTAGCAGCATCTGTCCGTATGGGATAGACCAAGCATTTACATATTGTGCAGGCTCGACAACTTTAAACATAAGAATGAGACCGCTACCTATGATTAAAACGAAACTACCTATTGCCATAGGAGAAAACCAACGTAAAAAGGCAGACCAATTATGTTCGTCTTTCGCAAACCATCCTACCAATAGTAATATGCCTACCCAAAAGGTAGATAATAAGAAATGAATCGAATGTGAGATTAATCCTGTCCAATAAGACAATGAAGCAACATGACCTGCGGACCCCACTGCCACAATCATTGCCAGAAGGAAAATAGCTTGAAGATACTTAGAACTCTCTTTGTAAAAAGTAATCCATAACAAAGTAGCTGCAAAGGCTATAAACATCCATGCCTTGCCTACTTTAAAGTCAGTAAGTACTGATACAGTTGCTACATATATGCCTATATCACCTGAAAAGTATAAAATAATTTTCAAAACTGGTGCAAAAGAACAAATGATGATTCCTAAAGTGGAAAGTAACAAAGCTGCTTTTTTAACAATAATAATTGGTTTTTTGGATTCAGAAACAAATTGCAGAGCTACATAACCTACTAGAAAAGAAAAAAGAATGTAACTAATTACTTCTGCAATAATTACAACAATATTCATCTTATTTCTTCTTTTTCAATAAAATCATCAATCCAGCTACTAATAGAATTCCTAATACGATGATTATAACAATTGTCATTGTTGACATATTCTTTGTCTCTTCATTACCAACTTTTGGCTGATCTTGAGCTTCATTCTTTTCTGTACTTGATTCCTTTTGATCATCTTTAGCTGATTCATTGTTGTTTATAGCAGCAGTTTGCTCTTTTTCAACATAGAAAGGAATTCCTCCTTCTATGTTATGTCCATCTTCCCCAACAATCTTCCATTCAATCGTATACTTTCCATTCTCTAGAGGAGCGGAAAGTGTCCCCGTCATTTCTTCCCCTTTAACTTCTAAATTAGCGAATGGTATTTCTTTATGATCTATAATGACTTTCATTGAGCTCAACTTTTCAATTTCAGAATCAAATTGCAACGTAATCTCTGATAAATCTTCATTAATTACTTGTCCTTCACTAGGATTTGATGAAACTAAGCCCGTATGAGCATAAGCCATCGTAGGTATGATCATTAGTAATAATAAAAAGGCAAATAAATATTTTTTCATTGTGAAGCTCCTTTTCCATTATGTTTGTATTTTGATATAGAAAACGCAAATCAAAATCAGGTTTTCACTGTCATCATGAGGTTAACAAATTCAAGGAGAAAAGTCCGACAAAAAGACTCTGTTTTTATGAAATGTTTTTTCAATTGTTATAATTCATCTATTGTTTTTTGAGTGAATTTATGATTGACATTTTTGAATAGTCTATGTCTTCGTTATACATTGAATAAGAAACACATTAATTTCATCGATTAAGAGATGCTCCGATTAACAGCAAAAAAAGGACTACGAATACAATTCCAAATAGTACCTATAAAAGCTTCTGACAAACATAAACTTCACTTGATTAAATTCTGACTATATCTTTTGCAACTATAGTGCTTGTAGCCTAATATTTGGATAATCAAAAATCGTTTATCAAAATTCCACCATATCACGAGAAGAAAAAACGATCCAAACAATCCAGGTGTCGATAGAATAGCCCAATAAAACAATGGCTTTAAAGGGATGTAAGTAATATAAAAAAGCTTGTAGAGAAAAGATATTATTCTATTCTCTACAAGCGAACTACAATTGATTTAATGCTTTTTATGCTGCAATTGTTTGGTTATTATTATTAAATCTGTACGTGAAAATGGTGTTACATAACGATCAAGTCTATATTCACCAGCATTGTTTCTAGCAATCGCGATTGGAAGAAGCATTAAGAGATATTGTGGAGTGGTAGAAACTGTACCAGACATTAAGAAAGAAAAATTCATGACAATACCAAAGAATGCAGCGTAAGTTGTCAAACATCCTAATATCAGACCTAATCCTATTGCCATTTCTCCACAGGGAATCAAGTAGTTAAATACCTCGGCATTTGGTAAATCGACAGATCCTAGAAATGAATGATACATTCAAATTGTATTGAAACTCTTACGAATCATGATTCAAACATAAAACCAGATACTATCATTCTTTAAAAGCGGAAATCATTTTCTTTGTAAAGGAGGAATGCAAACTGCAAAGGAAAATGGTGCTCATGATTGATGGAATGAAAGAATAAGATGTTTCCTTATTAAAGTAAAGACAGCGATAACATTTGTTTCATATTCAAAGTGCATTCAATAAAAATTCTCTAAATCCTACTTGAAATCTTTAAAATTAAAGTGATATTATAATGAAATCAGTGTGTAGAGATATTGGTCATTTTAATGACCAAAAATATATGTCTTGCGATACGTCTGCCATCTGAAATTTTTTATTTATGGAGATGACAAACTATATGCATATGGAAACAAGACTGCCTCGAAACGGAAAAGAGGGAATACTCTTTCTACTGATTATTTCAATTGTTTCAGTAAACACAATTGCTCCAATTATAATGGGGTTGGAACGTGGTTTTAGTAAGGACGTTTACTTTGAAACATTAAAGATTATTCCGTTTATGTGGGTAATCGTTATTTTTTCAGTAAGGTTCATAGCAGGACCAATTGTCGGTAAGTTACTACCGAAATTCGTGAGACAAACAGATGGATTCAATGCTCGAATTTTATTAAATACGCTATTAAATGTAACCGTGTTATCGCTCTTGCTAACGATCATAGGAACGTGGATAGGCATGAAACAAATAAGCCTAGAGCCCTTTCAAAATTTTCTTCATATTTGGCCTAGAAACTTTGCGATTGCATTTTGGATTGAATTGTTGCTTGCACAGCCGATAGCAAGATTTGTCATGAAACAAATGCATTTAAGAAAGGATCGTAAGCAAGAAACTGTGAATTTATAATATAGAAAAATGATAGGTAAAGCCGATTGGTTTCAGAAAACCAATCGGCTTTTTTAATTCGTTAAAATTGTAAGGGATATACGTACTTATTCAAGTAGGAATTCCACTTCCTTACTAGATTTAATTAATAAGTTAGAGGAAATACTATAATAGTTAACATTACAATATTTTCTAGTACCTTATGATTGAATTATGCTTGATATCCTTAATGATACTTCCATCCGCCTTAATAAGATCCGGCTCAATCTTAACAATTTCTATGAAATTCGAATAGCCACTTCCAAAATCATCAATGGCGATCCTAACTCCATACTGACGAACCGTTTGAATAAAGTCGCGAAGTACTTCTATATCTCTTAACTCTTCATCTTCTAAAATATCAAAAATGATATTACTAGCATTACCCGCTTTTTCTAATTCGTTATAAATACATTGACGAATATCTTTAAAATTGATAACGTCCGCAGAAAGATTGATTGATACAATAGTCTTTTTTCCTGCAAATAAAGAAAGAACCTTTTTAATCATTATGGTGCTTAATGCTGAGTATAAATGATATTTCTTTGCTGTATCTAAAAATTCAAAAGGATTATATATAATACCTTCATTATCTTCTATACGCATTAATGCTTCATATTTATTAATTATTTTTTTCTCATTATCATAAATTCCTTGAAAGTAGGGAATGACTCTTTTATTCTCAATTACTTGATTTAAAATCTGAATCATTTTCATTTCGCGTTCAAGCTTTTGGTTCGTATCTGTATTATTATCAAATATTAAAAAGTTGGTTTGTAAATTTTGATAGTATCCTAATGGTGCTAACCCTTTTTCTAGTAAGTCTTTTTGATTAAGAACGACCACAAAACGATTTCTTGTGCTATTGCTACAGCTTCACTTTCTGTACATATAGCAGTGTAAATTCTAACAAGACAGGTGTCTTTATTAGGATATTTGTTGCGTCCACTAGCCTTTGAAACAGATCTTTACTTTTATATAAAGTACTTAGAACCGTCATCATCTATCACCTTAATCTACATGGTTGGCCATATTTTTAGATATATCTTTATTATAAAATAGATATAGGTTTACAAAATTTTGAATTATTTTATTTTTATGATTTATATAATGATTGATGATAGGAGAAATTACTTCAGACTATATAGAATTGTAGCTAATCGGTAATCATTGGCTATTGCATAAGAGATGAGAATGAAAATCTCTCATTAGAATGGATAAAGGGTTCTTGGTTGTCCGTATAAGAGACATGTACAAGTTAGTAAGTCTTTAGGAATGGTCATATGGATTGTCTCTTATTATTTCTCAAGTGATTTTTCAGTTTTTTCTATACTTCTATGATATAAGATCACAGTGATGAGAATAATTCCAGCTGCTATCCAGATAGATGTGTTTCCTAGATATGTACTAGAGAGTGTCCCAATTAAAGCACCACAAATAAAAGAAAGAATAATAGCAGTAAAACCTTTAAATTTCCTCATAGACTCTGGATCATGTTCTACAAAAGCTGCATATGAAGCTTGTGCTGCGGTTCGTAGATTTCCGGTTGTGATAGTGGAATTATAGCTCCAATTTTCTAGTTTGTTGAAGGTGGCAATTTGTAAAGAGGATACAAACGAAATACACATAGTAATCAGCATATTTGGCACACTAGCAGGTAACCATCCGACTATAAATAAAATCGCAAATTCCAATAATAAGACAGCTCGTCTGTGGCTAGTATGTTTATCTCTTATATATTCTGCTGCTAAGACTCCAGCTATAAAAGCCAAAAAAGGTGGGATATTTTGGATTGCACCATTGTATTCTGTACTTGCGGCTCGAACCGCAAACAATACAGTATTCCCTGTTTGTGCTGTCGCAAAAACACCATCCCTCGTGATATAAGTATAGGCATCTAAAAATCCTCCAACTAAAGCTAAGATCATTCCCATAATTAATGAGTTAGGGGATAATGAGAGTAACTTTTTCGTTCTAACTTTCATTTCATATATCTCCTTATGTAATATGCGCCGCTTTTTTCAATAATGAAAATAAATCTTCCTGTTTGAAGAAAGTTGTATTAGTGATTATAGCTTTACCTCACCACCTTCATTTATTCCAGGAAGAAATATTTTGGATTATCACAACAATAAGGTTATGATATAATCTATAAATGAAATGACAATATTTGTATATATTGTGAAGCGAAAGGGAAATGAAATTAAAATAAATAGTCGTAACTATACTAGTGTTAGTCGAAATCTATTTTGCATTTGCAGCTGTAGTTGGATTAATGGAAGTAGGGTATATCCTAAACGGGATTTACCTCTTCGTTTTTAGATGCAATTAGTCAAGGGGAAATGACTAATTTTAAGTTAAAAAAAGGAAAATTTGGTTTTTTACCGATTTCTCCATATTATACAATTCTAATACACACAGCCATAACTTTGAATGTTTAACATCATTATGAAAAGTTAGTTTATTTAAAATATAAGTTTTTTTAAAAATATAATTTATAATATTAAGAAAAGCTATAAGAAATGAAAGGAAAGGATTTTCTTATGAAAAAGTGGTCATGTGTAATAGGTTGGTTCTGCCTATGGGGAATTATTAGCCAGTTACTCAATCTATCAACTAATCTGTTTTTCAATATTGTGCAAGCGCTTATTCTTGTGGCAGGTGGTTATGCTATTATTCATTTCTTTGAAAAACGAGAACGAACAAATAGAAAAACACAAAGTAACAAGTAATCGAGAGCATGGCTATGTGTGTTAAATGGTGTGATTTTTTAAAAAAGAGAGGATTTTTATAAAGAAATTCTCTCTTTTTTACAGAATGAAATGCAACTAAATTTAGGATTATATATATTTATCCCAGAACAGATGCTCAATGTCTTTTGTTTCACTTACATATCTTCTAAACCACTCCATATTACCAGCAAACAACTCAGAACAATTAAACATTACATTTTTACCTTTATTCCCGTCTATATATCTAATACTTCCATAGTGTTTGGGAGTGTTTTTGACAGTATCATGTTCAGAAGTGATATAAGGTAACATCTCGTAACTGTAATTAACTGAAAGTGAATCAAAATACTTTCTATTTAATATTCCTTTGATTTGTTTATACGTAAAGTTATCTAAGTCCCATCTTATAATAGATGTTCCGTCAGGTAGTTTAATCTCTAATTTAATGTAACAACCAATTGCATCTTTTGAGCATTCAATAATTTTAAAAGTATTTGCATTAGCAAACATAAAGGCACCTCACTTCAAATATCCTTCATCTTCATTAAAGAATTCCGAATAGTTTATCGTTCATGTTAGTATGAATAATTAATCGAGATATTCAATTCATTAGATATTGGTTTATAAAATACTATTTAAGCAATAAACAAAGTAAACGACTAAAACCAGTAAGCATAAAAGACTGTTGCTCCCAAAAGTAGATTTTTCTTATTCCTAGAAAAATAATAAATGGCTACCCAATCCTATTTACTATTATTCCTTTTTTTATTATGTAATTCCTATCTTATGAAATTTTTATAGGTTGTTTTTTTATGTGTAACAGCTTTTTTATAAGTACTTTTACAATTTTTAGTTGTTAGTTCTCTGATTAAATAAATAGAGTGTTGAGAGGAAGATTATTATGAAAAAAATAAGTAGGATACTTATATTGTTTTTTAGTATATCTATAATTCTATTAGGGTGTAGTAAAGAGAAAGAAAATCTGAAAAAAGACTTGAATCTTGAAAAAGCCCAAAAGATAGAAGTGCTTTCAGTAGATAATCAAAAGTCGGTTTTAAATGTAATTACTAGTAAAACAGACATTAATGAATTTGTTCATTCACTTCAAATGGATAAGTGGCGTATTAAGGATATTCCTTTAAACGTAACTAGAGAGAAAATCTATAAGATGTACCAAGAGGATACAACTAAGCTTGGGGAGTCTAGCACAGATAAAAAGGAACTTAAACAAATAGCGACTATTATTACATATAAAGATAGTCCTTATATCACATTTAAAATAAAGAAGCTTAATCTTAGTTTTAAAGTTCCAAAAGATGTAGAAGAATACCTGTCTAGTAACAATTAATAAAATAATTGTCTAATTGTTTGTAAAAGCATTCTAAAATGAGGAAAATTCCATAAAGTTATGGAGGTTTGAAACTCTACTTTCATTAGATAAAGTGTTATATTTAGTGCAACATAATTTCACAGACAAAGGGGTTAAATATAATGAAAGTAGTGGCACCTAAGCCTTTTTTCTATAGAGGAGGGAATAAAGCGGTACTTTTGTTACATGGGTTTACTGGTAATACGGTAGATGTTAGAAAACTAGGAAAGTATCTACATGATCGAGGTTATACTTGTTATGCTCCATTATATAGTGGACATGGGTTGGAACCAGAAAAACTTGTTCAAACTGAACCCACTGATTGGTGGCAAGACGTCAAGGATGGATATACTTTTCTTATAGATGAAGGGTTCGATGAGATAGCTGTTGCTGGTGTTTCGTTAGGTGGAGTTTTTTCAATAAGAATCGGAGCAGAATTATCTATTAAAGGTATTATTTCTATGTGTGCTCCCATTTTAGAGAAAAGTACGGATGAACTTTTTAAACGTGTACAAGACTATGGGAAAAGCTATAAGAAGTTCGAAGGAAAGGACGAGGAGCAAATTATTGCTGAGATGAATGCCTTTGAACAAAATCCTGTACCAAACTTAAAAAAGCTACAACAGTTTATTGTTAATACAAGAGAAAAATTAGATTTTATCAAATCGCCACTTTTTGTTTTACAAGGTAGTTTAGATGCCCCGCTATACAAAAAAGCGCACAAATTATTTTTGATAGTGTAAATACAGAGGATAAACAAATTGAGTGGTAAGAACGCTCCGGTCACATCATAACGTTAGGCGAAGAACGTGAGAAAATTTATGAGGATATTTATTTGTTCTTGAACTCATTGAAATGGTAACTTAGCTATCGGATCATCGCTTAAATGAAATAATAGAAAAATAAAGTATATGGATTATAGAAAGCAATTGCTTTTCAATTTATCAGACTGTGTTATATACGCAACCTATGAACCGTGTCCAATATGTGTATCAGCGCTTATTGGGGCAGGTATAAAAAAGGTATACTATTGTAATAGAAGAGATGATGCACATGAACTTGGATTCTCTGATTTACATCTGCGTAAATATTTAACGGGTGAAGATACAAGTGCTTGATGTGGATAAAATAGGAAAAAGATGATTGTGATACTTTATTTCATCACTTTCATGAATTAAATAAAGTAGCTCTCTTCAATATGGATAGGCTGCCTCTTTAGTTTAAAATCATTTAGTAACAAACAGTAAGAAAAGTAAACAGATGCTAGAGCAGAAGAGCGAGACTGTCATTGAACAGTCTTTTTTCTGTTTTGAATGAAGTAGCTTCGTTCTATAAGAAGTTTTTAGTTCCTACTTCTAAGTTCTATTTATTTAATGGTTCTTTTTACTTGATTTTAAGAAAGGTATGGATTAAACTACTAAAATACTCTAATTAAAGTACTTTTTAAAAAGTATATAATTCTATTAAAGGAAGGAAAATAAAAAATGAAATTTAAAGAGTTTTTAAAAACTAGAGGAGCGATCGCGTCGATATTTATGGGAATCTTTTATGCTATCGCAATGCTCGGTATTTTTCTTCCTGGCTATTCGGCTATACCAAATAATATCGATAAACTTTCAATCGCTATTGTGAATGATGATAAAGGCGAGTATGGAGCAATGATTGCAAAACAGCTAAAGGAAAATTTGCCATTTGATGAAGTTGAAATGGATTTGACGAATAAAAAGGCGTTATCTCAGTTAGATGAAAATGATTTAGCACTAGTTGTCCATATTCCTAAAACGTTTTCTGTTGATATGCAAAGTGGAAAAGTTTCATCAAGTATCGACTTTACAACAAATGGTGCGAATGCAACGGTTGTATCTTCATCCATGGCATCAGTGGTAAACGAAATAAATAATCAATTAAGTACGCAGTTTTCAGAACAAACCGCACAAAATGTTTTAATGAATTTAAATGTTCCAAAAGACCAAGCAGCTGAGATGGCTAAAATGATTGAAACAAAGTATGTTGGGAATTTAGTGAAAATTAATGAAATTCCAGATGGTATGCATAATAATATGCTTCCAATGTTCCTAACAATGGCTGGTTATGTCGGAGCGATGATTGGCGCGATGCAATTAGTCGGTGCGTATAAATCAAGTCGTAATAAAGCGAGTAGAACACGTTTATTTATATATGTTCAATTAGCAGCATTATTAATCGCTGTTGTTTCTTCAGCATTAGGGCTTGGTATCTCTTATTTAATCTCAAATCATGGTGCAGACATGTTCTTACCATTATTCGGACACCAAATTTTAAACTATATGGTTTGCTTTAACTTTGCCGCCATATTAATATTCTTAGTTGGTGAAGGTGGTATGATTCTGAACTTGCCTATTTTATTAGTGCAAACAATCTCAAACGGTGCAACCATTACACGCGATATGATGTACTTACCATATGAATGGATGAGTTATATTTCACCTATGTACTATTCTGTTCAAGGTTATTTTGCAATGTTATACAGTGATATTAGTTCTACCTCTTATCATTGGATGATGGTAGCTGTTGGTGTTGGAGCAATGCTCATTAATATTTTAATTGTGGCGTTTTTACACAAACCAGTATTAGTAGAGGAAACGGTAGAAACAGATAGCATTACGAATGGTACTGAAATTACAGCATAGTTTTGTTACAATAGGTTAAACTCACTCTTGTTGAAGGAGCATAAAGCATGGCAATCCAAATCTATATATTGAGTAAACTTATTGAAGGCAATAATTACCCATATGAGTTAAAAAAACAATTGTCAGAACCCATTCCTTATGATGAATTTATTGGCCTAACGGAAAGTAAACTATATTATCATTTCGAAGCGTTGACTAAGCAAGGCTTAATCGAAGTGGTAGAAGTCATTCGTGAAGAACATCGACCAGACAAGCAGGTATTTGCTATTACACCAAAAGGTCGAGAAGCACTGCCTAAAAAAATCTATAAATTATTTGAAAATGCCTCAATGATCAATGAAATGATTATTGGTTTAGCAAATTTGCAGCATGTAGATCGTGATAAAGTCGTATTGATTTTAGAAAAAAAACTACAATCATATAAGAATCGCTGGGATCATATAACGAATTACGAGAAATTTATTAAAGTAGATGAAACGAAAGAAAAGTTTTTGGAGTTTATTCGAGGATACTCTTCAAGTAGGGCACAGCACACAATAGATTGGCTTGAGGTGTTAATTACTCATATTAAACAAAATGAAATATGAAATATAAAATGAAACGAGTTGTCTTGGAATACTAAAGACATTTATTGTATATAAAGGTTTTCCGAGGAGCAGGTGGTGAGCCTCCCCAGGTACATAATGTCTGTGGGATCTTACTTCTCCTGCTGCTCTGTCATCTCTCCAATCGATCTTATCATGTGATGTGAACTGCACTCCTATTGTTAGACAAAACTAATAATGGGGGTGCAGTTCAATGAACAGTCTTTTTTGCCATGAATGAATAGATAGCTTAAGGAGGACTTTCGTTATTGATGTTGAATTAAACTTGGGCTTCTTGATTCCATTCCTTAATTAAATCTGTAATGGGTATATACATATAAAGTTCCTTCACATTAGTATCATTCATACATTTATTTATGAATGATTTTTTTGACCTCATAAATTCTCTTTACTAAAAATATTCTTTGATGTTTAAGTGTACTAAAATGAAATAGATTGTTATAAATGTTGTAAAAATAGAGGTGATTTCGATTATGATCATTTGGCTTGAAATCATTGGGGTCCTAGCCATATATAATTTGCTTAGTTTTTATTTGGCTAGAATGGTACAGAAGTGGTTGTTGCCATGTCGTTCTAAGTCTTTCAAAATTATATATTATGGTTTACTCATTTTATTAGCGAATGCTTTTATCATTGGAACCATAACGAGTATCGATCTAATAAGAGCTATAGGGTCATATTGGTTTGCTCTATTTTATATTCTCGTTTTCTCCGTTCCGTTAATACATATTGTTGTTGCGTTTCTGCGATTAACGAAATTATCTCGTCGCAGAGTAGAAAAAGGAGGAGCTATCGGCGTTATCATAGTCATCATTGCTGTTTTTAGTTATGGTACTTTCAATGCCTATAGTCCGATAGTTCGTACATATAATGTCAACTTATCCAATCAAGATAAAGTAAAGAAAGAATTAAATATTGTGATGGTGGCTGATACACATTTTGGTGTGTTATCAAATAAACATCATGCAGAGCGAATGGTGAAAGAAATCAATGATTTAAAGGCTGATTTAGTCTTATTTCCAGGAGATATTGTGGATGATAAAATGGACTCCTATTCAAAGCAAGGCATTGAAAAAGTTATTGCAAAAATGAAATCAACATATGGAGTGTATGTTTCTCTCGGTAATCATGATAAAGGAGATACAGATAAGCTTATTAAAGTTTTGCAAGATAGCAATATGAATGTTCTATATGATGAGACTGCAGTTGTTGCAAATTCTATCACATTGATTGGTCGTAAAGATAAGACTGAAAAAGGGCGTATGACAATTGCTGAATTAATGGATGGTGCTGATAAATCAAAGCCTATTATTCTGTTAGATCATCAACCATATGAATTAGGCATTGCCCAGCAGGAAGGAATAGATCTGATGGTTTCTGGTCATACACATCGAGGACAAGTGGCACCTTTTCAATTAGTAACTCAACGAATTTATGAAAATGATTGGGGATATTTACAAAAAGGAGATTTTCATTCAGTCGTTTCATCAGGCTATGGTTTCTGGGGACCACCAATTAGAACAAATAGTCGTTCTGAAATCGTTCAAATTCATTTGAGCTATTGATCTTTATACACAAGTGATGACAGAAAAAGTAAAAGGATGCCTTTGAAGAGGTGTCCTTTTTTTAAAAAGGTTCTGTTAGATGCTGCACAGCGGGATAGGCGAGACCCAAAAGGAGGCGCTCACCGCCCACTCTACGGACATCAGTAATCGTAGACTTATCCTATATTTACTTACATGTGTATAGGCAATAAAGTATACGAAAATAGCCTTTAAAAAAAGAAGATTGTTATTATTTTGGAAGTAATACTTGCAAAGTAAATGCATAGGATTATAATATAAGTAAATAATTATATAAGGGAAATGTTATGTAATGTCGGATGTATAGGAAAGGAAGGGCTGAGAATGGAAAATATCGAAATAATGGCTAAACTGCTTAAAACAGTGAGTGACCCGAATCGTTTAAAACTTTTAGCTTATCTCAAAAATGGTGAAGTATGCGTGTGTGAATTTGTCGATCTACTTAATATTTCACAACCAGCTGTTAGTCAACAACTGAAAAAGTTAAAAGATGCTGGGATAATTTTAGAAAGACGTAAAGGAACATGGAAGCACTATCGATTAAACGAGGTTCAACAACCATATATACAGACTATCATTGATCATTTAGATGAGGCACCTGTGATAAGCTGTTCGGATTGTTCAACAACTATCTAGAATAGGAGGAAGAGGATAATGCCAGAGAAAAGTTTAACAAAGAAACTTTCCTTTTTAGATCGTTATTTAACTGTTTGGATTTTTGTTGCCATGGCTTTAGGGGTGTTGATTGGTGTGGTTACACCAAGTTTTAAGAATGTATTAGATACATTTTCTGTAGGGACGACTTCGATTCCGATTGCAGTTGGATTAATTGTAATGATGTATCCCCCACTTGCAAAAGTGAAATATGAAGAGATGTGGCGTGTTTTTAAAGATTGGAAGGTATTACTTCTTTCTCTCATTCAGAACTGGTTATTAGGGCCTGTCTTAATGTTTTTCTTAGCTATTATTTTTCTACATAATTATCCAGAATACATGGCAGGTTTAATTATGATCGGTTTAGCACGTTGTATTGCCATGGTGATTGTGTGGAACGATTTAGCTCGTGGAGACCGTGAATATGTCGCAGGATTAGTAGCTTTTAACTCGATTTTTCAAATCTTGTTTTATTCTATCTTTGCGTACTTTTTCTTAAACGTATTGCCTGGTGTATTTGGACTGGAAAATTTATCTGTATTTATCTCAATGTGGGATATTACGAAAAGTGTTCTCATCTATCTTGGCATTCCATTCTTTGCCGGTATGCTAACGCGTTACATTGGTTTAAAAGTAAAGGGGAAAGAATGGTATGAAGCGAAATTGTTACCGAAGATTTCTCCACTAACATTAATAGCTTTACTCTTTACTATTTTTATGATGTTCTCATTAAAAGGAGACAAAATTATTGAGTTACCATTAGACGTGATTCGTATTGCGATTCCTCTACTTATTTATTTCTTAATTATGTTTGTAGTCTCTTTCTTTGCATCACGAAAAGCGGGAGCATCGTATCCTGTAACGGCATCACTTTCATTTACAGCTGCAAGTAATAATTTTGAGTTAGCTATTGCTGTTGCTATTGCGGTATTCGGTATTAATAGTGGAGCAGCCTTTGCAGCTGTCATTGGTCCTTTGGTAGAAGTACCTGTACTGATTGCCCTTGTGCATGTTGCATTGCACTGGGAAAAGAAATATTTTAGAACTAGGAAAATATGAATCTGTTCTTGAGACATCAGGAGGAAAACGACTATGAATAATAAAAAGATCATCTACTTTTTGTGTACAGGGAATTCATGCCGTAGCCAAATGGCAGAAGGCTGGGCAAAAAAGTATTTGAGTGATGAATGGAATGTTAAAAGTGCGGGACTTGAAGCGCATGGTTTGAATCCAAATGCAGTGAAAGCTATGAAAGAAGTTGGTGTAGATATTACTCATCAAACATCGGATATCATTGATCTTGATATTCTAAACAATGCAGAATTGGTGGTTACATTATGTGGTCATGCGTCGGAACATTGCCCAGTTACTCCATCATCTGTCAATCGCATTCATTGGGGATTTGATGATCCAGCAAAAGCAGAAGGGACAATAGAAGAAAAATGGGCATTCTTCCAGCGTGTACGTGATGAAATTGGAGCACGAGTTAAACGTTTTGCTGAATTAGGAGAATGTTGAAGATACTTATATAAGATACCAGCCAATATATTTCTTCATTCTACAGTACCAAATAAACCGATTTAGGAGAACATAATGAACGACGCATTTTTAATAGGTGAAATGTCAAAACTATTTCAATTAGACATTAGAACATTAAGATACTACGATAAAATACATTTGTTTAAGCCTAAATATGTAGATTCAAACAATGGCTATAGATATTATACAATCGATCAATTTGAACAATTAAATACTATTCTATATTTAAAGTCTCTTCACGTTCCGTTGAAAGAAATTAAAGAGTTTTTAGATAATCGGGATATTGATAAGATTTTATTTCTGTTACAAAAGCAAAAGGTTGAAACAGAGAAAAGACTAAACGAGATTACTCAAATACAACAGAAAATAGATAAAAGAATTGAACAAATTAAAGATGCTACTCGCCAAGATATCCTATATAGCATTTGTGAAAACGCCTTACCTGAGCGGACAGCGGTTTATTTAAAACAAAGAATTTATATGAAAAATGATTTTGAAATGTTAATTCGTGTACTAGAAAACAATGCCAATATGAAATCAGCTGTGTTTTTAGGTAAAGTTGGATTTTCCATATCGGCTGATAATCTAAAAAATAGAATCTTTAATGAATATAATTCGATATTCATCATTGTGGATGACGAATCGTATCGATATTCCGAAGCTAAAATTTTGCCGAAAGGAAAGTACCTTTCCGTTCGGTTTGAAGGTACACATGAGGATGCTAGTCCTTATTATGATCAGCTGATTGAGTACATAGAGAAAAAAAACTATACAATCATTGACGATGCCTATGAAATTACTTTAATAGATTATGGATTTACAAATGATAAGGGAAAATTTGTCACTGAAATTCAGATTCCAATCCAAAAGCATTGACCCTCTAGTAACTAGAGGGTTTATTCTTTTTTTACGAGATTATCTAAGGAGAGAGTAAGATGATTGGAACGATATTTAACTGCATAATGATTATTATAGGAAGTACGATCGGTAGTTTTTTGAATAAGGGGATTAAAGAAGGGTATCAAGAAGCTCTCATGCAGGCTATGGGATTGGCAGCGACAGCTCTAGGGATTAACGCTATTGTTCAATATTTACCTTCTAGTAATTATCCAGTCCTTTTTATTGTAAGTCTCGCAATAGGTGGGCTAGTGGGAGAAAAGTTTAATTTTGATCGGAAATTTAGTGAGTTGGTGAATCGATTTTCGAAAAGTAATTTAGCGGAAGGTCTATCAACTGCCATACTTTTATTTTGTATAGGTTCCTTATCTATTTTAGGTCCAGTAGAAGCTGCCTTAAAAGGTAATTATACATACTTAGTTACAAATGGAATATTGGATGGAATTACATCCATTGTATTGGCTTCAACGTTTGGTATAGGTATATCTGCTGCAGCTATTGTATTATTTTTGTGGCAAGGCTTCTTTTATATAGGAGCAAAATTTATGGAGAATTTCTTAACGACAGATTTATTGGCTGAAATTTCAATTATCGGTGGAGTTTTGATTTTGAGTTCAGGTTTGAGTATTTTAGGAATTAAAAAATTCAAAACATTAAATCTCTTGCCTTCACTGCTGGTTCCCTTTATTGTGTTTATATTTATTAATATATTCGGTTTGTAAATTATTAAAAACAAAGCATCTCTAGTAAATAGGTTGAAGAAACATATCGAATAATGTAAGTGATCGGAGAGAATACTGAAAGTGTCAAACTATTAAATAGGAGGATATTTATGACTCACTTCAAAGATCATCATCATTCAGGAGATATTGTTTTGGAAACAGGTATATATATTTGCTCTACTGGAGAGACAAAAGAACTTAGACAGGGAGAAACATTTCCAAACTGCCCGTCTACAGAAGGTGATACAGTTTGGACTCATGCTAGTCATACTCATAGAACTGGAGAAACAGTAATGGAATCCGGTCATTATATAGATGCAGATGGTGAGCATGTAGTGCTTCAACAAGGAGACAAATTTCCAGGCTGTCCCACTACAAGAAAATCAGTCACATGGACTCATGAGTAATAAAAAACGTAGG